>CACWJS010000095.1 GCA_902761275.1 uncultured bacterium | reverse complement strand
GCGAAGTACTGGCACCAGGTCGAGCGCGACGGGCTGCACCTCACGATCTCCGAGACGGGCTGGGCCAAGGCGAGCTGGGGCAAGTTCTACGGCCAGTGGATGTGCGAGGGGGCTCTTTTCGTCTACGACTTCGCTCGCTTCCACGCCGAGCAGATCCTCCCGATGTTCGCGAAGTACGGCATCACGACTTTCTGCGCGCCGCCGACGATGTACCGCATGCTCATCAAAGAGGACATCTCGAAGTACGACTTCTCGTCGGTGCATCACGCGACTACCGCGGGCGAGGCGCTGAACCCCGAGGTGTTTACGCAGTTCAAGCGCGCGACTGGTCTTTCGATTTACGAGGGCTTTGGCCAGACCGAGACGACGTGCGCGCTCGGCACGCTCTTCGGCGACGAGATCAAGCCGGGCGCGATGGGCAAGCCGATTCCCGACTACGGCATCGACCTCGTCGACCCCGAGGGGCACTCCGTTCCAGCCGGCGAACACGGCGAGATCGTCGTCAGGACCCCGCGCTCGAACCCGCACCCCGGCATCTTCGTCGGCTACTACAAGGACGAGGAGAAGACGGCGGAGGCGTGGCGCCACGGCTGCTACCACACGGGCGATCTCGCGTGGAAGGACGAGGACGGCTATTACCACTACGTCGGTCGCGCAGACGACGTCATCAAGTCGTCGGGCTACCGCATCGGGCCGTTTGAGATCGAGAACGTCATCATGGAGCTTCCCTACGTCGTCGAGTGCGGCGTTTCCGCCGCGCCCGATCCCGTGCGCGGACAGGTCGTCAAGGCGACGATCAAGCTCGTGAAGGGCAAGGAGGGCACGGAGGAGCTCAAGAAGGAGATTCAGGAGTACGTGAAGACGCACACGGCTCCCTACAAGTATCCTCGCATCGTCGTGTTCCGCGACGAGCTTCCCAAGACTGTTTCAGGCAAGATCCAGCGCAACAAGCTGTAAGACAATGGAAAAGAAACGCTACCTCGGCATCGACATCGGCTCGACGACTTTCAAGGCCGTCCTCCTCGGCGAAGACGGCAAGGTGGAGCGCACGGTCTACAAGCGCACCCAGCCCATCGACTCGGGCAAGGTCGCCTGTACTGGTCATTGCTCGGGGTGCGGCGCGTGCGGTGGCGGCGCGTCGAAGCGCCTCGCGCTCGAGTTCTTGAAGGTCGCTGGCATTACTTCCTTCAAGGACATCTCGGCAATTGTCGTGACGGGCAGCCAGATCGTCGAGGACACGCGCAAGTTCATTCCGTTTGATTTCCAGGTCAGCGAAGTGACGGCGCACGTTGCGGGCGCGAAGTTCCTCCATCCCGACGTCGACGCAATCATCGACTGCGGTGGCCAGGATTCCAAGTGCATGGTGTACAACCCGACGATGAAGCTCTGGACGAGCATGATGTCGGGCGTTTGCGCCGCTGGCACTGGCAGCTTCCTCGACTCCGTCGCGGCGAAGCTTGGCGTCAAGATCGAGGACGTGGCGGACAAGGTCAACTACGAGTCCGACACCGAATTCAGCTCGGTCTGCGCCGTTCTTTCCGCGACGTCGATCAACAAGTTCAAGAACCGCGTTCCGATCGGCGACTTGCTCGCGGGCGCGTGTAAGGCACAGGCGCGCACGATCCTCAACTCGGTCGGCCAGCTTCTTCTTAACGCTCCCGGACGCAAGATTCTTTTTCAGGGCGGTGTCGCGTTCAATAGCGCCGTCGCGTTCTTCCTCAAGAAACTTACCGGCAGCGAAATTGTCATACCGCAGTATCACGAGGTGATGGGCGCTCTCGGTGCGGCGGTGATCGCCCGCCAGCTTCACGATCTCCGCGACGCCGGCAAGCTTGACCTCGCCAAGGTCGAGTACGAGCCGACGCGTGGCAAGTCCGTCTTGCTCAGGATCAAGTCGACGAAGCGCGACTTCTTCTCGTCCGACAAGTCGAAGCCGCTCGTCTGGCGCAACCTTTTCTTCCCGACGGAAATCCTCAACGCGATGGATTGCCGCGTTCGCACTCTCGAGACATATGCCGCGCTCTTCGGTCGCAAGGCCGACAAGGTCAAGGAAGCGCTTGGCAAGGCCGCGCAGAAGGGGTTTGACGGCCAGACATGCTCGTTCCTCCGCATGCTCGAGGGCATGGAGCTCGAGAAGCCCGACTACATTGTCTCGACGATGCAGCCCTGTCAGCAGGCGGAGCGCGTGTTTGCAGACCTCGCGCGCGAATACAAGATTCCAGATCGCCTCTACTCTCTCCAGACGCCGATCAACGGCCAGAGCCGCGCCGCAATCGAGACGATTGCAGATGGCCTTGCCGAGTCCGTCGCGCTTATGGAGAAGGCGTTTGGCCGCAAGCTCGACCAGGGCCGTCTCGAAGAGGCGTGCGTCCTCTCAAACGAGGCCGCAGAGCTCGCGCGTCAGTGTGCGCACCTAAGGTTTACGTCGCCGCCTCTCGTCCGCGGCAGCGAAGCGATCTACAACGCGATAGTGTTTTCGCAGCTCTGGGGCACGCAGGATCTCGTCGACATCCAGACGGCGTATCGCGACGAGCTCATCCAGAAGAAGCTGTGGGCCGAGAAGCGTTACTCCATCGACGACACGCATCGTCTTCTCTGGCTTCATTTGCCGCCTTTCTACGACACGAAGCACCTCACGTTCCTCGAGACGACGTGCAACGCGCCGATTGTTTTCGAAGAGACGAATTTTGTCGGCTGGGAGCCGCTTGACCCGAAGGATCCCTATCGCTCGCTTGCAAGGAAGCTTCTCCAGTCGGGCTTCCTCGATCCCGCGCAGCGCGTTGAATACGTGCGGAAGGCGATTCCCGAGGGCAAGTTCAACGGCGTCGTTCTCTATACTCACGGCTTCGGGCGTTGCTCGCTCGCGGACCGCGCGTTCTCTAAGCTCCTTCGCGAGACTCTCGACTCGATCGGCTGCCCGCTTCTCGCTCTCGAGGGCGACTGCATGGACGCATCTATCGACCCGTGTTCCACGGTTACGAAGATATCGTCGTTTGTCGAAGCGCTGAACCTCAGCCGCTACGGCAACATCTTCGGCAAGGCTGCGTCGTAATGCGCTTTTTCTGCGCGGCAGAACCATTACGAAAAAAAATTAAATTTTTTTCAATACCCCCCTTGACGGTTTCCCCCAAATGGGGTAGAATATGTGCCGTAAACCTTTTAAGGAGGATTAGATGAAAGCTAAAACAATGCTTGGATTGATTGCGTGCGCGAGTGCGTACGTGTCTCTCTCCGCTTTTGGCAATGAGACCAACGGCTGGTTTGGCGTGAAGGTCGAAAACGTTGAGATCGTTCATCCCAACTGCGCGACGAACGGTGCTGCTGTCACTATCGATGGCAGTGCGATCAAGCTTGAAGACGCTTCGCTTGGCATTGACAATTTTGCCGAAGCTCCAACAAGCGATGGCATTGTGAAGATCTCGGCGACCGCGCTTCTTACTCCAAGCAGCACGAGTGACTTTGATGTGAGTGGTTCGCCCAAGGCAGGCTTTGCGGTTGGTATCGATGGTCAGAATGAGACCAACTTCTATGGATACGCAAGTAATTCTTGGCACAAGTTGACTGGAGCAACTCCTGGGGCTGGCGATACCTCCTTCTCGATGATTCTCAACTATCGTGACAAGGTGGTCAGCTTCTATGTTGATGATGTCTTGCTTGCTAGTGAAGATCCCTTGATCCTTGATGCGAATAGCCTTGCTTCTATTAGCGCCAGCGGCTCGGGCTCAATCACTTCTGTCACTGGTGCATACGAAGTCGCGGTCGCGGCGTATGGTGATAAGAAGTATGGCTCGATTGCCGAGGCGTCAGGCGCTGCAAAGACTGCAAGCCCTGAAGTTGATCCGACGACAGTTGTTAAGGTTGTTAATGCCGATGGCTCAACTGAAGATGCTGGTGCTATTGCGGATAATGGCTTGAGCGAAATTGTTTGCAAGGCGCTTGGTCTTCCAATGGACGTTTCGACCGCTAACATCGCGGTTGCGCCGGCAGCCACAGATACCGATGTGGATGAAATTACGCTTGCGGTTAATGTCGCTGGTGCGCCTGAGGCGTCTGCTGTGAAGTATGTCGTCTCGAATGGTACAACGTCAAACGAATTCGAGGACGCCAGTGCAGTTAAGATCCCGCTTGAAGCTGGAAATTACACTATCACTCCGGTGCTGAAGTAAACTTTTAAAGGAAAACAACAATGAAAAAGACAATTGCAGTTCTCTTTGCGCTCGCTTCTGCGGCCGCAGTTGCCGGGATGAACGATTTGATCGTTTCGTTCTCGACGCCAGGTCCTGACAAGTATGCTGATGGTACTGATGTCAAGGTCGGCGAGTGCTATTCGCTCGTCTACACCAAGGCGGATGGTTCGCAGGAGATTGTCCTTAACTATCAGACGAAGCTTGCAGGCAAGTGCTCTTCGGTCGTCTATATGGTCGATGAAGTAACAGCCGCGAAGTATTCTGGTGGAACTTGGGGCGTCTATCTTCTTGACACCCGTGATTTCGACAACGGCGGCACCCCGGCGGGACTTGATGCAAATGGCCAGCCAAAGATTCAGCCCTGGGTCAAGGCCGAGGTTGTCTCCTCTGTCTCAAATTCTGGCAATTTCGGGTCAGCGAATGCCGACAAGGCGGTTTCGGCAGGTTCCTACGACCTCGCCGCTGCTGATGTTCCGCAGCCCACGGTCACCGGCATCAAGATCGTCGGTGCGAATGTCGTCGTCACCGTTGCCAATACGCGTCCGTTCGTCGGCTACACGCTCGTTTCTGGCAGTGGTGCTACGGAGTTTTCTGCTCCCGCCAGCACTGGTGTCAACGGCGATTCTGCCGGAGAGATTGAACTTGTGGCACCCAAGAAAGATGGCGCTCAGTTCTTCAAGGTTTCAACAGTCAAGTAAGATTGGGAGGCACTTAAAATGAAAAAGCTACTCTCCGTTTCGATTGCCGCGCTCGCTTTCGCAGCAGTGGCAGATCCTGTGGCGTATTCTCCAATCACGGTTGGCGTGACAGAGATTGCCACTACGACAACTCAGAAAAATTACATAATTCCTGTCCCATATCAGACCATTGGTTCTACCGCGCCGGTATCGGTTCACGATCTTGTCAAAGCGGCGAATCTTCCAGATGGGACGAAGTTGTATCATTACAACGGCGCTTCTTACCAAGTTTGGGAAGTCTCTGGGGGAACTTGGGCTGCACCAGATGTTGCGGCAACTGAAAAAATAGCAGGCACAAGTGTTTCTGCTGGTTCTACGGAGGTTACAATTGCTGTTGGTAGCGCACTTTGGGTTGTTTTTGGAAGCAATCCTGCGGCCTCTCAGAAGATATATGTCTATGGCTCGCCTGTCGCAACCAAGACTACCACGATAAGCGAAACTGGTAAGACCTATCTGCTTTCCAACCCGACGGATACGGCTATCTCTGATCTGGCTGGGAAATTGTCGACAATTGTTGCAAAGGGCGATAAGATCCTTCCTATTGGTGATTCGTTCGCTGGCTATTATACGTATAACGGAACTGCTTGGAAGAAGGTTGCGGGTACAACTATTACTACCGAAAATCCTCCTGCGTTGGGGGCGTATGCTGGCTTTTGGTATGTCAAAAAGGCCGCTGGGACGGGGACTACTATTACATGGTAAGCCGCCGAGAAAGACGTGATATAACCTCAAAAGAAAATACTACAATGAAAAAAATAATATTTCTTCTCGCTTTCGCGTCTGTCCTCGCGGTGAAAGCTGACTACATATATTGGATGGTCGATTCCAATCCAATTAGTGTGAATGATTGGGATGGAACCCCAGTTGAGTCCAATTGGACGCAGGCTAATTTGTACTACAATGATTCACTCATTGGTTCTTTAGATTCGACTACTTGGCGGGATTTTTATGACAATGATGCGTATGCATACTCAGAGTTTGTTTCTAATAATGGTTCTGGCACATTCATGCTTGAATTGATAGGCGATAAGTATGGCAAGACAACTGGTCTTGAGGCCAACCTTGGGCAGTACATATTCAGTAGCCCGATGTCTGTTTTGCCAGCAACTGCATTTGGTCAGGGTGCGACCTACGCTGTTCCTGAGCCGACGAGTGGGCTTCTCTTCCTCGTGGGTGGAATGCTTCTTGGGCTGAAGCGCCGTCGCCAGAAGGTCTGAGCAACGGTTGCTAAAGAAAAGCAAAGTGCAAGATGCCGCAATGGTGTCTTGCGCTTTTCTTTTTCTCTTACGTCATTGACGAGAGTGGCGAAATATGGGATAATACCGCTATACATTAAAAATGATGACTATGGATAAGACATTATTTGACGGCGACAGGCTGCGGAAGCGGGATGTGTTTCTCGCATTCTTGGCTGGTATCGGCTTCACGCTTGTGTACTTGATCTTCTCCCCGCGCGGGCTTGATCCTTCGCTCTGGAACGAAATGAGTGTTGCCGCAAGAATACGACCGCCTACGACCATCTTCCATGGCGCTTGGCGACTTCTCGCCGTTGGTGTGCTTTCTTTCTGCGGGCCTGAATATGTTACGGCAGTCTTGCGCATAATAGGTTCGCTAATCGGTGGAATCTCGGTATTCTTCGTATATCTTGTCTTGAGGCAGATTGTCGCAGCCCTTGCGCGAGTTAAAGACTTCGTGCATTGGAGTTGGATTGCTCCACTCTTTGCGATGATTGCGACTGTGTGCTTCGGCGCTGGCGATGCCATGTTCCGCATCATATCGCCAGTCTCCCCCGGCGCGCTTCAGTTTATGGGGCTTATACTCTCGCTCTACCTTTTCTTGCGGTTCCTGAAGTCTGGCGGCACGTGGCGAATCCTGCTTTCGATGGGTTTTGCCGGCGCTGTCACGGCAGAGACGCCAGTTGGATTTCTTCTCCCTCTCGTCTACTATATTGCGCAACGACTCGCGCTTGCTGCGCTTCTCAACGAAAAGCAGCAGGTAGACGCCGACCCAGGACATCTTGGCTTTATGCCGCGTTGGCGTATGTTCTTCTCGTTTGTGGCTGGGCTTTTGCTTTTTGCCGTGTTGAACATTGTTGTGTTCGTGGCGTTTGGCGGGCTTGATGCTTATGGATGGAACGGATTTGATCTCGCCTTCCGCTATACTGTGAGCTACTACGATGTTATCGCAACTGCCGCTTCGCCAATTGGCTGGGTGCTTGCGGTTACGTTCTCGCTTCTTCCGCTCGTTGTCTCGCTCGTCCTATTCCCGATGCTTTGCCGCGATACCGAGCCAATACGCTTTCGCCTCGGTCTCTTGCTCTTCTTCGCTGGAGTCCTTGCGCTCGTCCAATGTGGAATTCTCCCCTACACTCGGCTTTGGTCTTTCTCGTCTGGTGCGGTCGAGATTAACTCAGACTTCCTCGAATGCGCATTCATGCTGATGACGGCAATCACTCTCGCGCTTGCCTCGTCGTGCTTTGCGCTCGGTTGCCAGGAGATTTTCTTCTTCGACGAGGATGACGGCGTGTTCAGGCCGGTCGAGCCACGTGGAATCGCCATGCGCAATCTCGTGCAGGTGGTTGTCATAGCATGCGTCCTGCCCACCGTGTTTCGTCTCCATCGTCCGGTAGAAACGGAATTGAGATCTGTCGTCCATGATGCAATCGTCGAGACTGTGCGCGAGTGTGGTGACGCAAAGTACCTCTTCACCGATGGACGACTTGATCCTGGCATCGAACTCCTTGCCGCATTGATGGGCTCGCAAGTGAAGCCGCTCAACATGATGGGCGGGCCTTCGCAGTGGGATAAGTTCATTCGCACGCGGTACTTCGAAGAGGGTTCGCCCGACCGTTCGTCTGTGGAGGTCGGAGTGCCCGTTCTTTTACGAGTCTGGGCCGGCGAAAAGACGAACGGCATGGACAATGCCGCGATTCAGCTCGGCTTTGAGTTCTGGCGTCGTGCGAGGAAGCCACTTCCGAAGTGTTCCGGCTTCGTTGCTCGCGAGAAGGGCCTTTCCGATGCTGAGGCCGAGCGCGGCATATCTGTCGCGAATGCCATAGCTGCGAGGATCATTAGGGTCGCGAAGGAGAATCCCCATGTAGCCGTTTCGCCTGCGCTGCGAAGCGCAGTCTCGGCGGTGTCGTGGCGCATTTCGCGCTTTGCCCGCATGAGAGACGACGAGCAGCTTGCGAACGATCTTGACGAGTGGAACGACGCCGTCAAACACATGATGCGGCTCATTGACTATGAGCGTATGCGTACGTTTATGCAAATGACACCTTACGAGGGGCTTCGGCTTTCGCTTCGCCGCGCCGACTTCATCGAGGCGCGCAAGTACGGCGCAACGGTCTTGCAGATTGACCCAGAGGATCCCGAGGCGAACTTCGGCACAGGCATGGCGTTTCTCATGGAAGAGAAGTTCAAAGATGCGGAGTTCTATCTTGAGCGTACGCTTATAAAGCGTCCTGACGAGCCTGCAGTCCTCAATAACCTCTCCATAATCTATCGCAAGACGAACCGTCTTGAAAAGGCGCTTGAGTACGTTAAGAAGGCGCATGAGATTGCGCCGAACAACGAAGAGATAATCCGCACCTTGAAGGACACCGAACGCGCGATTGCAAAGCGCGACGAGACGCTCAGGTCTGCTTTCAGGCGATGAAGGCGCTTGTCCAGCGCGTTACCGAGGCGAGCGTCACGATTGACGGTGAAGTTGTCGCCGAAATCGGCAAGGGGTACTTGATACTCTTCGGCGTGACGCATGGCGATACCGAGGCGATGGCCGACAAGCTCGCCTCGCGCGTCGTCAAGCTGAGGATCTTCGAAGACGAGAACGGCAAGACGAACAAGTCTATCGAGGATGTCGCCGGCTCCGTTATTGTCGTTTCGCAGTTCACTCTCTACGCCGACACCGACCACGGCAACCGCCCAGGCTTTTCCGCCGCCGCGCGGCCCGACCTCGCGATTCCGCTCTACGAGCGCTTTGTCGCAGATCTTCGCGCGGCGCTTGGCCCCGAACGCGTCAGCACCGGACGTTTCGGTGCTGACATGAAAGTCCGTCTTCTTAACGACGGCCCGTTCACCGTCGAGCTTTCCGAGTGAAAATGTGGTATAATATCCGCTGTCGTCATGCGTGACGGCAAATTCCATGATAAACTCTACGGAAGAAAGCAGAAAATGAACTACAAATACAACTGCCTCAATCCGATTGCGGATTGCGGGCTCAACAACCTGGGCGAAAACTACGCCCGTACCGAGAAATTCGAAGAGGCCGACGCCGTCTTCGTGAGAAGCGCCAAGATGGACGAACTCGTCCCTGGCCCTAATCTCCTCGCCGTCGCGCGCGCAGGCGCGGGCGTCAACAACATCCCCCACGCCGAATACGCCAAGAAGGGCATCGTCGTGTTCAACACGCCGGGCGCGAACGCCAACGGCGTAAAGGAACTCGTGATTGCCGCGATGCTCCTCGCGAGCCGCGATATCGTTGGCGGCATCGAGTGGGTCAAGGAGAACGCCGCCGATCCAGCGATCGGCAAGGCCGCCGAGAAGGCCAAGAAGGCGTTTGCGGGAACCGAGATCCAGGGCAAGAAGCTCGGCGTCATCGGGCTCGGCGCAATTGGTCAGAAGGTCGCGAACGCAGCGGTCGAGCTCGGCATGGAGGTCTTCGGCTACGATCCCTACCTTTCCGTCGACGCCGCGTGGCAGCTCGACCACGCCGTGAAGCACTGCAAGAACGTCGAGGCAATCTACCGTTCCTGCGACTTCATCACCATCCACGTCCCCGCGCTCGACTCCACCAAGGGCATGATCAACGCCGACGCGCTCGCAATGATGAAGCGCGGCGTCATTATCATCAACGCGGCGCGCGACGCGCTCGTCAACGAGAAGGACATGCTTGCCGCGATCGAGTCCGGCAAGGTCCGCAAGTACGTCTCCGACTTCCCCAATGCGACGACCGCCGGCCAGAAGGGCTGCATCGTGATCCCGCATCTCGGCGCCTCTACCGAGGAGTCCGAGGACAACTGCGCGGTCATGGCCGTCAAGGAGATGCGCGACTTCCTCGAGAACGGCAACATCGTCAACTCGGTCAACTACCCGGCTTGCTCGCTCGGCATCCCCAACAGGGCCGGACGCGTGGCGATCTGCCACAAGAACGAGGCGAACATGATCGGCACGTTCACGTCGATCCTCGGCAACGCCAAGGTCAACATCGACGCCATCGCAAACAAGAGCCGCGGCGACTTCGCCTACACGCTCATCGACACCGACTCCGCGGTTCCGGCCGACGTCGTGAAGGCCCTTGAGGCGAGCGATGCAGTCATCCGCGTCAGGGTGATAAAGTAACCGCCATGGGCTACGCGAAGAGAAAGACGTC
>CACWJS010000094.1 GCA_902761275.1 uncultured bacterium | reverse complement strand
TTGCCGTGCCTTGCCGCGTTTACGGCAAGTTCTCGTACGATCTTCAGGATCGCGTATGCCGTATTGTCCGTAAGTCGACGCCGTGGCACGTTGAAGCGAACTGCGAGGTTGACGTCGCCGATCTGCGGGCGAAGCGTCTGCCGTATCGCCTCGTTCATGTCGAGCGATTCGAGTGTGCCGTGCCGCAGGTCCCACAGGCAGTTCCTCAGTTCGCCGTGGCATGACGCGAGCGACCGTTCTGCGATGGCGAGGTGCGAGAGCGCCGTCGGCATGTCTTCCACTGCGGCGGTCTGCGCGGCTTTCAGCTCAAGCGCGATGCCGGTCAGGTTCTGGGAGATTGAGTCGTGCAGCTCGATTGCGAGGCGGGTGCGTTCCTGTGTGCGCAGGTTCGCGCTAACATGCGCGACTTGTTCCTTGAACAACTCGCGGCCGCGCCGCTCAATTATCCGTCGCAAGATGCGGTTCCACATGAAAAACGCGAGAAGCGCGACGACAAGCCCTATGATCACGGCGAGAAGACGCCTTGGCGTCCACCACGGCGCATGTGCGAGTATCATGATGTCGTCCTGCGTCCGTGCGACGAGCGTGATGCCGCTGATCTTGGGAAAGGGCGCGTGGGGGTGCCAGTTTGGAACGTCCATTATGCACGAGCCGGTCACTTCGACGATGCATCCTGCGTCAAGTTGCGACGGCAGATCATCGCCGAGTGCGCTTATGTCCACGGCAAGGGTGAAAGCGCCGTCTACGATTTTCATCACTCCGTCGCGCGGCATGTCCGCTACCCGTCCCTTGAGCCGAAGCGTCTTGCCGTAGAGCCGTTCCTGGAAGATCGGCTTGCCAGAAGGGAGGTCTTCGAACAGTTCGCGGAGCGTCGTATCCCGCACGGTTTCCACCGGCGCGTCAGGAAGTGTGGCCGGACGCCACCGTGCGCGCACGAGGTTGAGGTGGTAGAGATCGGTCTCTGGAAAGCCGACGGCTTCCACCGATTCCCCGAAGCGCGGCGGCTTGGGGTCTGCGAGCTCTATGCGCATGAGACGGTTGGAGGGTGTAAGGATAAGCACGTTGTTGCTGTTCCACGCTGCAAGGACTCGCCCGACTGTGCGATGACGCCGAGAGCTTGCGATTTCCTCTGGGCGCGACGCATCGAGGGAAAGGCAGTCTGGCGCGTCGAAGATCTCGGGAGCCGCAGTGACGATGGATATGTCGTCCGGCGAAACGACGTTGAACCTGCGACCCATGTGACGTCGCATGTTCCACTGCACCGTCGCGTCGCACCGCCCGGTGAACGTTGCGGTCGCGCCGACTAGTTCGCGAAGTTCGAGGTATCGTGCTTTTGCGTTGTTGACCGGCACGAGAATGCTGTCACCGCCTTGCCGAACGAACATGAACACGTGTTCGGGATCCGTTTCGTCGTCGAGGACATCTGCAATGGTTCCCGTAAGCGTGGCGTCTTCATAATCGTGCTTGCCGCTCAGGATTTCGGGTATGGCAAGCGACGGCACCTCGCACAGCGCCGTGTGCGCGAGTGTAGTCAAGGCCAGGTATAGACAGATTCTGTTCATTTGCCGAATTTGCCGTGTGCGGCCGAGGCGGGCTAAAAAAGATCTCCAGACCACAGACGGTCGATGAAATTCCGCCAGGGAAGGATGGATATTCCGTCTACTTCGCGTGGGCGCGGTTCGTCTGATACGAGGATGCGGTGACGGAACGTGCCTTCGTCGCCGATGGCGCGAAGCCCCTTGAGATCGTCCTTTGTGGCGTTGCGCGTCGTCTTGGCTTCGATTGCGACATCATCATTCACGACGAAATCAACTTCAAGATTCGTGCGCGTGCGCCAGTATGCGATTTCGGCATCGCGACGGAAAGCGTCTGAATAGGACGCTATCTCATGCATGATCCAGCTCTCGAAGGCGTGTCCATATTCAGGCGTTCCCCGAACGAGTTCCTTTCGCCCGGAGAGACGGCGGGTCACGCCTGTGTCGAACATGTAGAACTTGGCCGTCTCGACCGTCTTGCGCGAGCGACCCTTGCGCCAAACCGGAACTTCGCGGGCGAGTAGAGTGTCCTTCAGTATCTTGAAATATTCCTGCACGGTGCTTCGCGGAATTTGCGCATCGGAGGCGATGGACTGGAAGTTTATCTGCTCGCCGTTGGAGAGGGCGGCGACTTCGAGGAATCGGCTGAATGCCGGAAGGTTTCGTGTTGCGCCCTCCTGCATGATCTCCTGTTCAAGATAAAGCGATATGTAGCCGGCAAGGTCTTCCTCTGGATCGTCGGAGAACCAGATGCCTGGCACGAGTCCGACATTGACGGCGCGGTCAAGGTCGAAGGCGTCGCCGAGTTCGGAAGCGGAGAATGGATGGAGGTTGCGGATTCTCGCGCGTCCGCCAAGTAGGTTGAATCCGCCTTTGCGCAATTTGCGGGCGCTTGATCCCGTAAGAAGGAATCGCTTTCCCTTTTCTTCGATTAGGCGATGTACTTCGTCGAGAAGGGCTGGCATCTTCTGTATCTCGTCAATGACAACAGGGCGATTGTCACGACATGTCTCGTCGATGTAGTTCGGATTTCTTGCAAGGTGCGCAAACGTGTCGCCGGAAAGAAGGTTGAACACATGTGCGTCTTGCATCGTTTCGCGCACGAGAGACGATTTCCCGCACTGACGTGGTCCGAAAAGAAAACACGACTTTGTCTGCAATACAGGTGCGACATCAAGTTTTCGAACGATATACATGGCTTTCGCTACTGTTTCTTCTGCTTGAATGGCGCGATTATAGCAAGAATACGAATGAGATGTCAATAGCAAATTGCCAACACTGTCGGCAATTCTTCACTAAAATCGCCAACTGAGCTGGCGATATGACTAAAAGCTGTTGCTCGTCACCCACCCCCTACAGTTGTAGGGGGTTGAAGTTTTCTCGCCGAAAAGTGTATACTGTAGCAAAAATAATTGAGGAGGCAAATATGATGAACGCAAGGGGAGTTTTTCTTTTGGCCGGAGTCGCGCTTGCCGCGACCATTGCGGCCGCAGCAGAGGGCGCGGCGGAGGCGAAGACGGCTGGCGCGCTGCTTGCAGACGCGGGCGTGAAGGCCGAAGTCGGCGCGGGATACGCGGGCGCAAAGCGATACACGTTTAAGTTCGAGGGTTACAAGGCGTATTTCGACGAGCCGGTCGAGGCAAAGCCGGGACGCCAGTGGATGTGGTGCATGAAGTGGCCGGGCGCATTCGCGGAGTTCACTGGGCAGGAGGATGGCGTCAGGCGCGGCTACTACTACGTCTATCTTGACGACATCGACTGGATGTCGCCGAAGGGCGTGGAGATCGCCAAGCGTTTCCACGACTTCCTCGTCGAGAAGCTCGGCTTTGCTCAGAAGGCGAACTTGATTGGCATGAGCTGGGGCGGCTTCTACTCCACGCGCTATGCTGCGGCCCATCCAGAGGACGTCTCGCGCATCTACTTTGACGCGCCGCTCATGAACTTTGCGTCGTTCAACCTCAGCGGATGGCCGGCTGCAAAGGTGTGGGGTTCGCCCGAGGGCGGCGACTGGTCGAAAGATCCGCGTATGCCGATAAACCTCGCGGACAAGATCGCCAAGGCGAAGATTCCCGTTCTGCTCCTCTACGGCGGGGCTGATACGGTCGTTCCGCCAAGCAAGAACTGCGAAATCTTCATCCCGCGCTTCAAGGCGGCGGGCGGCAACATCAAGGTCTTCAAGCGCGACATGTACGGCCACCATCCGCACGGCTTCCAGGGTGCCGAAAACGTCGGCGCCATCGTCGACTTCTTCGAAGGCAAGCCAGTCTCGGTCAAATGACTATAAGCGCAATACCCCCTACAGTTGTAGAGGGTTGAAGTTTTCCCGCCGATTGTTGTATAATACAACAAACCTTGTGAAAGGATGTCTCGCCATGAACTCATCGATTATGAAGACCCTTGTCTCCGGCGTCGTCGCGGCGCAACTGGCGGTGATCGCGTCCGCGGATGAGATGGATCCGTCCGTGGGATGGGAGAAGACGCTCTGGCACGGCACACGCGAGTTCCGCGTCCTCGCCTACACGAACACGACCGAAACCTATCAATTTGAGCTTCCGGAGAATGTCACCTGGATAGACTGCATTTGCACGGCAATCTGCTGTCCATGCCCATCTGGTATCTGTAGCTTCTATAGAAGGGTCCTTCTGTAGAAGCTGCGCGGAATCGAGACAAATCGCCGCGACAAATTTTTGGCGATATGACTAAAAGCTGTTGCGCTTTGTCTCGGGGAACTTTACGGGCTGTCCAAAGCCACCATACAAAAGGCGCACCTTTCGTTTGTGCTCCTTGAAGTCCATGCCAATTGCCCAGGAGAGGAGGTTTTCACCGTATGTCACGCCCTCGTACCATGAAGTGAACGCGCCGTCGTTCTCTTGGAAGACTATCCTGCCCGCCCCAAGCACCTTGTCCTGGCATACGCACATCGCCGCGGCAGACTCTTTGTCGGGCCTGTCGCGCTTGCAGATGACGAACGGCGCAAACTGGTTTTCCGCATCCCACTTCGTGTAGCAGACGCCAGACTGCATGCGCTTCCCAACCCACGGCTGGTAGATGTTCCACGGTTTGGTGAAAAGCTCGTGCGTTTTGCCGAGGTCGTCAAAGTTGGCCTCGCCGTGGTAGTCGCCGCCGGCCGCAATCGACTCGTTGACATCGTAGACGCCGACATCCTTGAGGAACGCCTTGGCCGTCGGCGTTGTCCGCGTACGGTCGAACATGATCGTTCCGCCGCGACGGAGAAACGCCTTGAGCTCATCGACGCTTTCGAAGAACACCTTTTCGAGTGTCTCGGCATCAAGCGCCCTGAGCTGAAGGAGCTTTGCATCCGCAAGAGCGTCGCGGAACGATTTCACGTTGTAGCTGTCGCTTGTCATCAACTCCTGCATAAGCGAACCGCGTGCGTGGGTGGCATTTGGAAATCCGCCAGCGGTTTTTTGGAAAAGAACCACTTTGACAGGCGCCTTGAAGTCGCCGAGTTCGGACATCGCGGCAAGGTTGCGCGTTGCGCCATCTGTAAGACTTTCCCTGCGGGTCGCGCCGAAGCTGCCAGTCTCGCAGAAGGCATGTTCGGGAATGGCGGTGAATGCATCGTCACCGATGAGATAGTTGCACACCTCGCCCGGACGTTGCAAGTATTCGAGCGTCCTGTCGAATGGAACGCGTTTGCCACTCTTCATGTCGAGCGCGAAGAGCGTACGTCCTTTTGCGGCTGGTAGGTTGAAGGTCGCCCGCACGACATCGGCGGTTCCGCCTGGCATCGTGAGTGCGAAACTGCCGAACATCCAGTTTGCCCCATCGGTGCGTACGAAGCCGTCAACTTTGCGTGCGAAGCGCTCCTCGATGACTACCGGCTCGGGGACGCCGCTCTCCGCGACGATGAGCCGGCGCAACTCCGAGCCAGGGTCGAGCGCATATCCTTTGAGTGAAGGGTTGCCCGGGGCATAGAGAAGTTTGCCTTTGCCCAATGAGCGGCGGCGGAGGCCGAGCTTCGATCCCGAAACGGACTCGGAACCATCCGTAAAGAACTTTGCGTAGGGGAATTTTGCGCCTTCTGCATAGCACACGCCTCCTTCCTCGACGTAGTTCTTTACGATGGCGAAGCGCTCCTCCGTCAGCGTGTAGTTGTGCGGCAAAACCAATATCGGGTAGCGCTTGAGGTTTTCGAGCGTGAAGAAGCGGTTGAGCGTGAGGTCGACGTGGATCGACGGCGCCGACGCCCAGATGTTCGCTGCGCCATCAGTCTCGGTCGTGTCATCCCAGCGGTGGACGTACATGTAGGTGCCGCAACGCCCTTCAAGGATGTCAGCGCGGTGGTCACCGGAATCGCGGAAGACGGTGATGTACTTGACTGGTGTGAACTTGGGAGAAATCTCCGAAAGCCCGGTGTTGTAGGCGAAGTGGTAGAAGTCGCTCCCCTTTGTCACGATCTCGTCGTCAACATGTCGGTAGTCGTCGCCTTCCTGATTGAAGCCGTTGACGCCGTACATGAAAGGAAGGTCGCAGTTGCCGATGCGCACGTCATCGCCGCCTATGCGCGTCCAGAAATGGTTCCAAACGGTGCGTGGTTCGTTATTGACCATCGCCCTCATGCGGGCAATGCCGAAGCGGTTGCGCTCGTTTCGGTCGAGCAGGTGTCCAATCATAAGTTCCTGAATGACGACGTCGAAGTCGCCGGCGTTGTCGAGGGAAAACTGCTCGTTCCCGAGAAGCCCGAGGTCGCATCCCCAGGTCAGGGGCTTGCCGCCTGCCTTGCGCACCGCCTCGCAGAACTTCCGGGCATGTTCGACCCTGATATCCTGGAGCGCAAGGAAGCGCTCCCTGTCGGTGCGGTTCTTGTATTTCCAGAAGCACCCGCCAAGCCGAGACCAGTCTTCATCCGGCATCGTAGGTCCTTCGCGGCCTTGCGCGGCGCACCACGTGGCATCGAAACCGAATTCCGCGTTGAGTATTCCAAGCGCGTCAATCTCAAGTTCGCGCGCGCGTTCACTTTCGAGGATGGCATTTCCGAAAAGAAGTCCACCCCAATGGAACGCGCCGACGCCGAGACGGTGGAGGGCGTCTAAATACGGCCTGAACGTCCGGCTCCCGCGTTCTCGGTCGCTCCATTCGGCGCGGGCCTTGCCGGAACCGCCGTAAGTCTTGTTCGTCCATGCCGCATGAATCTCGTCGAAGAGCGTCTTGTCGGGGTTCCAGTTCCAGAAATACACTGGGTGATTAACGAAGTGCACGCCGTTGAATCCGTCGCGGCGAAGATACCTTGTCGTGTTTTCTGCCGCTTCTTCAACTGCGCCAGGCACGTCGCCGTGAAGGGCGTTAAGGTTGACGCCGATCTGCTGGAACGAGCAGAAGTCCCGCGCCATGTCTGGCGGCTTGACGGCAATTGCTCGCCTTGGCTCGGCGCGTCCGGCGAGGATGCGCGGCGGATTCGCCCACGACCTGTATTCCGCGCGCACGACGTCGGCGCGAGCAAGCGTGCCAAAGAGTGCGCCGCGCACCTCGCCCTGCGGTTTGCCGTCGCCGCGCAGTGTCATCTGAATATAGTGGCATCGCGCCCCGGTGTCGCCGTTCCATTCGCTCTGGCCGAGCCCAAGGATGTCGGCCGCGCTGTAGAACTGGCCGACGGAAACGCCAGTCTTGCGGTCAGTGGTTGCATACCACCCCTCGCCGCTCCAGTCGCCGAGGTCGCTGTGGCGGATCGGCTCGCCGGAATCCGGGCGGTAGTCGAGCTGTGCGCGGTCTGTGTTGATTGAACCTGCGAGGGACGGATAGACGAGATCGTCCCAGGCGGAGCCGCCGCCGGGCGAGAGCGCGAGAGATAGTCTGCGCATTCGTGATTTTGCGTCGTCCTCCTGTTTAAACGCGTAGTCGAGGCGCGGGGAATCGGCGTAGAGCGTGTAGGTGGACGAAAAGACACCGTTTGCGACTCTTACCTCTTTCATGAACGGCGTCGAGAGCGTGAGCTCCACCCTGTTCGTGTAAAATCGCGGCGCATTAGCCGTGTCGATGCGAAGCGAGTAGTCTGAAATCCGCGTTGCGCACTGCGTTAGCTCGTTTTCCGTAGGCGAGGCGTTGACTTTGAAGCGCCGCAGTACATCAGGGTCTGGGGAATGCCGTGCAAAGTCAAGTGTAAGCATGGCGTTGCGCAGGGTGATGAAGCGTTCGTTGATGTCGGCGCTAACTTCGCTCGAAAGTTCGACGCGCTTCGCCTTTGGGTTGCCAAAATAGACGAGAAAACTTCTGTTCTCGGCCGCGCCGAGCGGCGTCTTGAACTGGATGCGCACTTTCGTTGAATCCTTGCCGCCCGCCGCCTGCGCCCAGCAGGGAATTTCCTCGTCGTAGTCGGTGACGATGCGCACGGAGTCAGCCATGTCCGTTCTGCCGAGATCGAGTATGAAGTCGGCAATGTATGCTGCGACTTTGTTTGTGCTTGATTCTGAAACGACGATTGGCAGGCGAAACTCCCACGAATCGTTCCACCATGGGCGGTTCGTGATGCCTTTGAGAAACATCGGGTTTGCTGGCTCCGAGACGGGACGATGCACTTCGGCGGCGGCGAAAAGCGTTGTCGACGATAGTGCGGCAAAGACGAGATTGCGAACTGACTTGTGCATTTGGTCTGTTCCTCCTATTGGCTTTTTGCCTGTTAATTCTACCATGTGTGCCGCCACATCACAATCCCCTACAAGTGTACCCCCTACAGTTGTAGGGGATTGATGCCGCATACAGATATGGTGTATACTACAACAAAAACTGTGGAGGCAAATCGTATGAACGCAAGGAGAATACTTCTTTTAGTTGGCGCTGCGCTTGTCGTGGCGATTGCACCTGCCGCTGAAAGCGCGGCGACCGCGAAGACGGCTGGTGCACGGCTCGCGGACGCTGGCGTTACTGCGCAAGTTGGCGCGGGGTACGCGGGCGCAAAGCGATACACGTTTAAGTTCGAGGGTTACAAGGCGTATTTCGACGAACCGGTCGCGGCAAAGCCGGGACGCCAGTGGATGTGGTGCATGAAGTGGCCGGACGCATTCGCGGAGTTCACTGGGCAGGAGGATGGCGTCAGGCGCGGCTACTACTACGTCTATTTAGACGACATCGACTGGATGTCGCCGAAGGGCGTGGAGATCGCCAAGCGTTTCCACGACTTCCTCGTCGAGAAGCTCGGCTTTGCTGCGAAGGCGAACCTGATCGGCATGAGCTGGGGCGGCTTTTATTCCACACGCTACGCCGCCGCGCACCCGGAGGACGTGTCGCGCATCTACTTTGACGCGCCGCTCATGAACTTTGCGTCGTTCAACCTCAGCGGATGGCCGGCTGCCAAGGTCTGGGGTTCGCCCGAGGGCGGCGACTGGTCGAAAGATCCGCGTATGCCGATAAACCTTGCGGACAAGATCGCCAAGGCGAAGATTCCCGTTCTGCTACTCTACGGCGGGGCTGACACGGTCGTTCCGCCAAGCAAGAACTGCGAAATCTTCATCCCGCGCTTCAAGGCGGCGGGCGGCGACATCAAGGTCTTCAAGCGCGACATGTACGGCCATCATCCGCACGGCTTCCAGGGCGCCGAAAACGTCGGCGCCATCGTCGACTTCTTCGAAGGCAAGCCAGTCTCGGTCAAATGACCGGGTAAGATGTAAAAAACAAATTGGCTGCATGGAAATGGACAGAAGAGAGTTTCTGCTTGGCTCGGCACTTGCCGCTTTGCCGGCGTTCGCGAAGAGCGGCGCACCGTATGGAAGTCCAGAAAGTCACGCGGGACGCATCAGGATCGCGCATCTGACCGACCCGCAATTTGGCTTTGACTGGACGCCGCAAGACAACGAGGCGAAATACGCCGCCGACCTCGCGCGTTTCGAAAGCGCGGTTGCCCGCGTCAATGACATCAAGCCAGACCTTGTGCTAATTACGGGCGATATGACGCACAAGGCGGAGGATCTCGCCCGCGACTGGCCGCGTCTCCTCGGAATGTTCAAAGTCCCTGTCGTCGTCGCGCCCGGAAACCACGACATGGGACAGATGGTCTCCAAGGAAAACCGCGACAGGTACCTTTCCGTCTTTGGCTCCGACTATCAATCCCTTGATGTGAAGGGCTGGCGCGTGATTGTCGGCAACACGCAGTTTTGGTACAAGACGGAGCTCGTTGACGAACAGCTGAAGTACGAGGAGTGGCTCAAGGCCGAGCTCGAAAAGGCCAAGTTGTACGGCGGCAGGGTAATCCTTGCCGGGCACATTCCGCCGTTCGCCCATGCGTTCGACGAGGGGAACTCATACGAGAACTATCCCAAGGAAGGCCGCGAGGCGCGGTTGTTGGCGTATCGCAACGCGGGGGTGAAGTTCTACATTTGCGGGCACACCCACAGGATGTCGATGCACGGCTACAAGGATCTTGTGATCCTCAACGCCGAAACGACGTCTCTTAACTTCGACCGGCGGCCGTTCGGCTTCCGGCTTTTCGATGCGGTGGACGAGTGCGACTGGTCGTACAAGTTCGTGAATGTGTGATTGCTGTTTTATGACGATTTTGTGCATACTACAACGCAACTGTTCAGTAAGGAATTCGCACGATGACAATGAGAACACTGCTTTTTTCTAGCGCGGCGCTTGCGTTTGCGGCGGGCGCGGCCGGGGTGATCGTCGACAACTACGATGTCGTCAATCCAGACGCGACCAACAAGTGCGGCGTATTGCTGCTCGGCGACTCGATCCGCATGGGCTACTGTGGTTTTGTCCGTGAAGCCATGCAGGACAGGGCAGAGGTTTTCTGGCCGGAAGGCAACTGCATGTTCGCGCACTACACCTTGC
>CACWJS010000093.1 GCA_902761275.1 uncultured bacterium | reverse complement strand
TCGCTTCCCGTCAACTACGAGTCGCAGACGCGCATCGGCTATCTCGACCGCGACTACGCCAAGTACGGCAGCCGCGACACGCCGGCGCAGTACCGCTACACGCCGGGGCCGTGGGCGAACTACAACGCCTTCCGCCTTGACACGTACCACCGTCTCACGCTGCCGATGAAGTTCGCCGACGTCCTCTCGGTCGTTCCGCGCTTCGGACTGAGGGGCACGTACTGGAGCGACACGGGCTACATGGCCGCTCCCGACATGCGCGCGGGATCTACGGGAAACGACGCCTGGCGCACGATCGTCGAGGGTGGCGTGACGTTTGCGGCGCGCGGCACCGCCGACTTCGACAACGGGGTCACGCACGTCGTGGAGCCGTACTTCGACATGCTTGCGCAGGAGGCCAATGTCACCGGCACAAAGAAGGACGAGAGGATCTACCGCTTCGACAGCCTTGACTCAAGCAGCGACTGGCTCGACCAGTTCGCGGGCCGTTCGCGCAACCTGCCGTATTCGTGGTATGGCGTTACGCCCGGTATCCGCAACGCGCTGCGCAAGTCCGAGGAGGGCGGGCTTTCGCGCACGCTTCTCGACCTCGACGTCTACTGTGCAGTGCAGTTCAACGACACCTCCTACACGGCGGGCAACAAATACCATCGGCTCGTGAAAAACCTCGAGGATCCGAACTACGGCGAGGATGCCCCGATATTCGTGCCTGGCGTCCGCGTCCGCTGGTTGCCGTCGGAGGGTGTCAGCCTCTCCGCCCGCCTTGAGTACGACACGGAAAACGACGAGTTCGCCTACGGCGATCTCAAGTGGTCCCACCGTCTCTTTGATTCGTTCAGCTACCGCGTCACCTACTCTGGGCGCAGCCACCGCCGCTGGGACTACTCGTCGACCGCATACGACAAGGAGACGATGCGCAACGAAGACCTGAACTGGGCGAAGTTCCAGTTCCTCGAGGTCGGCTTCGAGCACGAGCTGTGCGACGCCATCGCGTGGAGCCCCTATGTCCGCTGGGACTGCCGCGAGGGCGAGCTTGACGAGATCGGCACGTGGATAGACTTCCGCACAGACTGCCTAGGATTCCGCCTCAGCGTCTCCTACGAGAACGACTTCAAGCGCGTGGACGGTTCGATATACGAGCATGACTGGAACGTTGAGTTCTTCGTCTATCTTCGCGCCCTCGGCCCCTCGTCGGGCAATCCCTTCCACGGCGACTGACGGCCAAGGCCGTTTCTGCGTCCATGTGGGCGACATGAAGCCGCGCCAATTGGCGCGATTGTGGGCGATGTCGTTGGCTCGCGCTACGAGTGGCACAACGTTAAGACAAAGGACAACTCGCTGGCGCGAGTATTCCAGATTACCGAAAAGACGAGGAAAAGGCTTCGGCTTTATCTTGATGAAGATGTCTGAACTGAAAATCTCCGCCACGGACCGCGGCAGAAATGGTATAATTCGCGATAAGCAGAAGAATGCAGAAGCAACCCGACATGGGCAATAAAAACACAAATCTCCAGAAGGCAAAGGATGCCAAGTATGATGAGTTTTATACGACCTATGAAGACATCCTAAAAGAGGTCTATCATTACACTGCGCACTTTGCCGGCAAAACGGTTCTCTGCAATTGTGATGATCCGTTTGAATCGAACTTCTGCCTTTTCTTTTTAAGGCATTTTAACGTCTTAAAATTGAAGCGCCTAATATGTACTTCCTATAAATCTTCAGGCGTTATAACAACCAGACTTTCCCTTAATGACAACTTTGGGAAATCGCTTTCAAATGGTTTTGGATATGTTCTTGATGTTTCAAAATTCTCAAACACCAAAGGCGTCTTGCCAGAAGAAGAGGTTGTCAAATTTCTTAAACGTGGCAAGGCAATCAGAATTCTTCGCGGAGACGGCGATTTTCGGAGCGACGAATGTATTGAATATCTGAAGCAAGCAGATATTGTTGTTACCAATCCCCCGTTTTCACTCTTCAAGGAAATTGTCGCCACAATAATGCAGCATGGGAAACATTTTCTTCTTGTCGGCAATCAAAATGCATTGACCTACAAAGAAATTTTCCCTCTTATTCGGGACAACATAGTCTGGACAGGCTATCAGTTTGGCGAAATGAAGTTTCGTGTGCCGGCATCGTCTGAACCACGAAAAATCAGATACTGGGTGGATGCAACGGGGCAGAAATGGCGAAGCTTAGGGAATGCCATGTGGCTTACAAATCTCGACATCCAAAGAAGATACGAATATCTACCCCAGACTAAACGATATTCTCCGATTGAGTACCCGAAGTATGACGCATTTGATGCTATACACGTACGCAAAATCACTGACATACCATGCGATTATGCAGGGATGATGGGTGTTCCCATCACGATTGTCAATCGTTACAATAGCGAACAGTTTGAGATCGTAGGCGAGGCCAATCATGGTTCGGACAATGAATACGATCTGTTCAAGCCTACAATCAAGGGGAAATTGATTTTCAAGCGAATCCTCATAAGGAACAGGAATCCTATGACCACAGCACGGTTTCGTGTCCTTGATCTATTTAGCGGAGCTGGTGGATTCTCTTACGGAATGGAAAAGAACCCTAACTTCGTTACGGAAGTTGCATTAGATTTCAATCCCAAGGCGATTGACACATTCAAACATAATATGCCCCATGCCGAAACGGTGGTTGGTGACATTACCAACAGGTCTGTAAAGCAAAAAGTCGTCGAGTTAAGTAAGGCGCGTGGTGTCAACATGATAATAGGCGGGCCGCCTTGTCAAGGATTCTCCCTGAAAGGGAAGAAGCTTGGGCTCGCCGATTCGAGAAATTATCTTTTTAAAGAATACCTAAATCTCGTCAAGGCGATTAACCCCGAGGTTTTTGTTATTGAAAACGTCAAGGCGCTGCTCTCCACATCTGCCGGATGGTTCAAGGATCAAATAATTAAAAAAGTCACCAACATGGGGTATCATGTTGAATATGGCGTGCTCACCGCTTCTGACTTTGGGGTTCCCCAGTCGAGACAGCGGGCTATATTCATTTGTTCGAGGATTGGGGTTGTCGCTCTCCCGAAGCCGACTTGTCAGAAAAGCGTAACCGTCCGTGAGGCAATAGAAGATCTTGCATATTTGAATTCTGGCGAAGGTGCGTTTGAACAAGATTACACCACAAAAGCTCGGTGCAAATACCAAAGGCTCATGCGCGAAGGCAGTACAAAATTGTTCAATCACAAGGCGTCGAATCACGACGAAATAGCTATAAGGAAACTTCGGCTCATCCCCCCAGAATGCGGCAAAGAGCATCTTCCAGAAGATATGTTGGGGAAGCAGCAATTTTCCGGGACTTGGGGGAGGCTGAAGTGGGACGAAGTGTCTCCCACTATTGATACCCGGTTCGATGCTGCTTCTAACGGCACTAACAACCACCCGTTTCTTCATCGCGCTATAACTCCAAGAGAAGCTGCAAGGATACAATCCTTCGACGACAAATTTGTTTTTATCGGGACAAAGGTTTATATCCGGCAACAGATTGGCAATGCCGTTCCACCTTTCCTGGCTAAAGCCATTGCCGATCAAATTCAAAATTGCTTGGTTCGTTGATTTCCTCATTACACCTCAAGAAGGAGACAATGATGAATATTGAAATGGCGTATCTTACTGGTCTTGTTCTTGGCAATGGCGAAGTTCAACAGGGTCCCACTAACACCACTGTGTCGATAGAGATTCCATACAAGAACCTCTACACCGACGACCTAAAAGACGTAGCAGTATACGTAAAGGCCAGTGTTGTAGACATTCGTTCAATTCTTGAGCCATTGATCGGTCACGTCTTGACAATAACAGAAAACGCACATTCAACCTTGTTGACCTTTGTGAAGTCTAATAGCGAATACATCGTGCGCGAGATTCTGAGGCTAATTGGATGCGGCAGACACCACTCTACAATGCGCATGAACGCAGAGTTGTTCTCAATTACTCCAGACGAAAAAAGATCTCTTCTTCGTGGAATAGGCGATGTGACGGGGTATATCCGCAAGAGCAACATTGCGTTCGGAAAAGATTGTGCTCATCGGGTTTATTTCGAAATTCCGGCTAATTGGCACATGGTTGTAGACATAGCAAATATGCTAAAGGATGTAGACATTCCCATTCAGACAATTGACTTTGGCCATCCCAACTTTAGGGATGGGCATCTTGTGAAATACAATGCGGGGAAACCTAACTTCTGGAAGAAAGAGCATCAAATCAAGATCTTTGCCAACGAGTTTATGCCAATAGGCTTTAACATTAAACACAAACAGGACGCATTGGAAAAGTACAGTGAGGAGCTTCTGGAGTATCTTGATCCTGTCAAAACACATAAATTCTATTGGGAAAAACGAATCAGAAAAAGCATCCGCCCCAACCATCCTTGTGAAAACGACCCATCGCTCCCTCGCGAAATAAGGGGAATGCACTTTAACTCCTGGACTGAATTAGCGGGATTCTTAGGTTATGGCAAATAACGTGAAAAAAGAGATTGAGCTGTATGGGCCGATGAAAGCTTGGCTTCATGAGTATCTTGTCGGCAAGTTCCCAACGGCTGATGTGCAAACTATCGACGCCCATGCGCAAGCCCTTGACATCCACCTTGAGCGAGCTGGCGTAATTTCTGAATATCCTAATACCGTTGGTTTGGATATCCAGATCGATGTCCTGGGGCTGGTAAAACAGCGGCATAACACAGAACTATTTTTCATTGAAGCAAAAAAGACGCAGTTGAATTTACACGACCTTGGACAACTCTGGGCCTATTGTAAGTTGTGTGACCCGAAAGAGGCGTTCTTGCTGTCATCAGTTGGGTTGGGGAGCTTGAATAAAATTCTAAATAATTTATCACGACAAGACCTTCTGGACTTTGGAGAGGGTAAACTCATAAAAAAGATGCATGTCGCCAAATGGGATGTTTCAAGATCCTCAATAGACTATAATACCCTTGTCCCTAAGGTAGATTGATCATGGAGAAACGGGTCCGTATATGTTTTTCCGCATATGCGGGATGGAGAGAAATGGATTTGGAAACGCGTGATTGCGGTTGCTATTGTGGCGATGGCGATGGCCGCGAAGGCGATTATTGGATGACTTTCTGCGAGACGCCTGGCGGGCAGCAGTACCCCCCGCAGGTCGGGTATGTGAAGTCGGACGCCGATGGATTCCTGATGATCAGGGCTGGGGCAGCAGGAGAAGGCTTTCTCCACGGGCGTGGCTCACGGGCTGGTGACGAAGAGGGTCAAAAAAGACCCATAAAAAACCCTTTCGCGACCCACGCGAAATTTGTAGATTTGCGACAATGTTCCCGCCTTGGAAAACAAGGCGAAAGGAAAAGGGAACATGGTTGCAAGATGCTATTCGGGTGCGATAAACGGCGTAGACGCGTCGACTGTCGAAATCGAGGTCAGCTCCTCCAAAGGGACGAGCTCGTTCGCGATCGTCGGCCTTCCCGACACGGCGGTGAAGGAGGCGAAGGACCGCGTCTCGACCGCGCTTAGGAATTCCGGCTTCAGATCGAAGGACGAATACTCCGTTACGGTGAACCTCGCGCCCGCCGACGTGAGGAAGGAAGGGCCGATCTACGACCTCCCGATTGCCGTCGCGCTTCTCAAGGCGACGCAGCGACTTCGCACCGAGGAGCTTTCGGAGTACGCGCTCGTGGGGGAGCTGTCGCTCTCGGGCGGGGTGCGGCGCGTCAGGGGCATCATTCCAATCGTCGTCGAGATGCGGCGCATCGGTCGCCGCGCGGTGCTCGTTCCCGAGGAAAACGCCGAGGAGGCGAGCGTCGTCCCTGGAATCGACGTCATCCCCGTTAGGACACTTTGCGAGGCGGTTAAGTACCTTAGCGGTGAGCTGGAGATAGAGCCGCACTCGACCGACCTCGCCTCTCTCGTCGCGGCAGATGAAGGTCATGGCGACGACTTCGCGGACGTGAAAGGGCAGGAGAGCATTCGCAAGGCGGTCGAAGTTGCAGTTGCCGGCGGGCACAATTTGCTGATGATCGGCTCGCCCGGGTCGGGCAAGACGATGATTGCACGGCGTATACCATCTATTCTCCCGCCCATGAGCGTAGAGGAAGCGCTTGAAGTCTCTAAGATCCATTCCGTCGCGGGGCGCGAGAAGGGCGGTGGGATGTTCGTCACCTCCCGGCCTTTCCGCGCGCCGCACCACACCGTGAGTTCAATCGGGCTTCTCGGCGGCGGAACAAAGCCAGTTCCCGGGGAAGTCTCGCTCGCGCATCGTGGCGTCCTTTTTCTCGACGAGTTCGCAGAGTTTCCTCGCCCCGCCCTCGAAGTCCTTCGCCAGCCGCTCGAGGACGGCCATGTTTCCGTCTCTCGTGCGGCGGCCGCGCTCGACTTCCCTTCGCGCTTCATGCTCGTCGCGGCGATGAATCCCTGCCCCTGCGGGTACTACAACGACCCGACACACGAGTGCCGCTGCAACCAGCGTCAGATACTCAAGTACCAGCATCGCGTGTCTGGGCCTCTCCTGGATCGCATAGACATTCAGTGCGGTGTTGCGGCCGTTAAGCCCGACGACCTTGACTCCCTCAAGCCGGGAGAATCGAGTGCGGTGATTCGCGCGCGCGTGGTCGCGGCGAGGGCGTTGCAGCGCGAACGTTATCGCGGCATGCCGGGGATATCCACGAATGCCGACGCCAAGAGTCGTGACTTGAAGGACATCTGCCGCTTGGACGAGAAGGCGGCGCGGAAGTTCCGAGAGCAGCTTGAGCGGCTTCAGTTCTCGGCGCGCGCCTACGACCGCGTCCTCAGGGTTGCGCGCACATGCGCCGACTTGGAGGGGCATGCAGACGTGACGGAGGAGGATGTTTTCCGTGCCGCCCAATATCGTCAGCTTGACAACGGATCTGATTCTTTCTGGGCCTGATGGCCCTAAGAGCAAAAAAACAAACGAAAGGAGAAAACCATGAACGAGAATACAACTCAAGGCGCCGCTCCCGCAAAGGTCGGCCAATACCGCCCGAACCTGGCGTTCTACCATGCGAACGCCAAGGGCACGGGTTGTGCGCTGAAGCTTTCGCTTCATCCGGCGCACGACGACACGGACGGATGCATAATGATGACGATGGCGAACCAGCTGACAATCGGCGACCGCATGTCTCCGAATCCTGTGTTCCCGAAGTTCGACTGGGACGGCAGACTAACGGTGAAGCTCGACTTTTCCGACCTGACTCGCATCGTCCAGGTGCTCAGGGGAGAGTGCGAGTCGATAGAGGACGGCAAGGGGCTGTACCACAGGACGGCTCGCTTCTATACGCGCATAGCTCTTAGGCACATGGTCGAGCCGATGGCCGGCTATTCGCTTGAGCTTTATCGAACCTCGAACGACGGAAAGGACGAGTCGAACGCGAGGATAATCCTCTCCGATGCCGAGGCGCTCGGGCTCGGGCTCGCGATAGAAAATTCGTTCGGCGTCATAAGCTTCGGCATACCGATGCTTGTCGAGCATGACACGACGGCCTATCGCCGCGAGGCGCGGGAGGCGAGGAATGCCGCTGCGGCCTAAAACGCCTAATGTCGGCGTCGAGCACGGCGCATGGGGCGAGGATGTTGCGGTCGAGTACCTGCGGGTCCACGGCTACGAGATAGTCGACCGCAATGTCCGCCCCTGCCGCCGCGACCAGCGGCTTGAGATTGACGTAATCGCCTACGACCGTATGTACGACGTAATGGCGTTCGTCGGGGTGAAGCAGCATGCGCGCCGAAGCCCGTAGAAAGATCTTTTGCGCCGCGCTTGCCGCACTTGGCTTGCCAAGGAGCATTGGAAGGGCGGCTATCGATTCGACGTGATCGAGGTCTACGGCGAGCCAAACTCGCGCATGCGGGCCGAGATCGACCATGTCCCAGGCGTCCAGCTGTTCGAGAGGAGCGAGCGGTATGTGCGCTGGGGCGACTAAAAACGAAAGGAGAAAACCATGACACTTGAAAATGTGATGAAGGAAATAAGGAAGCAGTTCGGAGAGATGTCGATACTGAAGCTTGGCGACGAGGCGAGGCGGGATGTCGAGGCCGTCTCGACGGGGGCACTCGGGCTTGATCTTGCGCTTGGAGTCGGCGGACTCCCTAAAGGGCGCATCATCGAGCTTTACGGCCACGAGTCTTCTGGCAAGACTACGCTTGCGCTACATGCCGTCGCAAACGTCCAGAAGGCGGGCGGAACAGCGGCGTTCATCGATGCGGAGCATGCGCTTGATCCAGGCTACGCGAAGAAGATCGGCGTCGATCTCGCAGGGCTCGTCGTCTCCCAGCCGTCGAGCGGCGAAGAGGCGCTCACGATATGCGAGGAGCTCGTGAAGTCTGGAGCCGTCGATATCGTTGTCGTTGACTCTGTCGCGGCGCTGACGCCACAGGCCGAGATCGACGGCGCTATGGGCGACAGTCACGTAGGGCTTCAGGCGCGGCTTATGTCGCAAGCAATGAGAAAGCTCACCGCCGCGATCGCGCAGACGAAGACGCTTTGCATCTTCACAAACCAGGTGCGCGACAAGATTGGTGTGATGTTCGGGAATCCCGAGACGACGCCTGGCGGCAAGGCGCTAAAATTCTACGCGAGCTGCCGTCTCCAGGTACAGCGCATCGGTGCGATAAAGTCCGTCGCAGGCGAGGTCATAGGGAATCGCACGCGCGTAAAGGTCGTGAAGAACAAGGTCGCCTCGCCGTTTACCGAGGCCGAGTTCGACATCCTCTATTCGTGCGGCATTTCGTGGGAGGGCTCCGTCCTTGACGCGGCGCTCGCTCGCGGCGTCGTGGAGAGGCGTGGCAGCTGGCTTGCTTTCGGCGGCGAGCAGATTGCCCAGGGGTCGCTTGCGGCGATTGCATACTTGCGCGACAATCCCGACTTGACCGCAAAGATCGTCGAGCTTGTCAAGACGACGCCTCCCGACCCCGCCAAGGCCAAGGTAGCGAGGAAAGCGGCATGAAAAACCTTGCGCGTTGAAGCGTCAAGGGGGATATGATACAATAGTTATATCAAAAACGACATTTATGGATAGGAAGGAATTGAATATGACAAACGGGAAAAAGTCGACCATTGCGCTTGTGGTATGTGCGGCAGCAGTTTTTGTTGCGGGCGCGGCGTTTGCAAACGACATTGCCAAGTACGACAAGAACATGGCCGTAGAAGGCATTGTCGTCACCAACGGCATTAAGTGGGTCGACGGGAAGCTCCTGCCAATCGAGGGTCGCGCGTTCAATGACGTTGAGCACTACTACGATCGTCTGCCCGCAGGCGTTACAACGAATGTGAACGGCGGAGTGCGCTCGATGAAGCACCATACGTCCGGGATGCAGTTTCGGTTTGTGACCGACTCGAAGAAGCTCTCGTTCAAGTGGGTTCCGTACAACCAGAGCCTTGCAATGGATCATATGCCGGCCTCTGGTGTTAGCGGAATCGACGTCTACCGGTTTGACGCCAAGAGTGGGCGCTGGCTGTACGTCAAGACTGGTCGCATCACCAACGCGAAGGGTGCACAGATGCAGATTCCGTGGACGCCCGGTACGCCGTGCCTCGTGAACCTTCCGCTCTACAACGGCGTGAAGGAGTTTTCTCTCGGCGTCGAGCCGGACGCGACCGTCTCGGCACTTGGCCCCCGCAAGAGTGGCGTTGACAAGCCAGTCGTGTTCTACGGCACGTCAATAACCCATGGTGGATGTTGCTCTCGCCCTGGGATGGCATTTGTCAATATCGTCGGACGCGACCTTGATGTTCCTGTGGTGAACCTCGGCTTTTCCGGCTCTGGCGTCATGGAGTTCGAGATGAGCGAGCACCTTGCCCGCATTGACGCGAGTTGCTATGTGCTTGACTGCCTCTGGAACATGGGATCGCTGGCCTCGGGAGCAAGCAAAGGCCGCAATGTCGAGGAGAACTACGAGCCGTTCATAAGGAACCTGCGTGCCAAGCGGCCGGATGTGCCGATTGTCATGGCGGAGATGTGTGATGTCTACTGCGGCGGGAAAAACGCAAAGGACAAGTATATCAAGCAGCTTTACGACAAGCTTGTCGCCGAAGGCTGGAAGAATCTCGTATATCTGCCGAAAGACGACATGTACACGGGCGATTTGGAAGGAACAGTAGATGGTTGTCATCCAAACGACTGGGGCATGATGTCTCTCGCTCGCGCATTTGGCGGGGCGGTACGCAAGGCGCTGGGGCTTTGAGGGCGTAGATTATCGCAAAGTCCACGGCTTTGACAGTATACGCCGATTTTGATACAATATCCGCACTTTTTGCAAATGGGAGTATTGGAAATGAAAGAAATCAACGGTGAGCTGTCGGCCAAGGGGCTTAAAATCGCAATTGCCGCGAGCCGCTTCAACAGTTTTCTCGTCGAACAGCTCGTCAAGGGCGCAGAAGATGCGTTTATCCGCATGGGCGGTTCTGAGAAGGACCTGACTCTTGTCAGGGTTCCTGGTGCGTATGAGCTTCCCTTTGTCGCGGCGAAGCTTGCCGCTACGAAGCCCGATGCGATTGTGTGCCTCGGTGCCGTCGTGCAGGGGGCGACAGCTCACGCCGATCTGATCAACCAGGCGACAGCAAAGGCATTTACCGAGATTTCCGTCTCGTCCGGCGTTCCGGTGATCGACGGCGTAGTTTCCGCCGAGAGTCTTGAACAGGCGGTCGAGCGTTGCGGCACGAAGCAGGGCAACAAGGGTTTCTCGGCGATGCAGTCCGCCATCGAGACGGCAAACGTTGCGAAAAAACTGTAATTTGTGATTGAATCAAAGAAAGAAGGAAAAAACATGGCGAAAGAAGTGAAGAAGGTTGCGTTTCTGACGGCTGGTGGTCTTGCTCCCTGCCTAAGTTCCTCAATCGGTTACCTAATCGACGAATACACCAAGAAAGCGCCGAACGTCGAGATGATCGGCTACGTCAACGGCTATATGGGGCTCCTCAAGGGTGAGTCGATCCCTGTCACGCCCGAGGTGCGCAAGAACGCCCTTGTGCTGACGAAGCACGGCGGCTCCCCGATCGGCAACAGCCGTGTGAAGCTCACGAACGTCAAGGACTGCGTCAAGCGCGGTCTCGTCAAGGAGGGCGAGGATCCTCTCAAGGTCGCGGCCGACCAGCTCGTAAAGGACGGCGTTGACGTCCTTCACACCATTGGCGGCGACGACACTAACACTACTGCGGCCGACCTCGCGGCGTACCTCGCCACCAACAACTATCCGCTTATTGTCGTGGGTCTTCCCAAGACGATCGACAACGACGTCTATCCGATCAAGCAGTCGCTCGGCGAACAGCGCGAACCCGCGCGCGCTCACGATCCACGAGGTCATGGGCCGCAACTGCGGCTGGCTCACCTACAAGACGGCGCAGTGCTACCGCAAGATGCTCAAGCGCACGAAGTTCGTGCCCGAGTTCCTGCTTACGCCCGAGCGCCAGGACGTCCACGCCGTCTATGTGCCGGAGTGCAAGATTGACTTCGCCGCCGAGGGCGAGCGCCTTCGCAAGATCATGGACAAGTGGGACTCCGTCAACATCTTCGTTTCCGAGGGCGCTGGCGTCAAGGACATCATCAAGGAAATGGCGAAGCGCGGCGAGGAGGTTCCGGTGGACGCGTTCGGCCATCCGCGGCTTGACAAGGTCAACGTCGGCCAGTACATCGGCAAGCGATTTGGACAGCTTCTCGGCGCCGAGAAGGTGCAGGTGTTCAAGTCCGGCTACTTTGCCCGCGCTGCGGCTCCTTGCAAGAAGGACCTCAAGCTCATCGAGAAGTGCGCCCGCAAGGCCGTTGCGTGTGCGCTTGCAGGCGAGAGCGGCGTCGTCGGCCCTGACGAGAGGAAAGGCGCGAAGATCTGCGCTTGCGAGTTCCCGAGCATCAAGGGTGGCAAGCCCTTCAACGTGCGCAAGGGCTCGTTCCGCAAGATGCTGTCCGAGATCGGCCAGCCCAAACCGCGCAAAAAGCGCACTGCAAAGTAATTTTCCGGTCTGAGTAGTCTTCTCCCGGAGGAAGGAGGTTTTATGGCAGAGAGCATCAAGAAGGGCGTTATAGTCGAGTTTGACTTTGCCGCCATGGATGGAGCGGAGCTTCTCTTCTCCGTCACAAAGCGCTTCCTTTCGGCGCTCGACAAGATACCCTTTGACGAGCGCATAGAGGCCCAGCATCTCGCCGGGGGCAACTACCAGGGAGCCCTTGCCGAGTATTTCTCCATCGTCAAGACGAAGAAGACTGCGGCAAAGGCCGCCAAGGATCTCGCCGCCGCGTTCGAGGCTGCTCTCAACGAGGCGGTGCCGAAGGCGGTAACCACGTCCTTCAAGAACTTTGTCTCCACAATCGCCTCGAAGGGCGTCAAGGTCGTGATCGCGACGCGCGCCGACATAGAGACAGTGCAGCCGGCGTTCGAGGGGCTCCTTGGCGAAGATGTCGTTCTCTACCACGAGACGGCGTCGACCTATGGCAGCGTAAAGTGGGACGCCTGGCGCCGCGCCTGCGCGATGAACAAGCTGCGCAACTTCTCGACGCTCGCCGTCACCGGTTCGGGGCACGGCGTCAAGTCGGCGCTTGTCGCGGGTATGGGTTCTGTCGCCGTCCTCAATCCACACGTCGCATACCAGGATTTCGGCGGCGCGGACGAGGTTGTCCGCGAGCTCAATTCCGCCGCGGCCAAGGTGGTGCTCGAGGTTCTCAGGGTCTGAAATGTCAGGCATCGAGCGACTGCACGACATAATGACGCGGCTCAGGGATCCCGAAAAGGGATGCCCGTGGGATCGCGAGCAGACGCTTGAGTCGCTAAAGCCCTGCCTTCTCGAAGAGACGCATGAGCTCCTCGCGGCGATGGATCGCCCGGAGGACAAGGCCAACTACGTCGAGGAGCTTGGCGACGTTCTTCTCCAGGTCATGTTCCAGTGCGTCATGGCCGAGCAGGAGGGGCACTTCTCCTTCGACGACGTTGCGAATGCGATTTCCGACAAGCTTGTCCACCGCCACCCGCACGTCTTCGGCAACGTCGACGCGAAGGACTCCGCGACAGTGCTCCGCAACTGGGAGCAGATCAAGCAGATGGAGCACAAGAAGGAGGCGCGGCACTCCGCGCTTGACGGCGTCCCCGCCGTGCTTCCTGCGCTCCTAAAGGCACAGCGCACCCAGGAGAAGGCCGCGCGCGTCGGCTTCGACTGGAAGGACGCCGACGGTCCCATGGAGAAAATCGAGGAAGAGCTTTCCGAGCTCAAGGCCGAGATTGCCGCGCGAAAGAGCGACAAGCCCGCCGATTCTGACAAGGTTAAGGGAGAGCTTGGCGATCTCGTCTTCGCCGTGTGCAACCTCGCCCGCCATCTCAAGGTTGACGCCGAGAGCGCCGCAGAGCTCTCGACTTCTAAGTTTTCTCGCCGCTTCCGCGCCGTCGAGGCCGGGGCAAAGGCCCAGGGCCGCTCGCTCAAGGACATGACCCTTGCCGAGATGGACGAGCTCTGGAACGAGGCAAAGAAGCACGATGACGATTAGCGTCATTGAGCCCCATGGATTTTGCGCCGGGGTGACTGCTGCGCTGAAGAAGGCCCTTTCACTCGCGGCCACGCTCCGCGACAACCCAAGCACTTCCCTCTACTGCCTTCACGAACTCGTCCACAACGAGATTGTCGTCGATGAACTGAAGAAGCGCGGATTCACATTCGTAGAAAGTCTCACCGAGGTCCCGGACGGCGCGACGGTGCTCTTTTCGGCGCATGGTGTCGCGCCGCAGATACGGGAGACGGCGAAGGTGCGGGGAATTCGCGTCGTCGACGCGACCTGCCCCTTTGTCGAGCGAGTCCACAAGGCCGCGCGAGAATTTGCAGAGAGGGGGCTTCACGTAGTAGTCATCGGGCATCCCGGGCACATTGAGGTCAAGGGGATCGTCGGCGAAGTCGGGGAAGCGGTCGTGATTTCCAATGTAGCGGCGGCAAAGGAATTTTGTGCGGCAACAGCAGACGCAGCCGCACGGCTCGGCGTCGTGTCGCAGACTACGATGAACGCAGACGAGGTTGCCGAGATTGTCGCGGCGCTCAAGCCGAGCTTCAAGGTCGAGACGACGGCCGAGGTTTGCAACGCGACGAAGTTGCGGCAGGACGCCGTAAAGGCGTTTGGCGGCGATGCCGTTCTCGTTCTCGGCAGCGCAAGCTCTTCGAACACGGCGCGGCTTTGCGAATGTGCGCCGTGCAGGGCGTTCAGGGCGGGAACGATGGACGAGGTGAAGTCGCTTGACCTTTCGGGGGTGACGCACCTCGGCGTGACTTCCGGCGCATCTACCCCAGAGGAATTTCTAAAGGCCGCAGTCGCATGGCTTCGCGGCGAAAGGACATAATATATGGAAAAGAAGACACAGCAGTTCAAGGCCGAGATCGCGGAAATGCTCGATCTCGTCGTCAATTCACTCTACTCGAAGAAGGAGATATTCCTCCGCGAGCTCATCTCGAACGCGTCCGACGCGATCGATCGAGCGAAGTTCCTCTCGCTCACCGACAAGGCGCTTGTCGCGGACAACCCCGAGTGGAAGATCCAGATCGCCGCCGACAAGGGCGCGAAGACGCTGATGATTTCCGACAACGGCATCGGCATGGACGCCGCCGAACTCGAGCAGAACCTCGGCACCATCGCATCGTCCGGCACGAAGAAGTTCCGCGAGATGCTGAAGGAAAAAGGAGGGGAGTCGCTTCCCGAGCTCATCGGCCAGTTTGGCGTCGGCTTCTACGCGGCGTTCATGGTTGCCGACAAGGTGACGGTCGAGACGATGAAGCGCGGCACCGACGGCTCGTGCAAGTGGGAGTCCGACATGTCGGGCGGCTACACGATTTCCGACGGCGATCGCGACTTCCCGGGAACTTCGATAACGCTGCATCTCCGCGATGACCAGCTCGACTACCTCGACTGGTGGCGCGTCTCCGAGCTCGTGAAGAAGTACTCCGATTTCATCGCCTACCCGATCACCTTCCGCCAGCTTGACGTGCCGAAGGACGAGAAGGAAGAGGACAAGAAGTCGCGCGAGGAGCGCGAGGCGAAGCCGCTCAACACGATGGTCGCGCTCTGGAAGCGCGCGAAGAAGGACGTCAAGCAGGAGGAGTACGACGAATTCTACAAGCACCTGACGCACGACTGGGAGGCGCCGTTCGAGACGATTCCCTTCGGCGCCGAGGGCCAGGTCGAGTTCAAGGCGCTTCTCTTCATCCCAAAGAAGGCGACGATGGAGCTTTTCATGCCCAACCAGAAGCGCGGGCTTTCGCTCTATGTCAGAAACGTCTTCATCGGCGACGATATCGAGATGCTGCTCCCGACATGGCTCAGGTTCGTAAAGGGCGTCGTCGATTCGAGCGACCTGCCGCTCAACGTTTCGCGCGAGATGCTGCAGGACGACGCGGTGATCCAGAAGATCAAGTCCGCCGTCACGGCGAAGGTGCTTTCCGCGCTCGAGGATATCAAGAAGAAGGACGCGAAGCGCTACGACGAGTTCTTCACTTCGTTCGGCGCGGTCCTGAAGGAAGGCGTGCATGTCGACTGGGAGAACGCAGACCGCATCAAGAAGCTCCTCAAGTGGCCGTCTGCGCGCACCGACGCCGGGAAGCGAATCTTCCTCGACGACTACGTTAAGGACATGGCCTCTGGGCAGAAGGACATCTACTATCTCGTCTCCGAGCGCGAGGAAGACGCTCGCCGCTCGCCCCAGCTCGAGGCCGCGAGGAAGCACGGCTGCGACGTGCTACTTTTCTGCGATCCTGTCGACGAATACTTGACCGAGTCGCTACGCGAGTTCGATGGCAAGAAGTTCGTCGACGTCGCGAAGGGCGACGTCAGCTTCGGAAGCGACGACGAGAAGAAGGCCGAGAAGGACGCCAACGAAAAGGCGGCGAAGGACCTGAAGCCGTTCCTCGACGCCGTGAAGAAGGAGCTTGAATCGCACGTCTCGGACGTCCGCGTCTCCACCCGCCTCGTCGACTCGCCTTGCTGCCTCGTCCAGCAGGAGCACGCGCTCCCGCCGTCGATGGTTCGCATGATGCGCGCGATGAAGCAGGACGTCCCGGACGAAAAGCGCATCCTCGAAGTGAACCCGAACCATCCGCTCATAGCGAAGGTGAAGGGGCTCGAAGGCGACGCGCTCAAGGACGCGGTGACGCTTCTCTACGACTCGGCGCTCGTCGCCGAGGGCTCGCCCGTTCCCGACGGCGCGAAGTTCGCGCAGCTCCTCGCCGCGCTCATGATGAAATGACGCCCCCTCTGCTTTTTGACTCCCCCTTGTGGGGGAAAATTTTTTCTTTTTCCCCCTTGCGGGGGATGGCAAGGTTTTGGTATTATATGCACATCCAAAGGAGAAATAGTCATGAGAAATCCTCTTGCGTACATAAAAACAATTGTTCTTTTCTCGGCCATTGCTTTCGCTGGGCATGTACTTGCAGCGCCAGAAACTTGGTTTAGCGGAACCGCGAACGGTGAGGCACTTGACGCGGACCTGGCGACATGGGATACCAATGATGTTGGCGAAGTAAGTGTCGCCGGAAGCGTTCTGTCGATTGACTTGCCGACTAATAAGGTGGTTAAGCTAACGCCGACATCGAGTAGTCGCGAGGGCAAGTCCGAAAAGAAGACTTATGTAGTTGTCGATGGCGCGGTGTTTACTCCGACTGCGTACGATGATATCGACAATACTGTTGTTGATGGTGCTCAGACCGCACTTACGGTTGCATACGATAACACCCCAAGGACTAACTACTGGGCCTATATTTCTGGCACCTGGACTGAGCTCGAAGGTGTGGCTCCCGTTGAAGACCCTGTGAATGTGACAATCGAGCTCGACTATTCCAACTCTGATGTGACTAACGCCTCGTTCAAAGTTGGTGAAACTACGCTGCATCAGGTTGGCCACTCAGAGACAACGAGCTTTCAGATTTCCGGGTCGCAGCGCGCTCTTGATCGCGTAGAACTCGCCGGTTACGGCAAGATCCATTCCGTTACCACGACGGTTGAGGCGGCCGTGAACGTCTCAATTACGCCTACATCTGTTACCTACGGCGCAGACTTCACCAATGTGACGATTGTCGCGACCGTGTCGGGCGACGGCTACGATCAGGCGGAATATACGCTGAATTGGAACGGCAGCCCTGTTCAGGCAACTGTCACGCCTGGCGAAGGCACTATTACGATTACCGCGCCGATTGCAGCTCCTTTGAGTGGCACTGAGAGGGCGTCCGCGACATACACCATCAGCGTCGTCAACGGGGAAGGCTCGAGCGGTGAGCAGACCACCATCGTTGCCGACAGCAGCGCTTGGATTACTGAAAATTCGACGGCCTATGAATCGACGGGCACATGGGAAACGGACATTGCCTACGATGGATCTCCTGCTATTGCCACCGTGGCAGACAATACCTATACCGCGAGCAGCTGCTCGACGGGTGATCTTGTCACAATCACCTTTGAGAACCTCTGCTATACCGAGTTTAGCGATCTCTCGGTTGCAACTCCTGCTGGCACTCAGGGCGCGTTTGCGCTTGCCGAGACGAACATCAACGCTCAGGCCTCCACGAACTTCTGCGTCCTCGTGATGGAGAACGAGAACTACACTTGGATGGCTGCGGACTGCACCGTTCCGGCGGCTGCCAACGTCAACTACACGATTGTGATGACGTTTGACTATGTCAGCAAGAAGTATTCAGTCAAGGTAAGCGACGGAACGAATGAGGGCAACCTTACCGTCGGCGGTCAGTCGCAATTTGACCTCTGCGTTACGAAGGCGGCTGTGACCGACTTTGTGTTCAAGGGCAGTGGAACGATGTCAGGCATCAAGGGTGTCGATTCCACGTGCTTTATGGCCAAGGATGGCCTCGGAAATTGGTACACCACAATCGCGGCTGCGCTGGCGTCGGGTGGCAACGGTCCGTTCATCATCCTGCGCGATACCGGCGTCGAAGCGCCCAGCGGTTGGGAGTATGTGAAGGAAGGCGACATCACTAAGCTCATCAAGAAGCTCGCCAAGGGCTTGTTCTTCATGGCGTACTAAAGAAGTTGTCTCAAATCCTAACTTGACTATTTGCCCGTGTGGTAACCCCACCACGGGCAAATGTTATAGAGGATTTGCTATGACGAGAAAAGAGTTTCTTGGAGGAATCGCGTGCGGCACTACAATGGTGCCCGTTCCCTTTGAGGGATAGACATGAAGATAGTTGTTTCGGCACTTCTCGTTTGCATGGCGACGATAGCCGCCGCATCGGCATCTGGTGTCGACGCGAAGCGCCCTGATGCAGCCAAAGACGTTTCTGCAGGGCGGGCGCAGCGCAGCTGCATGTATTCGGCCGGTCCTGACGGCGCGGCGGCACTGTGCAGCGGCTGGTATTCGCAGGCACGGCGCACATACGACGGCGTACCGTCGCTTGCCGTTTCGGATGTAAACGGTTGGATGTGGGTGACTTGGTATGCGAGCCCAACCGGCGCGGAGGATGCCAACAACTATCTCATTCTCGCTACGAGTGCCGACGGCGGCGCGACGTGGCGCGAGGTCATAATCTACGAGCCCGACTATCTTGGCCCTGTTCGCGCCTTCGATCCGGAGATTTGGATCGCTCCCGACGGTCGCCTTCGCTGGTTCTGGACGGAGCGCAACGCGCCTCCCGTCTCGGCAGACAATCCATACTCCGGCTGCGCGGCAGACCCAACCAATGACCGATTGATGATGGCGGAACTCGACGCAGAGCGCGAGCCGGACGCCGCTTCGCTTTCGGCGTCTGGGAACGTCCGCTGCATCGCGCGCGGAGTAATGATGTGCAAGCCGATTGTCGCAAAGGACGGCGCGTGGCTTCTTCCCGTGGCCCACTGGCAGGAAGCGCCGAGTGCCTGCGTCTACGCCTCGACTGACGGCGGTCGGACTTTTGTTGAGCGCGGCGGCGTGACGCTGCCGAAGGAAAAGCGGAATTTCGACGAGCACAACCTCATCGAGCTTAGCGACGGCACGCTGCGCGCCTACATGCGCACGAAGGATGCCCCTAGCGGTCTTTGGGAGGCGGAGTCGTCCGACGGCGGCAGGACATGGGGAGAGCCGCGCCCGAGCATACAGCCCCACGTGTCCGCTCGCGTCTTTGTGCGACGCCTTGCCTCTGGGAATCTTCTGATGGTGAAAAACGGGCTCCCCGGGGAAAAGCAGCAGATGGTTCGCCACGACATGACCGCCTACCTTTCTGAGGACGAGGGCAAGACATGGCCTTTCGCGCTCCCTCTTGACGTCGGGAGGTCGGACGTAGCCTACCCTGACGGCCAGCAGCTCAAGGACGGTCGCATTGCAGTTGTCTACGACTTTGACCGCATGGGTTCGCGTCAGATTCTCTTTGCCGTGTTCCGCGAAGAGGACGTGAAGGCCGGGGCGTTCAAGACATCAGGGGCGCGTCAGCTTCAGACGATTTACCGCGGCAAGCCCAGCTTGTAGCTTTTGCCTTGCATAGCATTTGGAAAAGCGGTTGGGCGTGGCGGGATTTCCCGTGAATATGGTATAATTCTCAACATGAGGGGTTTAAGGCCCGAACAAGGAAGAATGAAGTAGAGACATGGGCAACGAAAATACTGCCAAGAGCAAACGGCTGTTGTCGCTCGACGTGCTGCGCCGGGATTCGCGCATGCCTTCGGCAACTGGGCGGGGCCTCTTTCGGCGTGGCTCGCTTCGGCCGCGCTTCTTTTCGCCGTATTGAAGACGCGTTCGGATGCAAAGCAGAAAAGATAACTATATCAGGGACAAACAATAGGAGTGACAAAATGAAAAAATTAGTTGCAGTTGGAACGTTCACGGTTGTTGCCTTCGCCTCGCTTTGCGCGGTGGCTGGTGCGGTTGACGGTGTATGGCTGAAGGGAACGACGGACAAGGACCCGCTCTCCTACAGGGCGGGCGAGGAAGCCGTGTTTACGGTCGAGCCCGTTGACGTTGACGGCGTGGTGCCTGAGGGCCAGTACATGTACAAGTGGGAACGCTCCGACGACTACGGTAACTTCCAGAATGGCACGGTTCCGTTTGACGGCAAGCCGTTCGTCTACCGTACCACGCTCGACAAGCCGGGGTTCGTTCGCCTGTATGTGAACATCATCGGCCCCGATGGACAAGTTGTTCGCAGGCGGTTCAACGGCGATGCCACGACTCCCGAGGGCCGTGCCGCGATGAACAAGTTCGAGAAACCTGGCAAGTTCATATTCTTCGACGGCGGCGCTGGCTTTGACGTGGACAGTCTCGCCGCGCCAGAGGAGCCCGCAGACTTCGACGAGTTCTGGAAAAAGCAGTTTGCCCGCCTCGACAAGGTGCCGATCAAGTGCGACAGGGTGGCGATGGAGACAAAGAACAGCAATGTCCGCATGTGGGCAGTGCGAATTGACTGTGCGGGCCTGAGGCCTGTCACCGGGTATCTCACCATCCCGATTGCAGTGGACGAGGGCAAGACATTTCCCTGCATCCTTGAGACGCACGGCTACAACGCCGACTCCTGCACGCATTCACTGCCTGCTTGGGTGCCGAATGACATGATTTTCCTCACCATAAACGCACATGGGCTAAAGCTGAAGGAGTTCGGCGCGACAGAGGCCGATACAAAGGCGCTTCGCTGGGAGATCAGGTCCCACGACAACACGTATGCGTTCGACAGGGCGCAGAACAAGGATCCGGAAGTGGCGTATTTCAACGGAATGGTCTTGCGCGTAAAGAGGGCGCTTCAGTACCTGAAGACCGTCGAGGGTTGGAACGGCAAGGACCTCTATGCGTCGGGCGGGAGCCAGGGCGGGCTCCAGACTATCTGGGCGGCGGCCTGCGGCGAGGGCGTCACGTTTGCGAGGTCAAGCATCACGTGGTGCTGCGATATGAGGATGAACGACCCTCGCCGCGAGAAAAAGGCGGCGACGGGCAACTGGTACATCCCGTGGGTGGAGGGGCTTGGCTACTACGACGCCGTCACGTGGGCAAAGCGCATTCCTTCTACGTGCCGCGTGGAAATACCGCGCGCGGGGCTTGGCGACTACACCTGCCCGCCGATGGGTCTCGCCAAGCTCTACAACGCCATAACCGCGCCCAAGAAGATCGTCTGGGTGCAGGGATCGGAGCACGGCTATGTTCCGCCGGAATACGAAGGCCGCGATTTCACGCGGTCGACGATGGATGACGGACGCTGAAGCTTTGTAGAAGTTATGGTATAATATGCGCAGGGATGGATGTCTCGCGCAGAGAGTTTATCGTAGGTTCGGCGGCGTGCGTCGCGTGTGCGTCGTGCGCGCCGGCCCATCCTCCCGCAAATCGAAAGGAAGGACAGGGCATGTTAAAGGGCATTTCTCCGGTGGTTTCGCCGGATCTTCTGAAGACGCTGGCCGAGATGGGCCACGGCGACGAAATCGTAATCTCCGACGCGCACTTCCCTGGGCACACTTTCAACGCCCGCACGCTGCGCGCAGACGGCATCGGCGCAGACAAGCTTCTCGCCGGAATAATCCCGCTCTTCGAGCTTGACGCCTACGCGACGCCCGTCGTCATGATGGCCGCCGTTCCCGGCGACACGCTTGACCCCGCTGTCGAGGCGAAGTACCGCAAGGCGCTCGGCTACGAAGGCACGATCGAGCGCATGGAGCGTTTCGCGTTCTACGAGCGCGCGAAGAAGGCGTATGCCGTCGTCATATCGGGCGAGACGGCGAAGTACGGCAACGTCATCCTCAAGAAGGGCGTTACGCCGGTCGCCTGACGATGCGCAAGGCGCGGCCAAGCGGGATTGAGCGGCTCGAGAGCTATCTCGTCAAGCTCATACAGGAGAAGGGCGC
>CACWJS010000092.1 GCA_902761275.1 uncultured bacterium | reverse complement strand
GGAACCGGCAATCTTGCCGCAGAGGTACGAACCCAAGCGAGTCCCAGGGCCGGCTTCAAGGTGGAGCTTTTGCCGCACATCGTCCACGCAGATGTCGCGTAGCCGCGTCACGTTCGTTACCTTGCCCGCGACGCCCTGCCCGGTGCCTTCAAAGAAAAGACAGAGATTCATACCAATCCATGCCAAGCGCGGCAAATCTGCCGCGACACCGCGCCCCATATCTCGTGTCTTGAAAACAAATGTTCATCCCTGTCCATCCAAGCGCGTCAGATTTGCCGCGTCTATTCCAGCGCCCGCCCAGGAACAGCCGTTTCGCGGGGCTGCTACCCGATTCCGAGGTCATTCAAAGGGTTGAGATCGCGGAAAGCCCTGTAAAACGCTCATTCCACGGGGGACCCTTTTTGCCGTTGACACTCCCCTGTTGGTGGCTTCATGTCGGATCGAAGTCGATGCGCCAGTTCAGCCGTCCTCGCGGCGCGGCATCGCCATTGACATAGAAGTCCATCGGGTCGTCGGACTGCCGGTTGTCGAACCACTTGAATTCGGTGGGGATCGGCTTGGAAATAGACGATTGATTATTCATGATACACCCCTTGCGCGTCGAGCGTCTTTGCAATGTCGGAATACGCGAGAGCGCGCGGCGCGACACCCTTCTGCGCGGCAAGGCCTGCCGCCACGCCAGCGGCCTGACCTGTCATGAAGCACGGCGCAATGAGACGGAAGGTGTCGATCGAGTCGCCCTTTCCGAGGCAGCGCCCGGCGCAGAGCAGGTTCTCGACCTTCTTCGGCAGTATCTGCCTATACGAGACGCGGAACGCCCCATGCGGGCCATCGACGCCGCACCAACCGATGCAGTCCGAGAACTTGTCGTTCTCCTCGACAATCTCCTTGCGGCCCATGACGTATTCCGCCGCGATAAGCCGCGACTGACGCGCGCCAATCTGCGAGGCGGAATTCGACGTGTAGACGTTCTTCCAGCCAGGTGTCGCGCGCATCTTCATGACCTTTTCCCAGTTGAGCCGCCGCTGCTCAACCTCTGCGGCGGAGAGGTCTCGAACCGAAAGGCCGTTGCCCGTCTCCATGCCGCAGTGCCCCCAGCGAGCGTCGGGATTCCCTTCGTTGCCTCGCAGCGGGAATTGTAGCTTTACGCCCTGCGGAGGATTGATCGTATCCATGTTGGCCCAGCGGAACACGGTCGAAATGGGGCATGTCACCTGGCTGTAGTCGCCGCCCGCGAGGAAAAGCATATCGGCATCGCCCGTACAGTCGACAATCTGTTTTGCGAGAATCGCCTGTCTCCCCTGCTTTGACTCGAACACGACACCCTTCACGGCGTCTCCGTCCTGAATCACGTCGACGCCCCAGGAATGGAAGAACATCTCCACCTTGTTCTCCGCAATCATCTCGTCCATGATTACCTTGGCGGCCTCTGGATCAATAGTCGGCAGCCAATGCTTGTTGGGATAGGCCGGCTCCGGCGGATTGCAGAAGATTTTCCCGAGTTTGCCGGCGCGAAGCATGAACTCCTCGCATACGCCGCGCGTGACGAGACTCCACTTGCCGTCCCCGTTCGCGCATGTCGCGAGGACGAGCAGCACCATGCCGTTCGTGAAAAGTCCGCCGAGCGACCCATAGCGCTCCACAAGGGCGACTTTCGCGCCGGTTCGCGCGGCCGCCACGGCAGCGGAAAATCCCGCTGGGCCTCCGCCGACGACAACGACGTCCGTCTCGTGGAAGATCGGCAGCTCGCGCATCGGCTGAAAGACCTTGCCGTCCTTCAGAAAAGCGCTCGGGACATCTGCCATCGTATGGCCAAGTGGGAAGATGTGCTTCCCGAACCAGACGTTTTCCGGATCGCCGCAGCTGCCCACGGGGAGACGGCTTTTATCTGGGACGTATTCGTCCCCGAACGCCGCGCCAGTCGCAAACGCCGCGCCGCCAAGCCCGAGCTTCTTCAGAAATTCCCGTTTAGTGATTTGCACTATATATCTCCTTATTCCCTGTTCTGCCGGTCTATTTCCTCAATGTCGCTCGCCTTGTGCTCACGCTCATGGCGGGAGGTGTCGGAAAATTCCGAAAGGTCCAGTCCATAAACGAAAATCGGACTGCCGCCCAAGACCAGCGAGACCTGTCCGTTCTCGGCAGGCACAGTCCGCCGACGACCAATGCAGTCAATTGTCGTCACCTCGCCTTCCGCCGCCTTGAACGTGTGCGGGTTCTTCATGCGCCAGTGGTCAAACCACGGTTCCCAATGGAAAAATGGCGCATCTTTTTCGCGCTTCGCGGGGGCGTGTTGCGTCTGCAGGAATCCCTCGGCGCGATCCCAAAGCAGGGCCAGGGGTCCGCGTGGTGTGTCGTAGACAAGCCCGCGCAGTTTGTCTGCCTTTTCGTTCCGGAATATCCACCGGCTGAACGTCGCTCCGTCAAGCTCCTCGGCGGCCGTCACGTAGCCCATGAACGACGGCTTCGGAGCATTGTCCCGGTGGAGCAGTCCATAGTGGTACTCCATGTTGCCTGGGTTGATTCCGTTGTCGTCGAAGCTGATGCCTTCGTGGAGTTTGTGGACGCAGAACGAGACCACCCCGGGCTCGGCGAGCGACAGTGCCGCCGTCAGCAGCACGCTCTCCGCAGACTGGCGGTAGGAGTCGGCCCAGTTGTTGTTCGGCATCGTCTTGGCATAGACCTCGGTGAGGTGAAAGCGCGGGTTTTCGATTCCAAGCTCATCGCGCAGAAAGCGGCGCGTTCCGCGGACGAGTCCAAGAAAGCGCCAACCTCCTGCGTCCATGTCCGGCGTCCAGTACCCGCGTCCGGGGTGTATCACGTATTCGTCGAGCTTGCGCCAAGTCCCGCAGTCGTCCATGATGCGCATCAAGTCGGGTCGGATCGCACTTGTGCCGTAGATAATCCTAAACGAGCCCCCCTGCCGCTCGCGCTCGGCGCGGTAGGCGTCGAGCCAGGTGACATAGTTCGCGAATAGACGGCGTCGGGTGTCGTTGTCGGCGCTGTGACCTATCTCGTTCCCCATTTCGGCGTATTTCACGCCATGAGCCACAAGGGATGCGACGCAGTTGGATACCATGGCGGCATCCTTCGAGCTGGAGGGGTCGTAGGAGCGTCCCTGCATGAAATCAACAAGTCCAATGGATTCGATGCCATGCCGCCCCATCAGCTCCCAGTCATGTCCGTAGCGCAGCCAGTGAACCCCCATTCGCGCGACGAGCGACATCTCCTCTGGCTTCTCGCGCCGGAAGCGGCGATCCATGCTGTTGATTACGCCAAAGATGGAAGTGTCGCGGTGTTTGAACTCATGGGGGGGCAGAAATGCCACCGTCGTGCGCGTGAAGATGTCATCCACCGCCCCCTCCACAAACCAGATTCCGCGTTCAGCCGGAAGACGAGCCGAGAGCCGACCTCGCTCTCCGGGCTTAAGCGGCATTTTCGCCGCGCGGACGAAAGGTGTTCCACCGTCCCAGTCATGCGCCAAGAACCGCACATTTGCAACGGCGTTCGAGACGCCAGTATTCGCCACGCAAAGCGTCACCTCCGGCGCATCGAACTCGAAAAGGTTGTTGCGCCTGGGTGTCGAGAGGGCGACGGCGAAGGGGCGCCCCGCGTGGTGTGCAGCGACCTCCCAGCCCTTCTCGTCCGGACGGGCCTTGTAAAGCACGGCACGACAGCGGCGCATTCCGTTCGTCGTATTTTCAAACGGGAAATGCTCGCTATGCCCGCCATACCAGTTTTCGTCGCCGCTTAGGACATACCAAAGAGCGCCGTTCGCGTCACCAAAGCGCTTGAGCTTGACATTCGGCGTCTCGAATGGTTCGCCGTCCTTTGGATCCACGGCGCATCGGTTCCAGATTCCGTGCTTTTCGGGGAATTCGGACTTCTCGATTCCATTTGCGCATCTCAATGTGCCCTGGACGCCCCAGGTGCTGAAGTTGGTCGTCGCCAGCAGGACGAAATCGAGTTCGTACCTGTCACCAAGCTCGCGCACAGTCGCCTCGACACGCACATCGGGATTTCGTTCGACGCCGAGCGAAAGCGCAATCGCATGCGTGTCGTTGGTCGCTGCAGCCGAGAAGATGGTCCGTGCGTTTCCATGCCCGTTGAACTTTAGCGACCCGACGCCGACAAGAGGCCTGCCGACGTCGTCCTCAAGCCACACCAGCCCGTCTGCAAAGCGCATCCCCGCAGTCAACGAATGCGCCAGCAGGCAAAGAACCGCTGGGATGACATACCGAGGTTTCATCTTTCGCCCCTTACCTTACGAAGATAATCGTCCCGCCACATGACGGCAGCTCGCAATATAGCGTTTTGCCGCTGGAATCATAGACCAACTTGGCATCTTTAGGAAGAATGGCGTTCGCGTTGAGCCGCTCCATGCGCGTCGCGTCGTCAAGCATCCCGTAGAAGGAGTTGCGGCAGTAGATGAGCGGAACGCGCATTTTGCTAGTGCGCTCAGACCGGCGGGGCATCTCCTTGTCAGACACCTCTATCACGGCATTGCCGTAAACCGCGATGTTCCGCCGGTTGTCCGCTGCCGGCGCCTCGTTGCGCAATGGGGTTGCGGCGAAGTTCTCGAACGGAGGGATGAAGCGCAGTTTTACAGGATCTGGCAGCGGGGCGGACTCCGGATACGCCTCCGTGTCCCTTCCTATGTACATCTGCTGCCAATAGCCCCCATGTTGCGGGAACACGAAGGATGGGCTGCGACCGCGGAACTCGATCGCGGAGCCGGGGCAGTTGATCCACCACGCCGAAACGGATCCGACGGATCCGGCGAGAGACGTGCGGCTTGTGAAGGTGCCATTGGAGATGACAAGTGTGCAGTTTGTCGCGCTGGCGAACTCCAAGCCAAGGACTTTCGTGTCGATGTTGACATCATTGTACAGCTCAGCGCCTGGGCCAATCGACAGCGTGTTGCCGCGGCCCGCGATTGACACCTGCCCGGTGACAGCGCCGCCATCGACGAAGAAGCTATTGGACTCTTTGGCAAGCGATATGTTCGCCGTGTAGGCCCCGCCCGTCACCCGAGCGAAATGGTTGCTTCCATTGAAAACCACCTCGCCGGATTGCCTTCCGGACGAGACCAACAGGGACGAGCCCCTGCACCATGCGGTTGGCGCCCCGCCAAGCGTCACGGCAAGCGTGTTCGTGCCGCCGCAGACATCGAAGACGGCATCCTCGCCCTGCACGCGGATTCTGTCCGCCGTCAGCGTCCCACCAGCGTGTTCGAAGCGGTTTGACGTTCCAGCGAGAGTGATGCCGCACCCATATTTCCCGCTGACGTTCAACTTGCCGCTCGAAAGGCGGATCGTGTCAGCATATCCGTTCATGTGGATGCCCTTCAACGTTGTCGTCACCGAGCCGTCGCCCGTAATCTCGACCAGATTGGAGAACGAATGGTTGTTCCAACCAGAAATCCTGGAATATCCTGTATCCGGTCTTCCGCAATAGCCGAGATGCAGGCCATACAAGGAGTTGTCAGCCATGCTGATTGTCGCGTTGTGGAGAAGGACTGTGTTGCAAAGAGCGTTCCCGTTGTAGAGTGAATTGTTGTAAAGGCTGTTGCTGGTGTCCGCCGAATCGCCGATTGCCAGGTAGAACGTGTTGACGGTTGCATTCGAGACAGCGACAACGCATTCCTTTGCACGGAGCAGCTTGAAGCTTCTCGCGACATGTGCGCTGCTGGGAAGCGACAGCGTGGCACCGTCTCGGACGAGGAGCCTGTTGCCCATGCCGGAGACATAGAAGAAGGAGTTATAGCCCGTCATCGAAAAAGTTCCGCCGTTGCGAATATCGACCTCCGCGCCCGAAGTCGCGTCAATGCCACTGTCGTCAAATAGTGCATATTTGTTGTCCATACCAGGCAGGGAGAGACTGCCGCCGTTGATGTCGATGCGGGCATTGTTGTTTTTCAGCTGAAAGTGCTCCGCTGCTGTCGTAGTCAGCGTCGCGCCCTTGCGGATTTCCAGCGTCGAGCCATCTCCGAACGAGCGCGTTGTGCTTGCGAGTTCAAACGCGCCGTTGGTCAGCGAGACCGTCTCGCCTGCGGAAATCTTCAGTCCACTGGCGGTCTCCGACGTCCAGGTGGCAATGTCGTCGCCGGTGTACGTTCCGGCCGTCGTGGCCATTGCGTTTGCTGCCGCAAGCGCGGCGGCGATGCATGATGCGTAATGCCTAATGCACAATGGATGCCGAATCTTTCTCATGAGAGTCTCCTTCGTTAGTTGTTAGTTGTCATAGTTTTGAACAAACCTGCCTTGTAGGAGTCGTCGCGCGGCGAACTCCAGAAATGGACATCCCATTCGCTGCCCGCCCGCTTGAAGTCCCCCATGATTCCGACTGCGGACGTGTATATCTTCACCTCCAGCGAACCGCACCCTGCGGACGACAGCTTCCAGTCGAAAGGCGCCCAGGCGCGGACGCCAAGGTCGGCTCCGTTCCATTTGACGCGGGTGAAAAGCCCACCGGTGAGAACGCGGATCGAATCCGTCGCCGACGTCACTTTCCCGACCTTGTACGTCACCTCGCCGCAGTAGTCGCCTAGACCGTAGTCCGAAAGAGAGCCGAAGCCAAGCGTCTCTGGCAGACGACCAATCGCATCCCCGCGTCGCGCAATGCGCCCAGCGACAAAAGCGGCGGGAAGGAAGAAGTTCTTGTCCGCCTCGCCAGTGACAATGCGCACGACATGCTCGCCGGCGGTAAGCGTCAGCATCTGCGTCTCGCGATAGAGCGGATTGTACTCCACGGGAAGCGAAGTCGCCTTGCGGGATGCCGCAAGCGGCCTACCGTCCAGCTCAAACGAATACGGCACTGCCTTGAAACGGTTGACCTTCTCGCCCTTGGGGGGCGCCTCGAGATCGTCAACGGGCCGGCCGCTGGCGGTGACTGCATACGACTGGATGAATTCGCGCAGTGCAAACCTGACTTTAAGCGGCTCGGCAAGCTTAAAACGCGCTACGCGGTTAGTGTCGAACGGAAGGCGAATCACGTTGTCGCGGTCGAGTTCATAGGCGAACGTCTCAGATTCCGGCGTCCAGGAACGTTCCGCCGTAGCCGCCATCTTGGACGGAAATTCCTCGCGCCGAAGCACAACCACGCCACGCGACGGAATCGTGCACTCGCGCTTGACACCATCGCGCTCCACGACAAGGGAGCGATCGTCGCCATTGCCTACGTCAAGCGCAACCGATGTCCCGTCGGCGAACTCGCGAACAACAAGATTTCTGGCGATAGTCCCGTCAACCTCATAGTAGCGAATCCTCTTCTTTGTCCTATTCCACAGCCATTCTGCCGCTTCGTTCGGCATCTTGCAGCACCGTCCGGTGCGCTGTTCGCGTATCACCGCATGTTTTGAACCAGACACAGCGCCTGACAGATCGATCTCGAAGACAAAGGGGAGCTGAGTCTCCTCGGATTCCTCGATCAGTTCAGCCGAAAGCTGCGTGCGATTCAACGCCCATAGAAGTTCGCGCACATCTGGAAGCGGGCCGCCGGCGTACGCCTTTCGAGCCGCCGCGCGCTGTGGATAGCGCACGGCGACATCATAGACCAAGTCCTTGCGGGCAGCAATGGAAGCCGCCCTTCGCATCTCGTCGATTAGAGTCGGCATTTCGCGATGCCAGGGCTGGCCTTCCATTATCGGAGAGAAATAGCCGTGCTTCTCCACCATGCCCTTGTGGTCCATCGCCTGCATCGACAGGAAATAGTGATCTATCCCGAAAAGCGACGCAAGCCAAACCATTTGCCTGATCCTAGTCGGCGGCATGTCGTTCGGTCCACAGGCAAATAGCTCCACCGCTCCTCCGTTCCCTCGACGCACCGTCGCATGCCGCGCAACAGACAGAGTCAGCCACTCCGCGTCAGCTCCCGTGCGCGTGTATATTTCGTCGATTCCGGGCAGGGACATTCCCTTAAGGGCAACGAGCGGATCTCCGTTGTAGCGGCAGCTCCCGACGACCTCGTGTTCCTGTATCATGTGTCCAGTGGAAAGAACGCCCATCTTGCGGCACCATGAGTCGATGCGGTCGAAGTAGTTCGTGCGGAAACGCCGCCCTTTCAGTTCACAATAGGTCTCCCACACCTTGGGGGAACCTGCTCCTAAAAGACACGACTCGACATCCTTGCGGAAGTCGCCTCCGGCAGCGGCGCGGTATTCGTCCTCCAGCTCCTTCCAATATGCAAAATGGACAAGCGGCTTGCTCCCAAACCTTATGGGCGTCGGATGTCCCGGCTCGTCGGTGAAGATTCCAAAGATGGTCTTTTTCTCGAACCACTTGGATAGACGCTTCTCGTAAACCTCGTGCGTCAGCTCCAAAAAGCGCTTCATCGCACCCTCGTCCAGCACGTTGACCCAGCCCGCCGGAGCGAATACTTTCCGCCAGCGGAAAGTTCCGTCGTCGTTGCGCCAGACGGCGAGTTCGGCATATCGGTAGTCGTCGTTCTCGTTCGGGACGCGACCCTTGCACGTTCCGCTCGGCCAATTGAATTCGTCGCACAGCCAGACCTTCATCCCTCGACTGTCTGCCTCGCGGCATAGCGTATCGACGCAGTCGAGCCATTCCTCGCCCATGTACTTGTACTGAAGTCCACTGCGGGCATAGATGAGAAACTGATCAAAACCGCCCGCGCTAAGAGAGGAGACCTTCTTCGCAAGGTCGGCCTCCGTCGGCTTCCCGGTGATAGCGAGAAACGGAATCGCCGGGCTTGACGCGGCGAGCGTGCCGGGCATAGTGTACTCCACCTCCTCGACGGAAGCGGCTACGGCAAAGCCAAGCGCGGCGCATGCAAATGCAACAGCGAGCGGAGACTTCACAGACAGAATACCGGCAATTCTCACCTTCATGTTATGACATTATACCACATCCCTCACGATACATGCAAACGATTGCGTATCATTAATGCAAACGATTGCGAACGCTCTTCCAATATGATATAATTACCGGCATGGATTCGATTCTCTTTGTACGTACGTATTCAAACAAGCGTCCGGCATACTCCGAGAGGTTGACTGGGGCGATGAGCGCCGCGCACGAACGCGAGTGGCGCATCCAGACGGTCGACAAGCCCAACCACGGCAAGATATCCGCCCTGCTCGGCCTGTGGCGTCCGTGCGGTGCGATCGTCGAGTCGGCCACGGACACGAAACGCTTCCCCGCACACCTCTTCGGAGGAATTCCCGTCGTGTACCTTGAAGCCCCCCACGTCGACCTCGAGCGCATAAAGGGACGGATCGGATGCGTGGAGCACGATCCCGAGGCAACCGCCATGACTGCCGCGAAGGAGCTTCTTTTCGGCGACTGCGCCTCGTATGCATTCGTACCCAACTTCTTCAACGTACCGTGGAGCCGCATGAGGGAGGCAGCCTTCAGAAATACGCTTAACCTCCACGACAAGACCCTGTCCTCGTTCAAGTTCAGTAGAAAGACCGAAGACATGGCCCGCTGGCACAAGGACCTATGCGAGTTCCTGAAAAGACTGCCGAAGCCGTGCGGCATATTCGCCGCGAACGACTACGTTGGGGAGAGCGTTCTCGTCGCCTGCGCCGAAATCGGACTGTCCGTTCCCGATGACGTCTCGGTCGTGGGAGTGGACAACTACGACATGGTATGCGAAAACACGGCTCCGACCCTGTCGAGCGTTGCGCTCGATTTAGTGGGCGCGGGACGAATGAGCGTGGAGCTCCTGGAGAAGCTCGTCCGTTCGCAGAAGAACGCCTTCGAGGTCCGGACGTTCGGAGTGCTTGGCCTTGTCCGCAGGGCTTCCTCGATACGGCTGCGCAGAAACGACCCGGGAGTGTCCAAGGCTCTGGAGTCGATAAGGAAGAAGGCCTGCGAAGGCCTGGACGCAAAGCAAGCCCTTTCGTGCATGAAATGCTCACGCCGCCTCGCGGAGAAGCGCTTCCGCCTTGCAACGGGACATTCCCCGCTGGAGGAGATACAGTCGCGCCGCATAGATCGAGCCTGCGAATTGCTCGCCTCCACGGACTCCTCCGTCGAGGCGGTGGCGAACATGTGCGGCTACGGCAGCGCGGTATTCCTGCAGAAGCTCTTCCGCCGCCGCCTCGGCCTCACGCCAAGCGAGTGGCGCACACGAAATCATACCACAATTCAGCCGAGAATCCACTTGTGAAACCCGATTAGATAGCGGTTCGCCTGGCGACGCTCATGACACCATTGCCAGCAGCTTGTCGATCTCCTTCGCGTCGCGGGTGGTGTAGGAAGCGACGTGGCGGCCGAGGCAGTTGATGGACGAGCCAAGGCCATGCAGCTCAGAGACAAAAGGTCACGCCTGATTGCCACACCAAGTTACCACAGTCATGTTGAAGCCGATGACTGCGGCCATACCTTAACACCGCCGCGACAAATCTGCCGCGTTTGGTGTCGAGCGATGCCTCGCCTCGTGGCGCGAAGCGTTCTGCGCGGCAGCGCTCTGACCGTTCCCTCCATCTCTCAATCGCAATTCATCCATTCTTCCGAACTGCGCGACAACCATTTACCAACCATCCACCAACCACGACTCAACCACACGCCAAAGGATTCGTTCGGCGGTGGCCGAAAGCTCCTCCTCATGGAGCCTCGGCGAATACGCCGTATCCATTCGCCCAGGTCTTCGCTCCACCGCCTCACTGCCGCCGCGTCCACAACACGCTGCCGACGCTACAAGACGCTATTCCACCGCCTCACTGCCGCCGCGTCCACAACACGCTGCCGACGCTACAAGACGCTATCCGACTTTATTCCGACCACTACAACCCTTTGCAAGCGAAGTGGAGACAGAGGCGGGGAAGGTCGCGCTTTACGCGGTCGAATGCGCCCCAGAGATTGGAGGCGATGGAATGGGAGTCATGCAGGACGACGGCTGATGCGTCGAGCTTTTGCGAAAGCCGGGCGGTGCGCTTGAGGCGCAATCTCTCTCGCTTTGCACCAGCCGCGATCCATGCAAGTGCAAGGTCGGCGACAAGGTGATAGCACCTGTTCTGCTCGACAACCCTGTTCTTTCTCATGTGGGATCATACCAAAACTCGGCTACTGTATCAATTTTACTGTATCAATAAGCTCCGACCCTTCATTCTGCATCGGGCTTCGTCCATACAATGGACGTTGCCGACGTCGCGCTTGCGCCGAATGCCTGCACAAACGCAGACACGACGCCAGCCATAAGCAATAGTTTTCTCATATCGTTCCTTTCGTTTGTTGATTGTTTTATTTTGGATCGAAGTCGAAGCGCCAGTTGAGGCGACCGCGCGGCGCGGCGTCGCCGTTGATATAGAAATCCATCGGATCGTCGGACTGCCGATTGTCAGACCACTTGAACTCGATGGAGAACGGCGTGGAGATGTCTATGCCAAGTTCGTCCGCCCGTACTGAATAGACAAAACGTTTTCCATTGGCTTCCGAAGTCGCGCCATTCGGCGTGAGGCAGTGCGTGTAACCCATAGCATCGACAGGCCTGCCGTCGATGCGCAGAAAGAGATTCATGCTCTTCTCGTCAACGATTTGAACTGGCTTCACGGTCTCGGCAAGGAAACGGATCACTCCGTCTTCCCCCACGGCCACGCGGAGCGAGGCGAATTCGTTGACAGCCGTGCCGTTCGTGTAGACGCCGCAAGCATCGTAGCCCGGATGGTTGCGCGGCGCACAGTCACCCGTCATCTCCTTGAATACCGGGGAGACCGAATCCCATCCGGCATCTGCGGGAGACATGGCCGGATAGCGCCGATTTCCCTTTGCTGGTTCTGGCAGACCCTTCCAGCGGCGGACGAAATTCATGAGCTGGAAGAGATAGGCATCGCGGTATCCATCCTTCATCGGCTCAATGTCACGGCTGTACTCAATGTTGTATTCGTCCTGGAGCCGAATCCAGTGGGGCATCGCGTACAGGTCGTTCGTCTTGCGAGTCAGGAACGGGACGAGCCATTCATTCCACTGGCAGACGAGAGCTAGGGGTATGTCATCCCGCTCCTCCGCGAGCGCCCAGTCGATCTGGTCCTGGAAGAAAAGTCCTTTCTCAACTGCGCGTGGCGAAACGTCACGTCGTCCATTGCGCCAGCTGCGCCCCTGAATCGGCGCGCCCCAATAGGCCTCGCTGCATCCCAGGCCAGCTCCACGCAATTTCGGGCTAGGCGCGTCCATGCCTACATGCGGGGTCTGCACGGTCACAGGCAACATCTCCCTGCGGCCTGACGACGCAACGGCCACATTCTGCGTGGGCATGCCGCCCCAGTACCACGTGTCCGGCACGGACGGCGTGCCCCACGTCGGACGCCTGAATGTAAACGTGTCTAAAAGCGCTTGCGGGTACGGACGGTCGGGATGCGTCACGATAAGGGGCTTCCCGTCCCACTCGAACCACAAGTCGCGGAACCGACCAGTCGAGTAGTAGTTGTCCCAGACATCACGCACGTTCGAGGTTCCGCATCCGCGCCGCGCCGGAGCCATGTAGTAGAAGAACTTCGGCACCTTGTATCCCTTGTCGTGGAACTCCTGCATGATGGCGAAGAGCTTTTCCGTCACTTCGCGGTAGTGGTAACCGTTCGTCGTGTCGAAGTAGAGCACGTCGATGCCCGCGTCGATGAACATCTGCACATGCCGCCGCAGCACCCATTCGTCCGTCGAAAGGTAATATCCGAAAAGCGGCTCGCCCCAGTGAAGCATCGGCGTATGCAATGGATCCGGCCACAACGGCGAATCGGGCTTCTCCATCACCTTTGGGTCTATCGCCTCCATCTTCGAAATGTCATACGGCCCCTGCGTTCCGTGCTGTCCATGCCAAAGATAGTAGAACAGCCCCACCTGGCGACCTTTTTCTCCGCCAGTTTCGGCGGCGGAGACGAGCTCACGCCCCAGATGGTCGCGTCCCGCATAGTTTGCGAGGTTCGCGCATTCCACGGCTCCGGCGGCAGAGGCCGCTCGGCATGACACTGACACAAGCGCAGCCGAGAGCGCCAGCACCGCCGCCGCCTTTATGCTCTTGTCGATTTTCACGACTTCTCCCTTTTGCCTTCTCCTTCGTGTTCCACAACGGCGTAAAGTATATCACACTAATGCTGAGTTCGCACTATCTTATATCGGAAGTACGCTATCTTTTTTAGGAAGAGCGCCTATTGCAACCCGAAGCACAATATGATACCATTCATTATATATGAAACCATTGCGTGTAGCTGTGTTGATGGAAACTTCGCTGGAGGTGTCACGGCAGATACTGTACGGCATCGCCCACTATGCAAAGAAGCACGGCCCCTGGATTCTTGAGTACATATCTGGCGGAATATCCGACCAGAGGCTTCCGGAAGGCTGGGACGGCGATGGCATAATCGCACGAGTCCCGTCCGAGAAAGAGGCAAAGAAAATTGCGGGCAACCCCGCCCCGAAGGTCATACTTGATCCGCAGAGGCCCTTCACCGCCCCGAAGCATCCGATTTCGCGCCTGCCGCGCGTGGAATGCGACAATGTGGCAATCGGGCGGATGGCGGCGAAGCACTTCCTCTCCCGCAAATTCACGAACTTCGCATTCATCGGGCCCTCCAACGCGTCCATAGTAGTCTGCTTCGGGGCGTGGAACGACGAGCCCAACTGGTCGGAGGGACGGCGCATCGGCTACACTGAGGCGCTCGCAGAACGCGGCTTCGAAGTCAATCTGTACAAAGGCGCACGGAGTCGGCATGCGTCGGCGAACTGGACGCTTGAGATGCCGTCCGTCATAGAGTGGATCAAATCCCTGCCGAAGCCGGTCGCAGTGTTCGCGCCGCACGACGCACGGGCGCGGCAGGTGGCGGACGCCTGCCTCATGTCGGGGATTCCCGTTCCGTACTCAGTCGCAATTCTCGGAGTCAACAACGACTCGACGCTCTGCGACACTACGCTTCCACCCCTGTCGTCAATCCCTCTGGACGCCGAACGGGCGGGCTACACCGCCGCGCACAAGTTGGACGCGTTGATGAACGGTCGCAAGGTTCAGTCCATCACACTGTACAACCCGCTTCCTGTCGCGACAAGGGATTCGACCCTTCAGCTCCAGACGGAAGACGCTCTCGTCATCGGCACTCTTGAAAAGATACGAAAAGCGCATGGATTCAACATGCGCGTTGGCGAGCTTGCACATGAGGCAGGAGTCACCACACGAACGCTGGAGGCCAGATTCCGCGCCGCAGTCGGAAGGAGCGTCGGCAACGTAATTCGGACGTCGTGCCTCGACGAAGTAAGAAAACTCGTCGAAAGCACCGACACCCCACTCGCCGAAATAGCCAATCTCTGCGGACAGCAGAGTGCAGCCCACCTCGCCGACGTGTTTCGCCGCCGCTACGGGCTAACCATGTCCGCCGCACGCCGAGCCCAGTCGTCCTCGCGGCTATAAGTTTGGCAGGGACAGACCCCACGAAAGACCCATTTTGCAAGGGTTTGCGTTTCTCGCCGCCGGCAGCGCTCATGGCAGCATTGCCAGCAGCTTGGCGATTTCCTTCGCGTCGCGGGTGGTGTAGGAAGTGACGCGGCGGCCGAGGCAGTTGATGGACGAGCCGAGCCCGTGCAGCTCGACGTTGTCGATAATGAGAAATCGGTCGTGGAAGTCGTCGGAGTAGGTGACGGAGAGGCCCTTGTACCTTGTACTGACGGTTGAACTTCGCGATTTCGGTCGGCGTCGGCTTGCCGCGATCTTTGCAGACGAGCCGCACCTTTACGCCAGGCCGCTTCTTCGAAAGGACCTCCAGCGTGACCGCATCTGAATACGGGTCGATCAGCACGATCACCGATTGAGCGCTTTCGATCAGACGCGAGACATACCGCATCGAGTCAAATTCAGACTCGGCGGGCAAAATGCCGCTTGGGAGCAGATTGCCGCGATCAAGAGCGTCAAACACCGTGTCGATCCGCTTGTCCGTTTCGAGCTGCTTCAGTTCAATCGCGCCTGATCATACGCAAATCGACGCATGGCGACAAACGCGTCCATTATTCGGATACTGACGTCTATCGCGATCTTGCTCCGAAGCACTGCCGACAACATGGCAACGCCTTGTTCTGTAAAAGCATACATCGGCACTCCGGAATGCTTGAGCGTCTCGAACCGGTCACAATTTGTGACCAGTTCCCGCATCTCAGATTCCACCAGCCGGAACATGAATCTGTCGGGGAATCTCTCAATGTTACGCTTGACCGCCTGATTGAGGACTTTGGTCTGAACACCATATAACACTGCCAAGTCACGATCAAGCATTACTTGGACGTTGCGCACCGCGACAATACGGCTCTGAATTTCCGATGCTTCGAATAACTGAACTGACTTCTGATTTTTCATGCTGCCTCCGGGGTATAGTAAACCTGTCTTAGCAGTAACCCCTCGCGGTTACTCCCCGCTGGTTATATTGGCCCTGCCACGCCTGCCCGTTGGCCTCGCGGATTCACGCTTTCAACGCCTTAGCTCCGGCATGAGTCGCCCGCGATTAAATCAGCATCATTTCCGATGGCCCTCCTGCACGATTTTTTAGACCGACATCCTCTTCGGAGAAAGCACTGATATTA
>CACWJS010000091.1 GCA_902761275.1 uncultured bacterium | reverse complement strand
GAGGTGTCGAAGATCGTCATCGACTGGGAGAACGCGCGCGCGGAGTCGTATGTGGTGGAACTGTCGCAAGACGGGGCGAAGTGGAGCGCTGTCGCGACGGTGACGCACAACGATGGCGGACAGCAGAGGCACAGCTGGAACCGGCAGAAGGCGCGCTATCTGCGTCTCACGGGCCTGACGCGCAACACTGGCTACGGCATCTCGATCTTCGAAACCGATATCCGCTAAAGGACAACCATGAAAGAAATAGTCATTTCATTTGCAGCACTTGCGGCGATGCCGCTCATAGCAGGAGTCACCATGCCAAAATTTGACCTTGGCGAAAACGTCCGCGTGTTCTCTCCGGAAGACGGGCTTGAAAACATCCACCGTGCGACGGAAGCCGTGTTCCAGCGTCAGCACAAGCGCCAGTTCGGGCCGGAGCGTCAGGCGTTTCTCTTCCTCCCTGGCGACTACTCGAAGATGAAGACGGTCAACGTCGGCTACTACACGCAGATACTCGGTCTCGGACGCTCTCCGCGCGACGTGAAGCTCTCGAACGTGAAGACGCCCGCGGCGCTCGACAAGAACAACGCGACGTGCAACTTCTGGGTGGGGATCGAGAACGTCTCTATCGCAGACACCGACAACAACGCCGATCCGTACTTCAACTTCCAGTGGGCGGTTTCGCAGGCGGCACCCGCGCGGCGACTCTATGTCTCGCGCAAGGCCGTATTTGACTGGTTCTACGGCTGGGCGTCGGGCGGTTTCGTCGCGGACTGCGTGTTCGAAAAACAGGCCGGCTCCTATTCGCAGCAGCAGTACTTCTACCGCAACGACTCCTTCAATGCCGGGATATACGGAATCAACTGGAACCAGGTCGTCGTCGGATGTGCGGGCGATTTCGCCTCGCGCAGCAAGGACGGCGCGAAGATGCTTTCCGAGTGCGCGCCGACTGGCACGGAAGGTGTTTCCTCGAACTGGCGCGCCGGCGGTTGCACGACTGTCGTGGGCGAAACTCCAGTTGTTCGCGAGAAGCCGTTTCTCTTCGTGGACGGCGACGCGTTCAAGGTGTTCGTGCCGGCAATTCGCCGAGGCTCGAAGGGCGTGAGCTGGGGCGAGGGCAAGGCGAACGGCGGAATGGGCGAGGGGAAGATACTCGACCTTGCGCGCGACTTCTACGTGGCGAAGGAGAAGAAGGACGACGCAAAGTCCATTAACGCCGCGCTCGTCGCAGGAAAGAACATCCTATTCACACCAGGTATCTATCACGTCGACGAGCCGATAAAGGTGACAAAGCCTGGAACCGTCGTCCTCGGCATAGGCGAAGCGACGATCGTTCCCGAGAACGGCGACGCGGCGCTTAAATGCGCGGACGCTGACGGAATCGTGATCGCGGGGCTCATTTTCGATGCGGAGCGCGCGTCGAAGAGATTTGTCGTCGTAGGCGATGGAAAGACGAAAGTTCGCCACTCCAAGAGCCCTGCATTTCTCATCGATCTCGTCTACCGCGTCGGTGGAACCGGGAAGCCGGGGAAGACCGAGGTCTGCCTTGAGGTCAACTCGAACGATGTTGTCGTAGACCATACATGGATATGGCGCGCGGACCACGGCGACCATACGGGCTGGACTGCCAACAAGTCGAAAAACGGAATCGTCGTCAATGGCGACGGCGTGACATGCTACGGGCTTTTCGTCGAACATTTCCAGGAGCATGACGTTCTCTGGAATGGTGAAGACGGTCGTGTATTCTTCCTTCAGAACGAGAAGTGCTACGATCCGCCGGGGAACGAGACGTGGATGTCGCACGGTGGGAAGAAGAAGGGATATGCCGCCTACAAGGTAGCGGATGGCGTGAAGCGCCACTACGCGGTCGGGCTTGGCGTCTACGACGTTTTCATCAACACTAACGGGAACAGTGTCTTCCTCGACGATGCGATTGAAGTTCCCGACGCACCCGGTGTAGTCATCGAGAACGCCTGCACCGTCGAGATCGCGAACGGAGAAGGACCGCTTGTCGGCATCAATGCAATCGTCAACGGACATGGCCACGCCATCAAGACGGGCAAGGGCTCTGGTGGTGGCTACGCCATCCAGCGCGTCTACCGATACTCTGCCGGCAAGGCCGACATCGCCCCCGACTACTACCGCCGGTAGCGGTCTGCTGCGTTTGGCGGCGCATTGTTTCTCTTTGTATGGGGCTCAGTCGGACTGCGTCATTTTTGGTATAATAAGCCCAACCAAACGAGAGAGGACGAGGGCATGGATAGACTTAGACATGGCCTTGGTGCGCTGGCGGCGTGCCTGGCGTTGTTTTTTGCAGACGGCTGCGGGCCGTTCTGGGTGAATCCCTACATCACGGTTCAACAGAGCAATCTCAACTGGATGGAGATACACTACTACAACACGAACCGCAATCCGGTGCATCGTGTGTCACTGTCGCTTTTGGGCTCCGGTCACGTCGTGATCAAGAAGGGAACGAGCCCGCAGATATCCGATGACTTCGCTAAGAAATACAAGGATGACGAATGGGCTGATATCCATACGCAGCGTATGGACATTGACCCAGATCACATCAACGACATATTTCAGGATCTCGTGAACCGCGGCGTCCTCGACCGCGAGAAATGGGGCAAGTCAGAGAAGAACAAGAAGGAATACAAGCGCTTCATAGCCGTAAAGGCGAACATCAACAACAACACGTATTCCGAACGCGACAACATCTTCGAGGTCGATCCCGATCTTGCGGAATATCTACTTGATACAATTAGGCAATTCGATAGGCCAATGCGCAGATGAACGTACACGACACCATACTTGAAATGGCGACAAAGGCCCGTGCGGCCGCCGCCGGACTTGCAAAGAAGACGACGGACGAGAAGAACGCCGCGCTCCTCGCCATTGCTGATTCCCTTGAGGAGAGCCGCGCGGCGATTGTCGCCGCGAACGGCATCGACTTGGCTCGAGCGAAGGAGGCTGGTATCTCTCCCTCGATGCTCGACCGCCTGACGCTCACGCCAGCGCGGTTCGACGCGATGGTCGCCGGCGTCCGGCATGTCGCGACATTGTCCGACCCAGTCGGCGAGACGATCTGGACGCGTGAGCGCCCGAGCGGGATCAAGATCCGCAAGGTGCGCGTGCCGCTCGGCGTGATTGCCGTCGTCTTCGAGTCTCGCCCGAATGTCTTCATCGACACGGCTGCGCTTTGCCTCAAGACTGGCAATGCCGTGATCCTGCGCGGCGGCAAGGAGGCGATCGAGTCGAACAAGGCTCTCGCCGCAGCTGTCCGCGAAGCCGGCGTCGGCGATGCCGTGCAGCTTGTCGAGACGCTTGACCATGCGGCGGTAACAGAGCTTGTCCGCGCCGTGGGGCTTATAGACGTAGCGATTCCGCGCGGCGGCGAACGGCTTATCCGCGCAATGTGCGAGGCGGCGCTTGTTCCCGTCCTCAAGCACTACAAGGGCGTGTGCCACATCTACGTCGACGACAAGGCCGACCTCGCGATGGCGCTTTCGATTCTCGACAACGCGAAGACCCAGCGTCCTGGCGTCTGCAATGCCGCGGAGTGCCTTCTTGTCCACGAGAAGCTTGCGCCCATGTTCATGCCGATGGTCGAGGCGTGGGCAAAGGACAAGGGCGTGACGCTCCACGAGAACGAGGCGGGTACGGAATATCTTTCGCTCGACATCAACGTCGCGAAGGTGGCCGACTATCGCGCGGCAATCGACTTCATAAACGAACACTCCTCGCACCATTCCGACTGCATTGTGACGAACGACGAAGCCCGTGCGGCCGAGTTCCTGCGCGATGTCGACTCTGCTGCTGTCTACCACAACGTCTCCACGCGCTTTACCGACGGCGGTGAATTCGGCATGGGCGCGGAGATAGGCATCTCTACCGACAAGCTCCACGCCCGTGGACCGATGGGCCTCGAAGAGCTCACGACCTACAAGTACACCATCACCGGCGACGGCGTGATCAGGAAGTAGCGCGCCAACGGCCCTATCGCCTATGTCGTATTGTGTGCAATATTGCGATTGCGCTATTGGTGCTTTTTCTTTTTGAGATGTTTTTTGTATATAGTTCAGAGAGAGGGTGATTGACAATTACAAAATAAATATGATATAATGCCAATGTCATTACAAAAGAAAGGCGGTTGCCATGGTACAACAGTCCTTGATACAGATACGAGTGGATCGTCCTCTTAAAGAAGAGGTGGCGAGTATTTTTTCGTCGCTTGGTATTGATATGTCAACTGCCGTAAGGGTGTTTTTCCAGCAATGCAGGAAAGTGAAGGGGATTCCCTTTGCCCTCACGTTGGCGGATGCGCATCCCAAGGCAATTGCCGGCAAGTCGAAGGGGAAGTGGAGTTTCCCTAAGGACTGGGAGAAGCAGGACAAGGCGTTGGACAAGGAGATCGAGGCGGGGTTTTATGCGGATATTGTTTGATACCCATGCCCTGATCTGGTTCCTCGAAGACAGTTCAAGACTGCCGCAGCATGTGCGTTCGGTTTTGCTGGACCCGGGTTCAGAACTGTTCTTCAGCCCCGTATCCATATTGGAGATTTCGATAAAGCATGCTCTTAAGCCGGATTTGATGCCCTGCACTCCAGACGAAGTTAGGATGGATGCAGAGGCGTCAAATATCCGCGAGCTGGTGTTTTCATCAATTCATGCGCAGAAAGTCGGCGCATTGCCGTGGCTTCATCGCGACCCATTCGACAGGATGCTGGTTGCCCAGGCCATGTCCGAGGATATTAAGCTGCTGTCCCACGATGACCAAGTTGTGCGGTACGGCGACTTTGTGATGGGCTTTTGACAGGCCGGACATAATCATGACCATTGCCGACATACCATCCGTTGACCGTGCGCTGAAGAAGGAGTTCAAGGCGCATTCTGCGCCGATCATCGAACTCATCGAGTCGCAGACTAAGGACCCTTTCTGCGTTCTCGTCGGGACGATCCTCTCCGCGCGCACGAAGGACGCGTGCACTGCCGGCGCAGTGCGACGGCTCTTCGCAAAGGCGAAGGGCGCTTGCTTTGCGCCGGAAGACCTTGAGCGGCTGAGCGTCAAGGAGATAGAGAAGCTAATTTTTCCCGTCGGTTTCTACCACGACAAGGCAAGGCATCTGAAGGCGCTTCCAAAAGTCCTTAAGGATAAATTCGGCGGCGTCCTGCCCAATACAGTCGAGGAATTGTGTGAACTTCCTGGCGTCGGGCGCAAGACCGCGAACCTCACCGTTGCCGTTGGCTTTGATCTTCCAGCAATCTGCGTCGACGTCCATGTGCACCGCATCTGCAACCGCCTTGGGCTCATCAAGACCAAGACGCCGCTCGAGACGGAGATGACTTTGAGGAAGCTTCTCCCCGTCAAATATTGGAAGACATGGAACAGCCACCTCGTCTCGTTCGGGCAGACGCGCTGCGCGCCGGTGCGTCCGAAGTGCGACGGCTGCCCGATCAGGAAGTTCTGCACTGTATGCACATGAAGCCGAGAATCACAGTTGACGGGACGCTTCCGAAGGCGCTCGGGCTGAGCAGGGCCCGCGTCAAATCCGCCGCGGCGTTTTTCGCGGCGAAGTCGTCGGCGCGCATAGGCGTGCCGTTCCGCGAAGTTGCCGTAATTCTCCAGGACGACGCATCTTCGGCGGAGGTGCATCTCGCCGTCAACGGCGCGGAGGGGCCGACGGACGCGATAACGCAGGGGTATGATCCGATGCCGGGCGAGGAGCCGGGCGTCTACGGAGAGGTGTATGTAAACTGCGATAGGGCGCAGAAGGTGGCGCCGAAGCGCAGGGGCTGGTCGCCCGCGAAGGAGCTTCTTCTCTACGTCGCCCACGGCATAGACCATCTTTCCGGCGCCGACGACTTTTCGTCTCGCGACTATGCGCGGATGCGCCGCCGTGAACTTTCGTGGATTTCTGAGCTAACGCTGGATATCGGGTGATATGGATACGGCATCGGGTATGGAGGCAGTGCGCGAAGTCGCGCAGATCGTAAAAGCGGCGGGTGGCCGTGCGCTTCTCGTCGGCGGCTGCGTTCGCGATTCCATTCTCGGCGGAGACCCAAAGGACTTTGATGTCGAGTGCTTTGGAATTGCGCCTGCCGGCCTCAAGGCCGCTCTCGCGAAGAAATTTGACCTCGATCTGGTCGGCGTAAGCTTCGGCGTCATAAAGCTTGCGCATCTCGATGTTGATGTTGCAATCCCTCGCCGCGAGACAAAACTTGGCCTTGGGCACCGCGCGTTTGAGATGGAATACGATCCTACGCTGACGGTTCGCGACGCCTCTGCCAGGCGTGACTTCACCGTAAACGCCATCTACAGCGACCCGCTCACAGGCGAAATCGTCGACCCGTGGAACGGACGCGCCGACCTTGAGCGCAGGACGCTGCGCCATGTCTCCGACCATTTTTGCGAAGATCCCCTGCGCGTCCTTCGCGGCATGCAGTTTGTCGCCCGCTTCGATCTCGATCCCGCCACCGAGACAATTGAGGTGTGCAGGGCGATGACTCCCGAGGGTCTTGCGAGCGAACGGCTTTTGGGCGAGTGGTCGAAGCTTATTCTGAAGGGTGTTAAGATTTCCAAAGGTCTTGAGTTCCTTCGCGCAGTCGGCTGGACGAAATACTACCCGGAACTCGAGCGTCTCATCGGCTGCAAGCAGGATCCGCAGTGGCATCCCGAGGGAGATGTATGGAACCACACGCTCTGCTGTCTCGACGCCTTTGCTGCGTCTCGTATCGGCGACGACGCGGAGGATCTGCTTGTAGGGCTCGCCGTTCTCTGTCACGACTTTGGCAAGCCCGACTGCACGTTCTTCGACCCTGTGAAGAAGCGCATCCGCTCGCTCGGGCACGACGAACGTGGCGTCGAGCCGACGCTGTCGTTCCTGAGTCGCCTCACGAACGAGGAACGACTTCTTAAGGAGATCCCTCCGCTTGTGCGGCTTCACATGCGGCCTTTCGCGATGTGGAAGGACAAGTCGTCGGATGGCGCGATAAGACGCCTCGCCGCGAAAGTCGTCCGTATCGACCGGCTCTTGCGTGTCGCCGCGGCAGACGATGCGGGACGGCCGCCTTTCCCGTCGGAACCGGAACCGCTTAAGTGGCTTGCCGAACAGGCGAAGCGTCTTGCCGTTGAGGATTCCGCGCCGAAGCCGATAGTGAGGGGGCGTGATCTGATTGCTCAGGGAATGAAGCCAGGACCCGAGATGGGCAAGATTCTCGCCGCGCTCTACGACGCGCAGCTCGATGGCGCCTTTCCCGACCTCGACTCAGGATTGAAATACGCAAAACTAAAATTCCTTTCTCCAACTCCAACTCCAAACTCCAACTAAACTCTCCACCACCGCTCTCCAACTCCAACTCCAAACTCCAACTAAACTCTCCACCACCACTCTCCAACTCCAACTCATAACTCCAACTACCCCCTGACAAACCATGCAGCGCCCAAAACCCTATATCCTCTGGGATTGGAACGGAACGCTCCTCGATGATACCGAGGCGGCGCTTGCAACGCTCAATGAGATGATCGCTATGCGCGGCGGTCAGCCGATAGGGATGGAGTTCTACCGCGACCACTTTGCGTTTCCCGTGAGGCCTTTCTACGACAAGATAGGGATCATCGCGCACGACGAGGACGAGTGGAACGGAATTGCGCGCGAATACCACGAGGTGTACGGGCGGCAGCCGAAGAAGCTAAACCCCCTCGCTGTCGCCGCGCTTGAGATGGCGAAGGAGGCGGGGTGTCGTCAGTCGATAGTCTCCGCGCTCAGGCAGGATCTCCTTGAGGCGGACTTGGCTCGAAACGGCGTCACGAAATACTTTGAGCGCATCTGCGGTTCCGACAACCTCGACGGCGCCTCGAAGCTCGACCGTGCCCGCGTTCTTCTGCAGACTTTAAGCGACACCGTGCCAAGCGGCACGCATTTCGTCCTGATCGGCGATGCGCTACACGACAAGGAAGTGGCCGACGCTCTTGGCATCGATTGCATCCTCTGCGCCCAGGGGAGCCATGCCGCCTGGCGTCTTCGCGCCGTCGCTCCTACAGGCGAGACACTTGTCGACGCTCTCAAGCTTGCACTTGAATGACCACCGTGCCCGTTCGGCGGCGGCCGAATATGGTATAATATTGCAAAATTGGTCCTGTAGCTCATCTGGACAGAGCAGCTGCCTTCTAAGCAGCGGGTAGTGGGTTCGAGTCCCGCCAGGACCGCCATTGAAAGAGAAGAAAAATGAAATTGCTTGACGAACTTAGGGCGCGCGGACTTGTGGAGGCCATGACCGATCCGGAAATCGAGAAGGCCCTCGAGAAGCCCATGACTGTCTATTGCGGTTTTGACCCGTCCGCCCGCTCCTTGCAGGCAGGGAACCTTGTCTCCATCGTCGTCCTCCGTCGTCTTCAGCTCGCCGGCCACAAAGTGATCGCGCTCGTCGGCGGCGCGACGGGGCTCATAGGCGACCCGAGCGGCAAGTCCGCCGAGAGGAACATGCTCACGGTCGAACAGGTAGAGGAGAACAAGAAGGGCATACGCGAGAACCTTTCGAGAATACTCGACTTTGACGGGCCCAACGCCGCCATCATGGTCGACAACTACGACTGGTACAAGGGCACGAGCGCAATCGAGTTCCTGCGCGACATTGCAATCAACTTCCGCGTGCCGCAGATGCTCGCGAAGGAATCGGTCAAGAAGCGCCTTGAGGCGAGCGAAGGCGCTCTTACGTTCACCGAGTTTAGCTACCAGATTCTCCAAGGCAACGACTTCCTGCACCTCTACGACAACTACGGTTGCCAGATGGAAGTCGGCGGCGCAGACCAGTGGGGCAACATAACGGCAGGCACCGACCTCGTCCGCAAGATGCGCGGCAAGTCGGCCTACGGCCTCACGTTCCCGCTTCTTCTCGACTCGTCGGGCAAGAAGTTCGGCAAGAGCGAGGGCAACGCGCTTTTCATGAACGGCGAGATGACGCCCGTGTTCGACTGGTACCAGTACTTCCTGAGGACGCCCGACGCCGATGTCATTCGCTACCTCAAGGTCTTCTCGATGAAGTCGCTCGATGAAATCGCGGCGCTCGAGGCCGAGATGAAATCGCACCCCGAGGCCCGCATCCCGCAGAAGGCGCTTGCAGAAGAGCTTACGCGGCTGGTCCACGGCGAGGAAGGGCTCAAGAAGGCCCAGGAAGCGACCGAGGCGCTCTATGCGAAGAAGAGCGCTGCAGACGTCGCGAAGGCCGAGAACGTGCCGAGCGCGGCAGTTGCGCTCGCCGATTGCGTAGGGAAGCCCGTTTTCGCTGTCGCGGCTGCCGCGGGTATGTTCAAGTCCAACGGTGAGGCGAGGCGCATGGCGGCGCAGGGAGGCCTCTCCCTCAATGACGCGAAGATCGACGCAAATCGCCTCTTTGCCGCTGATGACGTGAAGGACGGCGTCGCTGTTCTCCGTTCTGGAAAGAAAAACTATTTTGTGCTTAAGATAAGTTGAAAAGTTGAAAAGTTGAAAGGTTGAAAAGTTGAAGGCTGAAAGGTTGAAAAGTTGAAAGGTTGAAAAGTTGAAAGGTTGAAAGGTTGAAAACCATCGAGAGATACGTATTTGGGTCCTTCCTCTCGAGCTTCCTGCTCGCGTTTCTCGTCCTGTCGTTTGTCATAACGATCGGGCTGATGGTCCAGATCGTCGGCTTCATCCTCGACGGCGTTTCGCCCTCGCTCATCGGACAGTTCGCGCTCGTGAGCTTCCCCGAGACGATGCAGTGGACGATGCCGCTTGCGCTTCTCGTGGCGAGCGTCCTCGTCTTCTCGCGCATGAGCGCCGACAGCGAAATCGCCGCGATGCGCGCGTGCGGCGTGAACCTGCTGTCGATCATGAAGTGGCCTATCGCCTTTTCGCTTCTTTGCGTGGCGCTCGGGTTCTACATCAACAACGAGGTCGTGCCGCGCGGGCACGAGGTCCGCAGGAGTCTCAAGACGAAGGTGTCGGTCAGCACCGGCATAGATCTCCTTGAGCCAGGGCACGTGATCGACGACTTCCCGAAGATGAAGTTCTACTTCGGCGCGAAGGAGGGCAACTGGCTCTACGACATTGTAGTCATGGACTATTCGCAGAAGGTCGACCGCATGATAACCGCCTCGAAGGCGCTTGTGACGAGCGAGGGGACGGACCTCCACCTCGACCTCTACCAGATGACGGTTGATCCGCTTGACGAGGACCATCCGACGATGGCCCGTGCGACGCGCTTTCCGTATGTCGTAAAGGACGCGATTAAGGAAGTCAAGTACAACAAGAAGGACAAGGACCTCGACTTCGGCGAAATCCTTGCGAAGATGAAGGTCCAGCAGAAGCTTGTCGACGCCGCTAAGGGGAAAAGCAAGACCGTTGGCACCGAGAAGAACTTGCGAAAGCGCGACCTCTCGAAGACGCGGACGGAGTTCTCCAAGCGGCTCGTCTTCGCGATGGCCTCGTTCTGCTTCGTCCTCGTTGGTATTCCGCTCGGCATAAAGGCCCAGCGAAAGGAGAGCTCGATCGGCATGGCTATATCGCTCGCCGTCTCGCTCGGCTACTACATAGTCGTGATACTTATGCTTTCGGCGCAGAAGAATTTCGCGATCAGGCCGGACATCCTCATCTGGCTGCCGGTTCCCGCTTGCTTCGCGATAGCGTCGTACCTCGTGCCGAAGAATCTATAGTAAAAGTTGAAAAGTTGAACGGTTGAAAAGTTGAATGGTTTTGAATAGTTTAAAGATTAAAAATTGAAAGGTTTAAAACTACCATGAAAATACATCCTACTGCAATAGTCGAAGATGGTGCACAGCTTGGCGCGGACGTGGAGATAGGCCCCTACGCCCACATCGGCAAAGACGTAAAGCTTGGTGATGGCACGGTTGTCAAGCAGGGCGCGATAATCGACGGCCACACCACGATCGGCTCGATGTGCCAGATCTTCCCCTACGCCTGCATCGGCATGAAGACGCAGGACCTCAAGTACAAGGACGGCTCCGTTTCGTATGTCGAGATCGGTGACCGCACCGTGATCCGCGAGTTCGCGACCGTCCACCTTGGAACGGCCGACGGCGAGAAGACGATCATCGGCTCGGACTGC
>CACWJS010000090.1 GCA_902761275.1 uncultured bacterium | reverse complement strand
CAGCGACTACTGGTTCGACTCGAAGCTCCGCGATGGCGCGCGTGCCTACAACGGCGCGTGGGGCTCGAGCTGCGACCATTCGTGGAACTTCTACGGCGGCGTTGGTGTCACCGTGTCGTTCTGACGGCGTCCGGTTCGGCGGGCTTGGCGTAGTGGTGGTGGATGCTTCCGTTGTTGCGCCCCACGCGGTGAGAGCCGCTTCTGTAGCAGCCTTCGTGGTGGCGACCTGCTCTCTCGGACTTGCATCCGGAGAACAGGAGTCCGGTGGCGAACAGAAAAACCAGCAGTATTCTAAGCATGATATTCTCCTTCCTGCGGTTGGTTGATAGCATTATACTATACAGTCATCGTCAGGTCAAATCAGCGGGTGCAGGTTGTTTCTCCACAGCAAGGTGAACTGGGTGTGGTATAATATTGACCATGGGCAAGATTTGCGCGTTGCTTGTTTCGTTTGCCGAGGTTTTTGCCGCGATGTCACCGTGGCTCGTCGTCGGTTTCCTCGCCGCGGGAATAATCGCCGTGTGGATTCCGAGGGCATGGGTGAACCGCGTCATGGGCGGTAGCTCTGGCTTCTCCGGAATCCTGCGCGCCGTTCTCGTCGGAGTGCCGCTCCCGATTTGCTCGTGCGGCGTTCTCCCGATAGCGACGGGACTTCGCCGCAACGGCGCGGGGAAGGGCGCAACTGCCGCGTTTCTCATATCCACGCCCCAGACGGGCATAGACTCCATCCTCGCGACATACGCGCTGATGGGGCCTGTGTTCGCGATAGCCCGCCCGCTCGCCGCCGCGCTTACAGGGATTGCCGGGGGCATTGTCGTTTCCGCTGTTGGCGGCGACGATGCCTCGGCTTCTCAGCCGGACGATGCGCCGCCGTCTTCGCGCGGACTGAAGGCGATCCTTTGGCAGGCGTACAGGCGGCTTCTCGGCTCGGTCGTGAAGCCGCTCGCCGTCGGCCTTGCAGTGTCTGCGCTTGTGACCGTGCTTGTTCCCGACGGCTTCTTCGCAGAGGCGTTTGGCGGCAGGGACTTAATCGCGATGCCGGCGATGGCAATCATCGGCTTCCCGATGTACGTCTGCTCCACGGCGTCGATTCCAATCGCCGCGTCACTCATTCTGAAAGGCGTTTCGCCCGGAGCGGCATTCGTGTTCCTGATGGTCGGCCCTGCAATAAACGCGATGTCTGTCACGACGGTTGCGTCGCTCATCGGCCGCAAGGCCGCCGCCGCGTACGTTGCGACGATTATTGCGGGCGCGATACTCTGCGGGTGCGCTGTCAACTTCTTCATTGAAGCCTCCAGCGCAGCGGAAGCCGCTTGCTGCGCTTCACACGGCCTCACGGCGCTGCACTGGACTTGCGCTGCGTTCCTCGCCGTGATGATGGCCTACAATCTGGTGCGTCCCGTCAAGATGGCGCACGCCAAGCCCGTCGAAGGGCATTGTTGCTCTTCCTGCAAGGGCGATGCGCAGCGACTGTCGGAATGTTGGGCGGGGTGTTGATTCTCGCCGCGCGAATGGTGTATAATACGTGCATGAAACTCAACACCATCATCTGCGCTGCCGCCGTCTGCGGCTGCGTGTCGTTCGCAACGGCGGCCGACGAGCCTGCCAAGACTGAGACAACCGAACCTTCCAAGGCGGAACTCGCTGAGGAGGAACAGGGCGAAGAGGAAGATGATTCCCTCGTGTCCGCCGAGGCCTATTTCGGCGTCGACTCGAAGTACATCACGTACGGCGTGATGGACGGCAAGGATCCGATCGTGAGGGCCAACGGCTATGTCACGTTCCTCGATTGGTGCTACATCGGCGGCGAGATGCTGTTCGACGTCACCAAGGGCAACGGCAAGCGCGGGCCCTACGGCTGGGGCAACCGCGCCGGCAAGTACACGACGATTGACGCGCAGACCGGGCTTGCGCACGAGTTTTACCTCGGCGAGACGCTTGGCAAGCTCAGCGTCGACGTCTACTACACCTACGAGTACGTCGCTCGCCACAAAGGCACCATGAACGACACGCAGTACATCGACTTTGAGCTGCGCCTGAACGATCTCTGGTTTGAACCCCATCTCTGGTTCGAGCGTGACCTGATGGCCGACGACGGCACCTACGTGAACCTCGAGGTCGGCCATACCTTCCCGCTCATCGGCGATGGCGAGGACGCGACGCTCACCTTCAAGCCGTCTTTTGCGCAAGGCATCGGAAACACGCTCCGTACGCGCGGCTACGGCCTTTCCGACGACCATGGCGGTCTTATGGACTCCACGATCAAGGGCGAGCTCGTGTGGGCGGTCTGCGACAATGTCAAGATCAAGGCCTACATCGCCTACGCCGACTACTGGTTCGACCGCAAGCTCCGCGACGGCGCGCGCGCATACAACGGCGCGTGGGGAGGCAGCAACGACCATTCCTGGAACTTCTACGGCGGCGTAGGCGTAGCCCTGTCGTTCTGACACGGAAGGTCGGCGAAGCTGACTTTTCTCGACGGAGGTTTCGGTACGATGGTCCAGGCGGCAGGGCTGCCGCCTGGCAAAGACCCCACTGACTGGAACGTCGAGAACCAAGTAGCTGTCGCCGGCGTGCATCGTGCATACGCCGAGGCTGGCGCGGACATAGTCCTCGCCAACACCTTTGGCGCAAATCGCCTCAAATACCACGGTGCATATTCGCTTGACGAGCTGATATCGTCGGCGATTTCGCTTGCCAAGTCATCGGGTGCGCGCGTCGCGCTCGACATAGGGCCGACCGGCCGGCTTCTCAAGCCGGCTGGCGACCTTGATTTCGGCGCGGCCTACGACGCATTTGCCGAGATGGTGCGCCTTGGCGTTGCTGCTGGAGCCGACCTCGTCTTCGTTGAGACGATGGGCGACACACGCGAGCTCAAGGCAGCGGTGCTCGCGGCGAAGCTCAATTCCTCTCTTCCAGTTTATGCCTCAGTTGCGCTTGACGAGTCTGGGAAGCTCCTTACCGGCGCGTCGGTCGAGTGCGTTGCGACGCTTCTTGAATCGCTTGGCGTCGACGCCTACGGCTTCAACTGCGGGCTTGGCCCCGACAAGATGCTGCCTTTCGTCGAGCGTCTTGCGAAAGTCTCGACGAAGCCGATCATCGTAAAGGCGAACGCGGGCATGCCGAAGATTGTGGACGGCAAGACTGTGTTTACCGTCGGGCCCGACGAGTTTGCGTCGTATGCCGCGAAGCTCGTCGAGGCGGGTGCGTCGATCGTCGGCGGCTGCTGCGGCACTACGCCCGCACACATCAAGGCAGTCGCCTCGCTTTGTGCTGGCGGGCTTGGCAAAGCGCAAGCCCTAGCGCCGCAGGCGCGCAAGCACCATCCTCGCACCGTCGTCTCGTCTGGGACGACCGTAGTCGAGCTTAAGTCCCATGGCGGGCTGATCGTCGGCGAGCGCATAAACCCGACGGGAAAGAAGCTTCTCAAGGAGGCGTATCTGCGCGGTGACACGGCGTATGTCCTTAGGGAAGCCGTGAAGCAGACAGACGCGGGCGCAGAGATCCTCGACGTGAACTGCGGCGTTCCCGGCATAGACGAGGCGGCGACGCTCGAGCGGACTGTTGAGACAGTGCAGAGCGTCGTTACGTGTCCGATCCAGATCGACACGGCCGATCCCGTTGCGCTCGAGCGGGCGCTCAAGTGTGTCAACGGCAAGCCGCTCGTCAACTCGGTGAACGGCAAGCGCGAGTCGATGGACGCTGTCTTTCCTCTTGTTAGGAAATACGGCGGTGCGCTCGTGGCTTTGTGCCTCGACGAGTCGGGAATTCCCGACTCGAGCGACGGACGTATCGCCATCGCGCGGCGAATACTCGAAGAAGGCGCGAAGTATGGTTTCAAGAAAGAGGATTTCGCCTTTGACGCGTTGACACTCGCCGTGAGCGCCGACCCTAAGGCGGCGATCGTTACAATTGAGACGGTGCGGCGTCTTACGGAGGAACTCGGCGTCAACACTATCCTCGGCGTGTCGAATGTCTCGTTCGGCCTCCCCAACCGTCCCGCGCTCAACAACGCGATGTACACGCTTTGCGTCCGCGCAGGGCTTTCGGCCGCTATCGCGAACCCCGCGCTTGTCCACGAGTGCGACGACGCTGCGGCGTTTGACGTGCTGCTCGGGCGTGACAAGAACTGCGAGCGGTGGATTGCCGCGAATGTCGAGAACGCCGCCTCGAAATCGGCCGCAGTTACACCGCAGGCCGATTCTGCGGGTGCGCTTGGCGCGGCGATACGGCGCGGCCTCAGGGATGATGCGGCGAAGTCGGCTGGCGAGATGCTTGCCGGCGGCGCGTCGCCGATGGAAGTGATCGAGAAGGGCATCGTTCCGGCGCTTGAGCAGATCGGCGTGGCGTTCGAGAAGGGAACGGCGTTCCTGCCGCAGCTTCTCATGGCCGCCGACGCCGCGGGCGATGCGTTCGCCGTCGTGCGCAAGTCTCTCGGATCTTCGTCGCGTGGCGGCTCAGGCGATGGCGCGCGGCCTATCGTCATAGCGACCGTGAAGGGTGACATCCACGACATCGGGAAGAACATCGTGAGGGCACTCCTCGAGAACTACGGCTTCGACGTGATCGACCTCGGGCGAGATGTCGCGCCAGAGACGATCGTTGAGCGCGCTCGGATGACTAACGCGGGGATGGTCGGCCTTTCCGCCCTTATGACGACGACCGTCGGCGCGATGGCCGAGACGATACGTGAGCTTAAGGCAGCGGGTCTCGATGCGAAGACGTTTGTCGGCGGCGCGGTGGTGACGCAGGAGTACGCCGATTCGATAGGCGCCGATTTCTACGCGAAGGACGCGATGCAGTCCGTCCGCATCGCCGAGCGGGTCCTTCGCCGAAAGTAGCCGTTGCATGTGGCGCCATAAAATCATATAATGTTCGAAACACCAAACAGGTGAAACGACAAGGAGGAAGAATAAATGAACTCAATACTCGGAATGCTGATATTCGCGGCTGGCGGTTTCGCTGGCGCTACGTTCCTTCTCCCGGCGAGGGGCGTCAAGAACTGGGCCTACGAGACTTGGTGGATGTTCTACTGCATCGTCGGGCTTGTCGTGATGCCCGCCGTAATCTGCGCGATAGCGGTTCCCGACTTCTGCGGCGTTATCGGCTCGGCTCCCGCCTCTACTCTCTTCAAGTGTGCCGCCTTTGGCGCGGTCTGGGGCATCGGCGGCCTCACGTGGGGGCTGATGGTCAGGTATCTCGGCATCGGGCTCGGGCTTGCAATCGGCTGCGGCCTTTGCGCCGCGACGGGCACTGTCCTGCCCCCGATCATGAACGGCGAGGCGTCGACGCTCATCTATGGTGCCGACGGTGCTGTTTCGACTGGCAAGCTCATCGTTCTTGCTGGTGTCGCCGGGTCGCTTCTCGGCATTGTGTTCGTCGGGCTCGCCGGCAAGCTTAAGGAAGGCGAGCTTCCCGAGGAGGAGAAGAAGAAAGCGGTTGCCGATTTCGATTTCAAGAAGGGCATGATCGTGGCGCTCGTCTCGGGCGTCTGCTCTGCTTGCATGAACCTCGGGCTCCAGAGCGGCGGCGTCATCGAGCAGGCTGCGTACGACGCGGCGGTGAAGGCAGGCGTCATCTCCGAGGGTGCGGTGTGGTCGTGGCGCGGAATGCCCGTCATCATGGTCGTTCTCTGGGGCGGCTTTGTCGTGCAGGCGGCGTGGGTCATCCAGCAGCATTTCAAGAACAGGACTTTTGGCGACTACCTTCGCCACGGCCCGATTCTGCGCAACTGCATCTTCGCCTCGCTTGTCGGCGTGATCTGGGTGATTCAGTTCGTCTGCCAGAAGGCGGGTGAGCCGCTTATGGGCGACCTCAAGTACATTTCGTTTGCAATCGTGATGGCGTCGACGATTCTCTTCTCGACGATCATTGGTGCCGCGACAGGCGAGTGGAAGGGCACTGGCTCTAAGACGAAGCTTTTCCTCGCCGCGGGTACGCTGATTCTCCTTGCGAGCTTCTGCGTTATCTCGCTCGGCTCGAAGTAAGCCGTTAGGCGGGAACGCCTATTCGCTCTCCGCAGAGGATTCGCGTTTCGAGTCCGTCTGCGGAGTTCTTCACAAGGTCGTCGTCAAACTTGATCGCGCCAGCTTGCGCGACGAGAATCACTGTCGAGCCGCCGAATTTGAAGTATCCCTTCTCGTCGCCTTTTGAGTGCGCGTCGCCTTTGAATGTCTGGACGATTGTCCCAACGCCGAACGCGCCGACGTCGATGAGCCAGAAGTCTCCGAACGCGGCGTGGCACTTCAAGACCTGCCTCTCGTTGTCTGCGTAGACGTCTGGTCGGCGCAGAAGGGCGATCGGGTTAACCGAGTGGTACTCGCCTGGGATTACGCGCACGGACCCATCGCTCGTGCAGTCGCAGGGAAAGTGGAAGCGGTGGTAGTCGACTGGCGCAAGGCGGAAGACTGCGATGTCGTAAAGCCCCTTTGGCGCGTCCGCGGCAAATACGCCGCGCAGCGACTTTGTTGCGCCTTTGAGCGGGAAGGGAGTGTCTGCGTCTGCGCCGAGGTAGAGCTTTAGGCGGCCGTCTGCGGGGCTTGTGATGCCGTCGCCCAAAGGTCGGCTGCCCGGCTTTAGGCGGCGAGTGAAGAAGTCATTGAACGACGAGTATTCGGAAATCGGTTTCTCCGCTTCCTCTGCGCGGCAGCCGGGAATCGCGACGAGTTTCGCTATGTCCTTCTTGGACTCGGGTGAGTCGTAGCGCCGGCCAAGAAAAGCAGAGATCGCCTTCGAGCCGAAGAGGACTGGCCAGAGAGTGTGCCCGAGCAGCGTCTCGTACGCAAAACGAAGCGCCTTGTCGCCCATTACGGATTCGGCGACTTTATTTCCAGATGCGCGGTCTATGTACTCAACTTGTTGCATAGGCAGATTATAGCAAAAATATGGTATAATGGACGCATGAAGAACAATTGTGTTTTCTGCGCGATTGCCGCAGGCGAGATACCGAGCTTCAAGGTCTACGAGGACGACATTGTCCTGGCCTACCTCGACATCAATCCCTTCTCCAAGGGTCACGTACTCGTGATCCCAAAGGAACACACCGAGGGACTCCTCGACACGCCCGACGCGACTCTTGCCGCCGTTATCGCACGAGTCAAGAAGGTCGCGGCGCATATCAAGGAAGCGCTTCCCTGCGACGGCTTCAACATTCTCCAGAACAACGGCGAGGCCGCAGGCCAGACCGTGAAGCACGTTCACTTCCATATTGTTCCGCGTTACGGCATGGAGCCCATCTCGTTCGAGAACCACAAGGGCGATATGGACGCCCTTAAGGCGCTCGCGGAGCGGATTCGCCTCTAATGGGGAGCTCCCGCAGATCGGCGGCGTTCATCGTCGCGCGGTGGATCGCGACGAAGGACTTCCCCGCGTCGATGCTGCCGACTGGCGCAGACCGCGCGTTTGTCCAGGACATCGTCTACACGACGATACGCCGTATTCGCCCCTTGAGGAAGATACTCGGCGCGCTGATGAAGCAGTGGCCGAAGGGCGAACTTGAGGCACTTCTCTACGTGGGCGCGGCGCAGATACTCTACATGCCCGACGTTCCTGATTTTGCCGCGGTGAGCGAGACGGTCGACGCGGCGAAGGCGTGCGAAAACCCGTCGATTGCGAAGGTGGTGAACGGCGTTCTTAGAAACGTCATCCGCCGCCGCGAGGAGTTCGAGAAGATGATAGCCGACGCTCCGCTTGAGGAGCGCGAAAGTTTTCCCACTGCGCTCGTGCGCCGCTGGGAACGCCGCTTCGGCGCGGATAGCGCCGCGCGACTATGCGCGTGGCACAACGCGCCCGCAGAGACTTTTCTTGCGCGGCGCGATGGCAGTTTCGTGAAACTCGAGCGAGGGCAGCGCGTCGAGGACGTTCCTGGCTATGCCGACGGCGATTTTATTGTGCAAGACCCAGGCACTCGCCTCGCGGTCGAACTGCTTGACCCCAAGGAGGGCGAGCGCATTCTTGACGCTTGCGCGGCTCCTGGCGGAAAGACGGTTCAGATCGCGTGGCGTGGAGCATCCGTCGTTGCCTGCGAGGTGAACCCGAAGCGCCGCCGCCGTCTCGAGGAGAACCTTGCGCGGCTAAAGCTTGACATCGAAGTCATCCCTGAACTTCCGCCTCTTCCTGAGAACTTTCAACTTTCAACTTTAAACTTTAAACTCTTTCATAAGGTGCTTGTCGATGCGCCTTGCTCCAATACTGGCGTCCTTCGCCGCCGTCCCGACGCGCGGTGGAACTGGAACGAGGAAAAACTCGTCGCCCTTGTGAAGCTGCAGGCCGACATCCTCGACGCCTGTGCGTCGCGTGTCGCCCCGGGTGGCGTGCTTGTCTATTCCACTTGCTCGAACGAGCCCGAGGAAAACGAAGAGCAGGTCACCGCGTTCCTCGCGCGCCATCCCGACTTCTCGCTTGCGGAATCGCGCGAGTCGATTCCTTTCGAGAGCGGAACCGACGGCGCGTTTGCGGCGCGGCTTATGCGCACCGTAAGGTAGTTCGTCGTCCACAGGTGCGTGGAAATGTGATACAATACTCAAACACTTAATTTACTTGAACACTAAAACACGAGGAAACAAATGAAGAAACTGATGATCGGACTTGTCGCCGCGGTGGCGATGGTCGGCTGCTGCACGCAGCCCTGCAACGGAATCAAGGACTCTGGCACGACATACGTCGCGGACGCTCTCGCCCCATACGTCGAAAGCGGTGAACTCCCGGGCGCGGTATGCATGCTCTACAAGGACGGAGTGACCGAGACGGCATGCGTCGGCTACGCAGACGTCGCCAAGAAGCGCAAGATAACCGCCGACGATGTCTACATGCAGTGTTCGCAGACGAAGGGCTTCTGCGGCGTGACGATTGCGAAGCTTGTCGAGGATGGAAAGCTTAACCTTGACGATCCAGTTTCCAAATATCTCCCCGAGTTCGGCACTCTTTGGGTGAACGGTGGCGAGACTAACGGCGTCAAGACGCTCGTCAAGGCGAAGAACGTCCTTACCGTGCGCATGTGCCTCAACCACACGGGCGGCTTCCCGTTTGAGATCTGCGCCAAGAGCCCCGCGATCAAGGGTGGCGGCTGGTCCGGCGGCGCGCCATTGCGCCAGACGGCGGCGATTGCGGCCGCCTCGCCGCTTCTCTTTGAGCCTGGCACGAAGGTGCAGTATTCCAACACCGGCATTGACATCGGCGCGGCAGTCGTCGAGGTCGTGACCGGCGTGAAGTGGGAAGACTACCTCAAGAAGGAGGTTCTCGATCCCCTCGGCATGAACTCCTCCTGGTTCTGGCCGACCGACGAGCAGCTCAAGACCCAAGTCGAAATGTACGACTGCCAGAAGGGTGCGCCCGCGACGTGGCGTCTCCAGAACGATCAGCAGCAGCGTCCCTACAACGACGGCCACGTGTTTGCGTCCGCTGGCGCTGGTCTCTGGACGACGGCGCACGACCAGTACAAGTTCTACAAGATGCTTATGAATCTTGGCGTTGGCGACAATGGCGCACGTATTCTCAAGGAAGAGACAGTCAAGTCGATCCTCGCCGTCTCCACGCGTCCGAAGGGGCTTGGCGGCTACTCCCTCGGCCTTTCCGCTCCCGAGACCGACAACGAGGATCAGTGGTTCGGACACGGCGGCGCATGGGGCACGAACTGCTCCGTCAACTGGCACAAGAAGCAGCTCAAGCTCTGGGCCGTCCAGCTCTGCGGTGGCCCGCGTCCGTGGGATAAGGCCAGGGACGATGCGTCCGAGAAGTTCTTCAAGTCGACTGTCGACTCGAGCGGCGTCGATGCATACACTGGGCGCGTGAAATAATGCGCCTCGTGTAGCCCGGCTGGCGGATTGTAACACCAAGAAGGGGGACTCAAGCATGAAGAAGATTGCCGTGGTCATTGGATTGGCGGCGTGCGGTGCATTTGCCGCGGAGACCAATGATTGGGAGAATTTCGAGATCAACTCGATTAACCGCCTGCCGGCGAGGACATACGCGATGCCGCTCGCGGACGAGCAGGCGGCGTTTTCGGATGCGCTTGAGCCCCCTACCCCCTACGCCGTCACGCTGAACGGCGACTGGAAGATCAAGTGGGTCGGCGACCCTGCGCGGCGTCCGCTCGATTTCTGGAAGCCGGACTTCGACGACGCCGACTGGGCGACGATAGACGTCCCGAGCTGCGCGGAGCTTCGTGGATACGGAAGCCCGATCTACACGAACGTCCGCTATCCGCATAAAGATATGTCGAATCATGCGGACGAAGGTTTTGCCATGATCTTCGACCGCGACTCCGGAACGCACGACTTCAACCCAGTCTCCAGCTATCGCCGCACTTTCACTGTGCCAGAGGCGTGGAAGGGTCGCAGGGTGATCCTTCGCTTCGAGGGCGTTGGCTCTGCGTTCTATGTGTGGGTCAACGGCAAGAAGGTCGGCTATGCCGAGGATTCGAAGTTGCCGAGTGAGTTTGATGTCACAGAATTTTTAACGCGTAACCGCCCCTTGCGGGTGGACGCGACCCATAGGGAAGCGGCCAAGCCGAGCGAAGCGAGTGCCGAGAGACGCGAAGGCGCAGAGGACGCAGAGAATATTCTCGCGGTTCAGGTGTTTAAGTGGTGCGATGGTAGTTTTCTTGAAGACCAGGATATGTTCCGCTATTCGGGCATCTTCCGCGACGTCACGCTCTGGTCGATGCCGAAGGACGGAATCTGGGATTTCAATGTCAAGACCCGTCCTGTGAATGGGTATGAAAGTTGGAGTCTCGAGTTGGAGTTGGAGAATGGTGGGTCTGCCGCGCTTTACGATGCAGACCAAAAGAAAGTTGGAGATCTGAAACCGCTCTCCAACTCCAACTTCCAACTCCAACTCAAACCGCGTCTCTGGAGCGCAGAAGACCCCTATCTCTACACGCTTGTCGTGAAGAAGGGCGACGACATCCGTGCGAAGAAGGTCGGCTTCAAGGAGCAGAAAATCGTCGGCAACACGTTCCTCGTGAACGGAATGCCTGTCAAGATGAAGGGCGTGAACCGCCACGAGACGAACCCCGAGAACGGTCGCACCGTCAGCCGCAACGACATGCTGAAGGACATCACGCTCTTC
>CACWJS010000089.1 GCA_902761275.1 uncultured bacterium | reverse complement strand
GGCCGTTTGCCAAAGTAAACGAAACTTAGAAGGGTTAAACGAAAGTTTAGTCGGCAGGCTGGTCATGGCGTTTCGTTAAAGTTGGCGATCCGGCGTGGTCGGCTTCGTCCGGGCGGCTCGTCCTGCCGAACGCGCGAACTCATGAGTTCTTCGCGCTCGGGATTCGCGACACTGCCCGAAGCGCGTCGTGGTGCGGGCCGCGCTTAGGTCGCTCATCACGTCGTCAGGGCGACCGCCCGGCCTCCGCCTTCCGCCGATGCGCACAACCGCGCCGGAATTTGGTACAATGCTCCCGCTACCCGTCGCTGCCTGGGAACTTGCGGTTACGTTGGCAACGGCGGGTTCGGTTTGCCCTCGCAAGAGGGCTTTTCTACTTTCGGCTATGTGCGGGCGCTGCCCGTGTTTCGATTGTCGTCATCAGAGGACTCCATGCCTGTGGAGTATTGCGCGGTTGGCCTCCTTCTTGAACTTCTCGCCGAGGAGGATCGGGTCGAGGACGACGCTCTCGGCGTTGACGCGGCGGACGCCGAGCTTCTCCAGGAACTCGCGCCCGCGCTCGCCGTGGAACGAGACGAACGCGTCGTACGGCGTCTTCCCGTCGAGCGACGCTCGCGGGGCGGAGTTGACGTGCGAGAGCATGAGGTTGACGTCGTCCTGCGTCAGCGCGTCGAAGGACGAGCCCTTGACGAGGACCCGCCTGATCTCCTCGTGGTTGCGCTCGACGTGGGGCTTCTGCTGCGAGTTGTACGGGTCGCAGAAGAACACGTGCGTGCGCCTCTCGAGCTTCGTTGGGTTGTGCTCCGGGTCGACGCGGTAGAACTCGATCATCTTCGGGTCCGAGAACTCCGGCCCGTTGTCGGTGAGAATGACGGGGAAGACGCCCTGGAGCATGTTGAAGATGCGCGTCGTGGTCTGCGAGGTGTTCGCGTCCCTGAGGAACGCGAGCATGAGGCCGCACGCGAACATCAGCGTGAACAGGACCTTGCCTCCGACGGACCCGATGACAGTGTCGAGCTCCACGGTCTGTACTCCGAAGTTGAGCGCGAGGAACGCGCAGTACTCCTCGTAGGTGCGCCCGACGCGGCACTTCGCGTCGGTCTTCGTGACCGTGACGGCGGACTTGTCCTTCCTCGGCCTCCTGGAGCATGCCTGGACGAGGTCGGACCTCCCCACGGAGAGGAGCCCCGAGTTCACCAGCCTGTAGACGGTGCGCTCGCTGAAGCCGTGGAACTTCTCCTTCGCGGCGGACATGACCATGCCGACGGACTGCCTGCCGAACTTGACCGGGGCGAGCAGCGCGTCGCTCATGTCTGCCCGCTCCTCGTCGGTGGCGTGGGTTCCCCTGCGCGACTCGACGAGCGTCCCGCGGTAGTTCGTCTGCGCGGCGTCCGCGACGTAGTAGCGCTTCTTGAGCGGGCAGGTGGTCTGCCTGTCGCATCCGTTGCACACGTAGGGTGCGTGTCCGAGCTCCAGGCATGTCCTCTGGCGGAAGTCCTCGCACATCTCGAAGCACTTCTTCTGGTGCTTGAACGGCATCTTCCTCCCGTCCGCGTTGCGGTACATCTTCGAACACGTCTCGAAGTGCTCGCAGACCGCGTTTGTGCATCCGTAGCCCTTGTTGCTCCAGCGCATGCGGTTCTTCACCTCGTTCGCGATCGTCGAGACCGCGCGCGAGAACATCGTCGCCATCTGGGCGAAGGTCAGTCGGCATTCGAGCCCGTGGGCTATGCCTTTCCTCGTGTCTAGGGTCATGTGCTTTGCCATGACGTCCTCCTTTTCGGTTGCGTTTGTCGCCCGCGCGCGACCGGAACGCCCGGCCCGGCGCGCGGGCTTGCGGCGTATTGTCGCATACGGCGCAGGGCGCAGGGCGGGTGGTCGGCCCGGCGACGTGATGAGCGACCTATGCGCGGCCCGCACTGCGGCGCGCTTCGGGTAGTGTCGCGAATCCCGAGCGGCGAGAGCGCGAAGCGCTGAGTCGACGCGTTCGACGGGGCGAGCCACCCGCCCGAAGCCCATTGCCAAAGTAAACGCAAGTCCCTCCCTAGGGAGGGTAGGCAGAAGGGGAATCCGCTACCTGCTTCAATCAACCCTTCAACCTTTCCCTTTGACCAACTAAACAAAATCTAAAATTGCGTTCACTCTGGCAAAGCACCCGTCTTTTTCGGCAACGCCGATACGCAACTTCGGCGCCCGATTTGCTATAATAGGGCATCGTGAAGTTCGACCTCCATATACACAGCTGCCTTTCGCCCTGCGCGAACCTCGAGATGGCGCCGTCGGAGATAGTGCGCAAGGCCGTATCCGCGGGGATGGACGGCATTGCGCTCACCGACCACCAGTCGGCGCGCAACACGCCGGCGATAGCGGAATGCGCGCGCCGCGCGGGGATCAAGTGCCTTTTCGGGATGGAGGTGCAGACCGCAGAGGAAGTCCACACCCTCGCGCTCTTCGACACCGTTGAACAGGCGCTTGCAATGACGGAATGGGTGTACGCGGCGATGCCAAAGCGCGTGAACGATCCTGAGACTTTCGGCGACCAGCCGGTCGTGACTTGGGACGATGATATCGTCGAGATGGAGTGGCGCATCCTCGCGATGGGCTGCCGCCGCACGATTCCTGAGACGGCGACGAAGGTACACGAACTCGGCGGTCTCTACATCGCCGCGCACGTCGACCGCGCGAACCACTCCGTCATAGGCACGCTCGGCGCGATTCCCGAGCCCATGGTCGATTCGGAACGGCAGCCGGACGGCGGACGGTTTTTCGATGCAGTTGAACTTTCGCGCACAGCAGACGAGTCCGCGTGGCTTCCGAAGATCGGCGACTATGCAGTGACGCGCTCCTCGGACGCGCACAACATCGAAGACGTCGCCCGCGTGTGGACCGAGGCCGATGGAGAATTCACGGTCGCAGGGCTAAAGAAAATATTCGCGGCAAAAGCGACGCGCATCTCCCCGCGGCTGACGTCGTTCTAAGACGCGTTAAGGCCGCGTCGGAGCTGGAGGAAGCCCAGACTCAACGCCGACAATCGCGATATTATTGCGGTCGGCGAAGTCTACGACGGCCTTGCGGTCGAGAAGAAGAAGCCGCCCCGCCTGAAACGCAAGCGCGGTGACACCGGCCTTTTTCATGTTCTTGAGCGTCTTCAAGCCCACAACGGGAATGTCAAACCGCCAGTCGTGCCCTTCTCTCGCCGCCTTGCAGAGAACAGAGCCCTTGCTGAGCTTTCCCGCACGCTTGATGGCGGCGTTCGTTCCCTCGAACGCCTCGACTGCGAGAACCATGCCCGCCTTGACGAGCACCGTCTGTCCGACATCGTGACGGCCAACGTCGGCAGCTACCTGAAAGCCGCGCTCCGCGTCCGTCTTTTCAAGCTCGGTAAACCCGCGCTTCGTGAGGACGCCGACGCCCGGCAGATTGTCGTCCATGTAGGAGCTCGCCGGAATCATCCTCACACCCGCCTTCTCGAACTCGGAGACGAGTTTCCCGAAAATCGTATGCGCATTCTTGACCGGCATTTCCTTAAGCCAGCCGAGGACTACGGGTCCGAACTTGCCGCGGAAAAGCGACATAGGGCTCACCTGCCCCGCAAGCACCGCGCCGTCGTAGCCCTGCTCGGCCGTCCAGCGTATCGCCTTGTCGCTCTCGCTCACGGCAAACGGAAAGACATGGTCGGCAGCGCGCATCGTGGCGCGTTCGCAAGACCCCTTCACGGCCATCACGTCGACAGTGGCAACGCCAGCGCGCTTTGCTCCCTCGACGAGAAGCCGCGGATATTCCCCGCCTGCAGCTATGACGATGATCTTGTTCATGATGGTCACCTGTTCTCCAGCGCCGCCTTGATGCGCTCTTCTACGTCGTGCGCGTGAAGAGCGTCGAGAACTTGCCCGAGATCCCCGTCGATGATCCTGTCGAGCGAGTATATCGTAAGCCCGATGCGGTGGTCTGTAAGGCGGTTCTGCGGAAAATTGTAAGTGCGAATCTTGTCGGACCTGTCGCCGGAGCCGCGCAGCGTCAGCCGGTCGGCGCCGATCTTCGCCTCTTCCTCGCGGCGGCGGAAGTCGAGAATGCGCGCCTTAAGAGTCGCGAGGCACTTCTCGCGGTTGCGAATCTGCGAGCGCTCGTCCTGACATACGGCGACGAGGCCTGTGGGGATATGTGTCATGCGGACGGCCGACTCGGTCTTGTTGACGTGCTGTCCACCAGCACCGCCCGCGCAGAAAAGGTCGATCCTGAGATCCTTCTCTGGAATCTCGATTTCGTCCTCTTCTTCGGCCTCGGGGAACACGACGACCGTCGCGGCAGATGTATGGATGCGGCCCTGCGCCTCGGTTTCTGGAACGCGCTGCACGCGATGTGCGCCAGACTCGAAGCGGAACCGCCCGTAGGCATCCTCGCCCTTCACAGTGAAGACGATTTCCTTGTAGCCGTCGAGCGAAGTCGCGTTGGAACTCATCACGACGACATTCCAGCCCTGCGTCTCGCAGTAGCGGGAATACATCCTGAAAAGGTCGCCCGCGAAAAGCGCCGCCTCCTCGCCACCAGTTCCGGCGCGGATCTCCATCACGGCGTTGCGGCGTTCGAGTGGGTCGGGCGGCAAAAGCGCCGCGAGCACTTCCTGCTCGGTCGCCTCCTCAAGCTGGTACGCGGTCCAGGCGTAGTCGAGCTTCTTGAGGAAAGAGTATTCGTCCAGGACGGCGCGGTAGCGCTTCCTGTCCGATAAAACAGCGGGGTCGCCCATCTCCGCCTCGACGGACGGCAGGCGACCCAGTACGCTTTCGATCTGTTCTTTGTCGACCAAAAGCTTACTTCGCGAACTTCGCGTAGCGCTTCTTGAAGGAGTCGACGCGGCCCTCGGTATCGACCATCGTCTTCTGCCCAGTGAAGTAGGGGTGGCAAGCGGAGCAGGTGTTGACCGTCATCTCCTTCTTGGTGGAACGAGTCTTGATGACGTTGCCGCACGCGCAGGTGATCGTGGCCTCGCCGTAGTTCGGGTGGATGTCTTTCTTCATGTCTTTTCTTTCCCTTTGCGAAATTGAGCGAATATTATACAGTATTCTTACCGACCGCGCAAGGGGGGTCGCATGGGAAATTATCATGCGTAAGTTATACAATCTCGTTGGACAGCAAGGAGGTGAAATCTCTATGGTTTCGCTCCTACTTGACAAAATGCAGATTTCAATTGGCTCGATTTATCAACTCTGATTTTCGCTCCGCAACCTACCCTGCACATTTCCACAGTCGCTTTAGCCACCACCTTCGTTTCGTCCGCTCCGTAATCTCATTCGCGTACTTCTCCCGCCACGCCGCAAGCATGTTCGCGTCCTCCACCCGCGCAGGGTCGGTCAGCTCATCCAGCCGTTCGAAGAGCGATGTTGCGCTCTCTCCAGCGTCCTTGACGATCTCCTCCCATATCGCCCTTGCCCTTACAACCCCCACCGCCGGCACATCGTCGGTCACATGCACAGTCCCCTGGACTTCGATTCCAGAAAACGGCTCGACAGCACCCTTCGCCTCCTCAAATACTTCGTCCGCTCCGTAATCTCTTTTCGTCCCTTCCGCATCGGCGATCTTGGGCAACAAAACCACATCCACCGGCGTTGGATCTGAAAGTTCCGTAATCTGCTTCAGCTTCTTAGCAGCGGCCTTGTAGCGCATCACCGTCGTGTACTGGAGCGCAAGCGCAGGGATGTTCTCACGTAGCCAGCCCTTCACACCCGGATTGCGCCCGACAATCACGCCATCCTCGTCGCGCCGCAGCGAGTTGTCTATGTAGCATTCGAGGTCTTCAATCAAGCTGCCGAAGCGAATCGCGTCTTCGTGCGATTTGCGCCGGACAATCCACGCGTCAAGAATCTGCTCCTTCGTGGGGCAAGCGTTGTCGGTGCGACGGTCACGGATCTTACGCCGCTCGACCGCTAAGGCGCGGCGTCGGGCGTTCTCGGCGGCGTAGTAGCTGGGGCGTCGGACATAGCCCTTCAGGCGCGATACCCTTCGGCCGCTCTCGCGTCGCATAAAGTCGAGGTAGGCGTAGTAGCCCATGTCACGCAGAACGATCAGCGCAAACTCCTCACCCTCGAAGAAACCATCCCTCCGCCAACGGACGGCAAGCCCGTCGGTTATCTCGCATATGTCGCCGAACTCCCGCGCGCGACTGCAGCGCTTCGCCTTCGCGCGACGATGACGACGCTCTTGCGCGGAGACAATGGCGTTCTCAACCGATGTATACTTTTCCCACCAGGAGGAAAGCGCGGCAGATTCGTCGCGGGGCGCGCTGAGCCCATTTGTCAACGCTACGGATTCCTTGCAGGGCGAGACGGCCGCTGTGGGTGAAGCTGCGGAGGCCTCGTGGAGCGGAGTCTGCCAGCGGCGGGGAACGGTAGTTTGAACTTGCGCGGCGGGGCGCTTGCCAGGGAGGTTTGTTTTGGTTGAAAACGTCTTTTTCGGCTTCATGGGAAGAGGATAGCATAATGGGATGGCGAAAGGCAAGGGAAAAATGAGATTACGGTGCGGATGAAGTATTATGAGGGGGAAAATGCATGACAGAGGGGCAACTTGGGCAAGGATATTGAACTCACTAAGTGTATTGAACAGTGGCAAGGTTAATGAACAGGGGCAAGGATAATGAGCGAGGGCAAGGATAATGTAGCCACTTATATTGAAAATGGCAAGACCCCGCGATTGCGGGGCCTTGCTGTGGTCTTAGACCTTGGTGTGATCTTAGGCTTTAGTACGCCATGAAGAAGAATCCCTTTGCAAGCTTGATAAGGGCCTTAGTCGCTTCGTCAATCTTCCAGCCGTCAGGAGGGGTGCCGTCGTGAAGGACGATGTAAGGACGGTTGGCGCTGTTATACGCCTGGGTCGCCGCCTGAATCGTCGCATAGAAGTTGTTGAGGGCGTCCTTGACCATGTAGCCCTCGAACTGACTGCCCTTCAGCGACGTCAAGGTGCCCGATCCGGCGAAGTCGATGTTCTGGACGCTCGCGGTGCTCATCGCGAGCGCGAAGCTGGCGACGCCTGCACTGTTCGTCATAGAAATACCGTCAACATCCACTTTGTACGTCTTGCTGCCGTAGTCGATCGTAAGTACGACATTGTAGGTCTTGGAAGCCTCAATCGGTAGCTCGGCGTTCGAGACCGACGTCCACGTGTTCTCAGCCGTCAGGATCCTGAAGGTCGTAACGTTGTCATCTTCGCCAAGCTTGATCGCCGCCTGAGCGTCGCCGCTCACGGTCTCTTCGCTCGCCGACGAGAAGCAGACATCGAACTCGAGGACGACACGCGACGCAGTGGACGCCGTAGTCGCAACAAACCTGTTGTCGCTTATCGCCGCCGTGCCGTCCGTATAGGTGACGGCGTTGGTCCATGCACCACCAGCACCTTGCGCGCTCGGGCTCGTGCCAGTTGCGCTTGCTGCCCTTTCGTTGATCCAGTCAGCATTGATGACATCTGCGGCGACAGTGGAACCCGTCCCGCCAGTCGTAGTGACTGCTGTTTCTCCGTCCTTCGCAGCGATGTTGTATTCCGACGACTGGTAAGGCTCCGAGTGAACAATGCCAGAGACGTCGAACCTGACTGTTGAGCCGCTGACAGTGCCCTTCACGGGTTCTCCGCTGGCCCAGCTGATGTAGTAATCCAAATTGGCGTCGCTCACAGTCGCAGTCACCGTAGCAGAGGTGTAGTCTGTGCCGTAGCTCACCGCCACGTTGCTCACCGTCGCACCGTTGCGCGTGGCCGTTGCCGCGACCGTAATCGCCGTCTCTCCAACCGTTACCGTTCCGTCGTTGTCCGTACCGCCAGTCACCGCAACATTCGCCGTATAGTTCGCGGCAGGCGTCGCGACGTATGTAAACGTATCGCCAGGTGCGAACTTGAGCGTATCGCCATCAGCGACCGCACTGCCGTTAATCGTCAGCGAGACATTCGAGCCGACGGACACGGTTACAACCGTCTTCGCCGCAACGGCAAAAGTAGAGCCTGTCTTCTTCACATAAGAATCGGCGACCGTGGTCGAGACCTTGTTATTGGCAATCGGCTCCCCTCGGCTGTCGGTAAGCGTTGCTCCCGCTCCAGCAAGGACAATCGTCGCAGTGTCAGAATCCAGGTTTACGTTAGAACCATTAACGGTTACTCCGCCAGCCTCGATTGTCAACGCATTACTAAACTTGAGCTTTGAGTTTCCGGCGGTAAATGCACCCTTGACAGTGGCCGCACCATTCACATGAACCCATGCATTTCCATTAGAGAAATTGGCCCCACTATTTATTATGACAGCACCAGTAACAATATGGTTGACATCCCATGCCTTAAATGCGCCGGAAAACGTCACAGCACCATTGAGTGTTACCCCACTGCAAGTCGAGTTTACCCGCGCCAATTCGGAATCGTTGGTGAAATGAACAGCCGGAGCAACGGAAATCCCAGAATCCGACGCGCTTGCCAAGCAAACATCACTCAGCGTCAATGTGCCGCTTCCCGTGATGTTGCCAGATGTATTTAGAGACTTTTGCGAAGCACCAATCGACACCGCGCCATTAACTACAATTCCAGCCACGGTTCTAGTAGCATCAAGGGTAACAGTAGCACCGTCATTGAACGTTACCGCAGTTGTATCGACTGGCACGAAACCAAGGGACCAGTTGGCGTAATTGCCCCAGCTATGATCGCCACTGCCGTCAGTCCACGTTTCACCAACACTGTTGGCATAGGATGTATAAACCGTCTTTCCGTCAACTATCGCCTGGCCGACTACATTGCCGTCGGCAGCCGTTACAGAGCCGGTGAGTGTATAATTGCCGAGGTTTAGAGAAACGCCAGCAGGAAGAACAGGATCCGCCGCGAGGTTCTTGTAGAGATAAACCGTCTTTGCTTCACCACTCGCCGCAGCCGACAGTGCGCCGGCAATCGTAGCATGGTATACAGGTGGAGTGCCGACATACGCCTCCGCATAGGAATAGGTTCGCTCTGTGCCATCCCACAGAATACCCATGATTTCAAGAGCGGATTTATGTTCATACGTGCCTGCGTCAAACGAATCATCAAGGACAGTCACGACAACAGAACGATCAATTCCATTTACAAATGCCTCGGTAATGGCAGTTGTAACATCAGCATACGGAGTATCGCCAATCCGAGCTGCGGCAGCCGTAATCGAAAGACCTGACGCGTCAGCAGAAATGAAGTACTTTCTCGCGGTATCGGTATCGAGCTGGAATGTTCCCGCCGGAGCCGATCCCACTGCCGACCAATCAATAAGCGTCCCGTTACTATGCTTTACATTCTCTGGGATCGAGATGGTGGTTGTACCAGAAGTGAAAGTGAGGTTCGTTATTCCCGTTAGCGAACTTGACGCCGTCGGGAATACGAGATTGGCCCCATCCTGAAGCGTAAGGTTCTTGACTGCGGCATTATTTTCCGATTGCAGCCATCCGTCTTCACCTACAATGACCTTACCTGTTGCCCAGGTTCCACTAGACCCAAAGACCACCTTGACATCATTTGATATGGAAAGTGTGCTGGCCTGTTCACTTGTATCTGTCGTCCCCTGCAAATATAGGCCGTGATCCAACGTGAGACTATTTACTGTCCCAGAGCCATCGCCAACAACATCAAGATTTATCCAGCGCCTCTTACCATTATTTGCAGTGTTAGAGTAAATGTATCCAGAAAACCGTGTATCTTTGGTTTGCTTAGTCCTTAGAAGATATTCATATTCCACAGTTGACCCCCAAACGGCATAGAGCCACCCAGACCCAGAAATATCACGCACATCTAATGATCCATGTGTCTCGCCCTGTTGCCTATAATAACCATCTCCTAGATGGACTTTATCTGCATTTAGAACCAATTCTGGCATGGTAGTAAATGTTGCTGCGCCATTGGGATTCAGATTGCACTGCTGGCTACCAGTATTTGAGAGTTTCACAATGCCATTGAAACTTGAGCCCGTCATTGTATGAGTCCTAGTTCCAGTAGTAGACAGCAACTCCAATGTGCCTGATCCACTGAATATATTACCGGAAGTCCATACAACATCTTGAAGCGTAAATGTCGTATCGCTATTGATGGTCACATTGCCAGTAGGCATTGCAGTAGCGACAACAGAACCATTGTTGATTGTCAAAGGCCTACTTGATGCTGCCCCAAACTCCAATGTACCCTCACCAGTTTTTACAATGCTTCCATTGCCAAGTGGCGACTTTTTCATCACAAGTTTTGTTCCACTTGCAACATTGACCGTAGTGTTTGCACCAGATGTGCGCATTTTAACAGGCGCATCTATGGTAACAACGCCACCTGAAACAGCGTCTCCTGATTTATTGGTGTTGTGCACAATTATACTGGTGTCGGTAGTTTCAAAATCAAACACACCATTGCCATCACCAACACCAACCACCTTGCTTCCTGGATATAGATTTATCTGATGACGAGTTTCGCTCTGAACAGTCCACCTGTTGCCAATGAATGACATAATTCCGTATACATTAATCACAACCTGATTTGAGTTGCGCTTCAATGTATCAGTTCTTAAAAGCGTAAATGTTCCATCTGGATCAATAGTAAGCGTGCCAGCAAAGCCTCCTGAATAACTACTGCAATAGGTTGTAGCGCACACCTCGCCAGAAACCACTTCCAAAAGGCTTCCATATTCAAATTCATTAGACTCAGAATAAAAGCCTACATCACCTACCGTTTTTAGCGTGACACCAGACGGCAAATCCACCTTCGCATTTATTGCTGCGCTTCCTACAGTCAAGGTATTCTCTCCCTGTGCAAACGTCAATGTGCCAGCACCAGTTACAACAAGTTTAGATGCATTCAAAGATGCTGGAGCCGTAACGGTGACACCGCTCTCAATTACAAGATTCACTGTAGCACTTGAAGTGTCACCGCTCCATGTTTTACCGCCATCCCAAGCAATTTCACCCCATGACGTGGAGGAGGAAACCGTAGCCGTATATGCATCTGCCGCCTCGGAGGGGAACATGTACGCGGCAATCTCCGTACTGCTTATATGGCTGTTAAAAAACGCAATTGCCGTTATCTTCATCCCCTTCATCGCATAGAACGCCCCGCTACCATCAGCGCCTACACCGCCTATTACAACACCGTCTGGACTGTAGGATCCCGCTTTCAGCGAGCTGGAAGCACACCTCAGCACCCCGTTTACATAATAAGCGGAGCCACTGGCAGCTGAATACGCAAACGCAATTGAATTCTCACCACTCCCCGAAAAAGCGTTCTCTGCTGCGACATTTATACTGTCGCTCCATATGCCATTATTCCAAATAAACGAACTCGCATTCGAAAGATACCGCTCTTGAGCAACGCCCACATATGGATTGCTTCCATTCAATAAAGATAGCACGGCACGATTTGCAGTATTATCCGCTTGCATGTTCTCGCAACGGATTATTACAGTAGACGCCCCCATCTGTGAATTATCACTCTTTTTTAGCGTGATGGCAGCTTTAGCATCTTCATTTCCAATCTGCAAATAACTACCATCACTAGCAACACTATTAGCATAGCCGCTACCGATGTTACCTATGGTATAATCTCCTCGCGTCAAAGTGCTAAATTTATAATCAGCATGCCGACCATCCCAGACGACAACTGGTGCCGCCGCCCAGACTGTCGACACGAGGCCGAGGCCGAGTGCGAGCACGAGAAGGCGCGTCGCGCCCTGTGTCAGTTTTTTCATTGTCCCCCTCATTTCTTTTTCCTTTTGAAGTCTGGCTTTTTGAAGTCTGGCCTTAAGTGCACAATGCACCCTACAACCCATCCCCCAGCGTCCGCATTATACCAAATGGTCTGGGAAAGCGCAATTGGCCAGCTCGATGGATTTTGTCATCATACGCGGAATGTGGAACGGCCCCTTGAAGAGATTGCCCTTCGCCGGCTGCGCAACCGTTCCATCGCGGTGGAGATAGCCGTACCACTCGCCGTATTTCTTGTCTGGCATGCGCTTATATGTCCATTCACGCATCTTTTTGTGCCAATTTAGCCACTTATTGTTCTTTGTGAGGTTCCAAGCATACTGCGTCGCTATAAGAGTCTCGCACTGCGGCCACCAGAACTTCATGTCCTGCTCGTAGCACTGCGGCGGGAAGTTTTT
>CACWJS010000088.1 GCA_902761275.1 uncultured bacterium | reverse complement strand
AGAGCGAGATGCCGTCTATCTTTGGCTCGACGAGATACGTGAACCCCTCGACCGTCTTCCTGACGAACGCGTCGAATTCGGCGAGCTCGCCTTTCGCGTGGGTCTTGTCGAGAGACTGCATCGGCGGGTCGTGCGTGACCTTGGCGAACCCCTCGGAAAGCCCTCCCGCGACGTTTCTGACAGGCGAATCGGCGGTGGCGAATTCCGGGAAGTCCGATTCAAGCTTCAGGAGCTCGCGCTCCCACATGTCGTAGTCGCGGTCGCCGACAGTCGGCTGATGCAGATCGTAGTAGTCGTGGTTGGCCTTCTCGATGAGGGCCCTCAGTTCCGCGATCCTCGCCTTTGCGCTTGCTTTGTCCATGTCTTTATTCGTTGCGGCTCACAGCCCGCATGACACTCGTCATGTGTTTCAATCGTGCCTATATTATACCAAATCCGCAGCCCCGGACCTGCGCCATCAACTCACCATGCACGAAGGCGAGGTCTGCGCCCGACCTACAGCATTAGCCCTACCGCCCCATCCTCCTCGGGGACAGACCCCACGAAAGTCGCTATTTTATTGGCTTTCACCGCCCCTCCTCCTTTCACGCCGCACTTTCCGCCGCCTTAGCGAGCCGCCAGCCGTGCGTCGCGTAGCCAAGCCCGCCCACCTCACGCGCCGCGACGCTCCGCGACCGGAACCGGTCCCCCAGCGCAAACACCGCCGCAGTAACGAACTCAAGACTTCCAAAAAAACTTGAGGGACAGGCCCCACGAAAGGCCCATTTTTCAAGGGGGTTGCGATTGGGCGACGCTCATGGCAGCATTGCCAGCAGCTTCGCAATCTCCTTCTGGTCGCGGGTGGAGTAGGAAGTGACGCGACGGCCGAGGCAGTTGATGGACGAGCCGAGCCCGTGCAGCTCGACGTTGTCGATAATGAGGAATCGGTCGTGGAAGTCGTCGGAGTAGGTGACGGTGAGACCCTTGTACTGGCGGTTGAACTTCGCGATTTCGGTCGGCGTCGGCTTGCCGCGATCTTTGCAGACAAGGCGCACCTTCACGCCAGGCCGCTTCTTCGAAAGGACCTCCAGCGTGACCGCATCAGAATAAGGGTCGACGAGTACAATCTCCGATTGTGCGCTTTCGATCAGACGCGAGACATACCGCATCGAGTCAAACTCAGACTCGGCGGGCAAAATACCGCTTGGGAGCAAGTTGCCGCGATCAAGGGCATCAAACACCGTGTCGATCCGCTTGTCCGTTTCGAGCTGTTTCAGTTCAATCGCGCCAACACGCTGAACAAGACCCGCGTGATCCGATACAAAACGGCGCATGGCAGTGAATGCTCGCATGATACGAATGTTCACATCAATTGCTGTTTCTGAACGTAACACACTGCTCAACATCGCAATCCCATTTTCAGTAAAGGCATATGGCAAATATTTTAGATGCGTTCCGCGCCTTCCGTTTAAGGTCACAATTTGTGATCTTAAACAGTCTTCCTTGCTAAGCTGAAACATAAAGTCAGCAGGGAAACGGCTAAGATTACGCTTCACCTGTTCGTTAAAACTTGAGGGACAGGCCCCGCGAAAGACCCATTTTGCAAGGGGTTCGCATTTCTCGCCGCCGGCAGCGCTCATGGCAGCATTTCCAGCAGCTTGGCGATCTCCTTCGCGGCGCGGGTGGTGCAGAACCATGCGCAATGGCAGATTGCACCAGCGTCAAAGCGATTCGCAAAGGCAAGCGTCGAATCTTGGCGCGAGATAAAGCGGGATGTTCACGAAGGCGCCGTCCTTCTTGAGGTTTCGTTCAGAGAAGCGAATCGCGAACTTCGGGTGCCGCGAATTTACGAACCCCTTGAATGACGACGCCTTTTTGTCGCCTCCTGCCTTAACCTCCACGGGGACGGCATTGTCTTCGTGCTGGATCACGAAGTCAATCTCCCTGTCGGCGCGTTCAGCCCAGTAATGGACCGGGCCAATCGTCCTGCCTGCAAGCTGCTGCAGAACGTAGTTTTCGACAAAGCGCCCCTTGAACGCGAAATCTTTGTCGAGGATCAGGGAGCCGTCGGTGATCCCGGCAGTTACTTTGAGCATGCCGATATCATTGAGATAAAGCTTGAAGGCGTTGCGCATGTCATGGGCGGAAAGAGGATACTCAATCGCATCTAAGTTGCGCACACGCCTCACCATTCGCGCGGACACCAGCCATTCGATGGCCTCTTCGTAGCCGCGCCCCCTGGCGCCTTCGCGGATCGCGCCGTATATAAACTTGCTGTTTTCCTTCGCGAGCTGCGGAACAACGGACCTAAGCACGGCAAGAATCTTCGCCGCATCTATCTCGCCGTTATACTTCACGATGTCGTTCTCGTAAAGCGTGACGAGGTCCTGCTGCAGCTTACTGACATGCGCGGGGTCGCCTTCCGACAAATGGCTTGCAACGACCTCCGGCATACCGCCTACCGTCAGGTAGATGCAGTATGCGTCCCATAGGCGCCTGTGGAATATCTCAGGCAAGGGGTCAACGCCATTGACGGATATGTAATACTCCCAGAGCGCATTGTCCTTCTCACGCAGAAACTCGGGGAACGAAACAGGTTCCACATCAACAATCTCCACATTGCCGACAGGATATGTCTTCGGAGGTTCAATTGCATCGTCCTTCTTTTTCTTCAGGTTGACACCAAGAAGGCTTCCCGCAGCCATGACGGCAAGAGACGGGCATTTCTTGTAGAAATACTTGAGCGAATTAAGCGCATCGCCACAGTCCTGAATTTCATCAAGCACAAGCACGTCCCTTTGCCTGTCAATCTTCGCCCCGGAGATTATCTCAAGCTTGGGCAATATCTCATCAGGATTCTTCGTCGCCTTGAAGATCGTTGCAAGATCAGGCATGGCAACAAAATCGAAGACATGAACCTTGTTGAAGTTCTTGCGCCCGAAATTTTCCATGAGCCAGGTCTTCCCTACCTGCCTAGCACCCATGAGAACGAGCGGTTTGCGATCCTTTCGCGCTTTCCAATGGGAAAACTCAATTTCTATGTCTCTTTTCACCTATTATATGCCTTTCACCACATAGTGTAGCACATTTTTGACACGAAATCAACGGCTGCATGCACATTTTTGACACGAAATTCACTCGGCATTGCCCAAAATCGCGAAAGTTCACGGCGCCGCGAGCCAACAGGGTCGGAGTGCGGACACGAATAGGGTCAGATTGGGGACAGGTAGGGCCGATTAGCGGCGCGGCGGTTTTGCCGCGGTCAAGGTTAAGCGAGCCGATGGAAACGTCGGCGAGCGCAGATGCTACGAAGAAAAACGCGCCCCACCGCGTCCGCGCTCCTGCCTACTGCTCCCACGGCTTGCGCTCGGGCGGGTCGAGATAGACCTTGTCGCTCGGGCGGAAGGACGTGTCGGCCTGCGGAACGATCTTGGCGAGTTCCGAAAGGAAACCGACGGAAACGGCAACGCGGGCGGCTGGACCGAGATCAACCTCGACCTGCGTGCCGTCCGGATTGACGATCTCGAGGAAGACCGGAAGCCGCCCAGGGCTCTTTACCACGGCCTGGCGGATGCGTACCGCCTTGTCGGCAAGCCCGGGGTCGTCGTACTTGAGCCGAATCCTGAGCCCAGTCGAAAGCTCTGCAAGTGCTTCGGAGAGCGGTCGCGCCTCGCGGACGGTGAAATTCAAGTCCCCGACTTCGGGATGCTTCTTGTCGAACTTGTCGTCCTTGCCGTAATTGACGCGATAGGCGACTTCACCGGAGAGCATGACGAGCTGGTCTACGCACGACTCAACGGCCGAATGCTTCTCCCACGCCTTCGCAAAGCAGAACGCGTCGAGGAAACCGCCAGAACCGTCGTCAATCTGGAGAATCGCCCACTTCTGCCCGGGCGTTCCGTCGGGGCGAGGCTTGCCAAGCTTAATAGTGCAGGCGGCGAGTATACCTACGACGCGCACGTCGAGATGCTTCAGCGCACGCTCTTCCTTGAGGTGCGGGTTCGACTTCTTTTTCCACTTGTCGACCGGCTGCGCCTTCAAAAGCTCTTCTACCGCCTCGGGATCGGCGAGTTGCGCCGTCTTGAAGGTGGCGACCTCGGATATGACGCGGCGGCACGACTGGAGCGGATGGCCTGAGACGTAGACCCCGAGGAGGTCGCGCTCGTTCTTGAGATCCTCTGCGGGAGAAAATGGCGGCGAGTCCGCGAGCTCGGCGTCAGACACCTTCTCCTCGCCTCCCTCGGCCATCATGTCGAAGAAATTCGCCTGCGCGCTCGCCTGCTCTTTCGCTTTCTGCTGGCATTTCTTGATTGCAAACTCTATGTTGTTGAAGAGTTTCGCGCGGTTCGGCTCGAGCGTCGAAAACGCCCCGGTCTTCGCAAGGTTTTCAAGGACGCGCTTGTTGCAGACGCCTGTTCCGGCATGGCGAATGCAGAAATCGAGGAATCCGGTATACGGGCCGTTTTTCTCGCGCTCTTCGACAATCGCGTCGCCAGAAGCGCCAACGCCCTTGATGCCCGCGAGCCCGTAGCGGATTCCATGTGCATCAGGAGTCGGCACGAAGCGCGCGCCAGACTCGTTGACATCGGGGAGCCGCAGCTCGAGATCCATTTCCTGCGCCTCGGCAACAAAGCCAGGGAGCTTCGCAAAGTTCCCGATTTCTGAGGAAATCTGGGCGCACATGAACTCGGCCGGATAGTGCGCTTTCAAGTAACCCGTCTGGTAGGCGACCCACGCATAGCAGACGGCATGCGACTTGTTGAACGCGTATGACGCGAACGCGCGCCAGTCGTCCCAAATCTTGTCAATGAGAGTGCGCGCCTCTGTCTCGTCCGCCCACTTGCCGATGCGGAACTCGGGGTTCGCAAGACAGCCCTCGACGAACTTGACCTTAAGCTCCTCCATCACGGCAAGCTGCTTCTTGCCCATCGCCTTGCGGAGCTTGTCGGACATGCCGCGCGTGAAGCCGCCGAGCAGGCGCGAGAGAAGCATCACCTGTTCCTGGTAGACGCAGACGCCGTACGTGTCCTTCAGGTACTTCTCCATCAGCGGATGGTCGTAGACGATCTCCTCCTCGCCCTTCTTGCGGCGGACGAAAGTCGGGATGTACTCCATCGGCCCCGGGCGGTAGAGCGCGTTCATTGCGACGAGGTCTGTAAGTCGCTCAGGCTGAAGCGCCATCAGCCACTTCTTCATGCCGTCCGATTCAAACTGGAAAAGCCCAGTAGTCTCGCCACGTCCGAAAAGTTCGTACGTCTCCTTGTCGTCGTCGGGAATCTTGTCGGGGTCGAGAAGTCCGTCGGGGCCTCGCAGCGCTTCGGGGACGCGCGGATTGTTTGGCCCCAAGATCGCGACGCACTCCTTTTCCACCGTCAGCGTCTTTAGCCCGAGGAAGTCCATCTTGAGAAGACCGACCGGCTCGACAAAATGCCCGTCGTACTGCGTCGTAAGAAGCGACTCGCCCTCGGTCGGCATCACCGGTAGCGTCTCGGTCAGCGGATCGCGCGATATGATGACGCCGCATGCATGGACGCCCGGCTGACGCATGCCGCCCTCGAGCCGCCTTGCGCGCTCCATGAGGAGATGCACCGTCTCGTCCTCAGAGTTGAAAGCGTCGACGAGCCCCTGGGAGTAGTCGCCGTTCGGGTTGCCGTTCTTGTCCTTTGTACTCGTCGCCTTCTTGAAGGTGATCTTCGGCGTCTCGGGAACGAGCCCCGCGAGCTTGTTAGTGTCGGCGAGCGGATAGTCCATCACGCGGCCAACGTCCTTGATGACACTCTTCGCCGCCATCTGCCCGAAAGTCACGATGTGCGCCACGTGGTCCGCGCCATATTTCTTCGTCACGAACTCAAGCACCTTGCCGCGCCCTGCGTCGTCGAAATCCACGTCGATATCGGGCATCGAGATTCGGTCGGGGTTCAGGAATCTCTCGAACAGCAAGTCGTACTTAATCGGGTCGACGTTTGTGATGCCAAGCGCGTATGCAACAGCTGCGCCAGCCGCCGAGCCGCGCCCTGGGCCCACCCACACGCCCATCTTTCGCGCGTTCGCGATGTAGTCGTTTACGATGAGGAAGTAACCGGGGAAACCCATCGTCTTTATGACGCCAAGCTCGAAATCGACGCGCTCCACGATCTCGGCGGGCGTCGGGTCGCCCCAACGCCGCTTCATGCCCTCGTAGACGAGCGACTGGAGGTAATCGGCCTCAAACTTGATCCTGAGGACTTTTTCATATCCGCCGAGACGCTCGAAGTTCTTCGGTTTGTCCTCGGTGTTGAACTCCTTCCGAAGCGCCTCCTCGTTGAACTTCTTGGCATATTCCTCTTCGCTGCCAAACTCGGCGGGAATTGGAAACTTGGGCATGATCGGGTCGGAGTTAAGCTCATATTCTTCAATAAGCCCCGCGACCTCCTGGGTCGCGTCAATGACCTCTGGATGGTCGTGGAAAAGCTCTCGCATCTCCTCTTCGGTCTTGAAGTACTCCTGACCCGTGTAAATCATACGGTTCGGGTCGGAGAGCTTCGTGCCAGTTGAGAGCGCGAGAAGGACATCGTGCGAGTCGTCGTCCTCCTTCTCGAGGAAGTGTACGTCGTTCGTCGCAATGACGCGGATGCCGAGCTTCTTCCCGAGCGCGATTACGGCGTTTGCAACGTCGCGCTGGCGGGCGTAGAGCTCGTGGAACTCGTCGACGGCCGCAGGTGGGATCTGCTTACCATCGCCCTCGCCCTTCCCGGACGGATGCAGCATCACCTCGAGCGAATAGTCGTCGCCGAAGAGCTTCTTGTACCAAAGCGCGATTTCCTCGGCCTTCTTCGGATTGTTGCCGCCCTTGAGCGACGTATCGAGGTAGTAGGCGATCTCTCCCGCGATGCAGGCGGACGAGCAATGAAGCCCCTCGTGGAACTTCTCAAGAAGCTCGTGGTCAATTCGCGGGTTGTAGTAGTAGCCGTTGATGTGTGCCTCGGAGACGAGCCGCACGAGATTGTGGTAGCCGACGAGGTTCTTCGCATGAAGGCACAGGTGGAAGCGCTTCTCCTTTAGCTCCTTGTGCTGGCGGAAGAACTCGTGACGCTCGCGGTGGTCGTGGTCGACGATGTACGCCTCGACGCCGAGGATCGGCTTTATGCCCTGCTTCCTCGCCTCGTCGTAGAACGCCTTGATCGCATACATATTGCCGTGGTCGGTAACGGCAAGCGAGGTCATGCCGAGCGACTTCGCCTTGGCAACAAGCGGCACGATGCCGCACTGCCCGTCGAGCAGCGAATAAGTGGTGTGAAGGTGGAGATGTGTGAATCCGCCCATGTAGGATAATATTATACCAAATCTCCCGACCCCTTCACGCAGCCCCCGCAGTCGGTCAACGCCGCATGCCGAAGGCGGCGAGTAGGATCACCGCAAAGCCGATGACGGAAAGCGCGTCGGGGACCTGCGAAAAGAACGCGAAGCCGAAGAGCGCAGTGAAGACGACGTTCGTGTAGTCGTAAACGGCTATCGAGCGCGGCTCGGCGTAGCGATAGGCCGCGGTGACGCCGAACTGCCCAAGCGCCGCGCCCGCACCCGCGCCGACAAGTATGAGGACCTGCGCGAAGGTCATTGGCCTAAAGTCGACAGCCGTGAGCGGCAGCGACGCGAGACACGAAAATGCGCTGAAGAAAAGGACGATCAACGCGGTGTTTACCTTCATGCGCCCGAGCTGGTGGACACACACATACGCGAGCCCCGCGCCTAAACCACCCGTAAGCGCCATCGCCGCGGCAAATGTGCCGCCGCCGCGGAACCCCGGCTTCATCACGAGCGCCGCACCCGCAAACGCGAGAAGGAGGTGCCCGAACTGTCGCCACGAGACGCGCTCGCCAAGGAATATCCACGAAAAGAGGACGGTGAAGAAAGGCGCCGTCTTGTTTAGCGTCATGCCCTCGCCGATCGGTATTTTCGATAGTGCGTAGAAATTCGCGAAGATGCCAACCGTGCCGAAGACTGCGCGTAGGACAAGAAGAAACCACGCCTTCCCCGACGGCACCATTGACGCCTGCAACTCGCCGTCCGCCGGCCCACGCCGCCTGTCGCGGCAAAACACCGCAAGCGCGATCACGAGAGCGAGGACATTCCTGAAAAAGCTCTTCTGGAAGCACGTAATCTCCCCGCCGTAGTCGTCGCAAAGCCGGACGAAGAACGCCATCAGCGCAAAGCCAAATGCGCTTGCGACGATGCAGGCGATTCCCTTCCCGCGACTACCAGAGTTCACCATGCGACAGGAGCGAGTCCTACAGACTCGAGATATTCGTTCGCGCGTGAAAACGGCTTAGAGCCGAAGAACCCGCGGTGCGCGGAAAGTGGCGAGGGGTGGGGCGAGGCAATCACGCAGTGGCGGCTACGGTCGATAAACGCGCCCTTCCTCTGTGCATACGAGCCCCAGAGAACGAAGACAAGATGCTCGCGGCGCTCGGCAAGCGCGCGGACGACTGCATCGGTGAACACTTCCCAGCCCTTATTCTGGTGGCTTCCCGCGCGATGCGCCGCAACAGTCAGCGTCGCATTGAGAAGAAGAACGCCCTGGTCTGTCCACTTGAGAAGATCGGGCATGTGGCCGAGCTCCTTCGCTATGTTGACGAGAGACGGCGGCGGCGTGACTTCGGGCGGGACGTAGAACGCGAGCCCCTGCGCCTGCCCAGGTTCGTGGTACGGATCCTGCCCGAGAATCACGACCTTGACCTTGTCGAAAGGCGTGCGGTTGAACGCGTTGAATATCTTCCCCGGCGGTGGATAGACAACGCCATTCCTGTAGGCGGACTTGACGAAACTGGCGAGCTCGGCGAAGTACGGCTTCTCGAACTCCTCCGCAAGAACTTTCTTCCAGGACTCTTCAATCTTTACTTCCATGTCACTCTCCACTGCGGCGAAACGGCGATTCGCCAAGACGATACTTCTTCTCCTCTCCGATGGGTCTGTAGCCGAGTGCTCCAGTCTCTGGAGAGATAAAGTACTCGACCTTCCTTGTGACGAGAGGAATCCCGCTCGACGACATCGAAAGGACAAGCTCCCCGATGGCCGAGAACGGCTCTTCAGTAAAAGATCCGGGGGTCGTGCGCGTAAACGAGACTATCCTGCCCTTTCCGCTAAGCACGAAATCGTCCCTCCACTCGCGAGGCGCCCAGATCGGGCCGATGTCGTACGGCACGTTTTTCGACTCCTTGAGATACGAAATGCTCTGGAGCTTACCCTTCGCGTAAGTGCGCTTTGCAAGCGGCGGATTGTAGACCGACACTATTGCCGGCGGACCGTAGAGCCCGTTTGCCATCTGCGCGAACACGAAGATGTCGGCCCTCGTGCCGCACGAAGCCGCGTCCACTGTCACTTCTGCAAAACCACGATCCGGCACTTCGGCAAGCGTCATCGGCCACGGCCTTATTGCAACACCTCTCGTAGTCCTCCACACATACTTCACCGCCTTGCCCGGGAACGGATATGTTGACGCCGAGAGACGAAACTTGCGCATCCGCTCCGGCGCGCGCAGGACTATGCCGGCGCCGAACGACAGAGCAAACGTCTCCTCCGGCATGGCGTCTGGATAGTCTATTGACGGCTCGGCGTTGCTGAGGGGAATAGAACCTTCGAGATACTCGACCTTGACGCACACCGGAAGCGCAAGGCCCTTCCCTGTGATGCTTCGCGCCGTGGCCTTCAGCTTCGCCGCGTCGAAATCCTGCTCGCGGAACGCTGCAGGGTGGGCGGGCGCGTTCAGGTATGTAACTGCGTTCGTGATTCCAGGGCGGCAAGAGCGCACAAGCCACTGGAGCGTGGGGTTAAGGAGCCCGAGACGTTCGAGAGTCTTTCGAAGTTCAGGGTCAATGGCCGCGGCTGTTTCCTCAAGTGTCTTCGTGACGCGACTTGCAGAATTAGAATCGCCAATCACGGCGAAATTGAACGCGACGTTCGCCGGCATTAGCGACGCTACGCGCGGATCCTCTCCCGCCCATTCGCAGCGCACGACGTTCGACGTGTACGCGATATGCGCACGCTCGACCGCAGACTTGTCGATGGTGGTTCTCCACGCGTCGACCGTCTTCGCGGGCGACGCGAAAGCCGACAGAGAAACCACCGCGAAAAGTAGCAAATTGCATCTAAGCGAAAACATGGATTCAACCTCAGCCGTCAAGTTTCTCAATGTCGCCGGGCGAGACAGAAACAGCCACGGCCGAGCCGAGGATGTCGACGTTGATGCAGAGCGTGGCGCGTCCTTCGTCGCGTTTGACGTACCCCGTGGTACCGCGAAGAGGCCCATACTTTACAAGGACGCGCTCGCCTTCCTTGAAGGTTTGTTTCAACGGACGGATTTCCGGCGCAGAGCGCGCGGCGCGGGCTATCAGGCGAAGCTGGTGCACCGTCTCGCGTGGAAAAGGATCGTGAATCGTCCGCACCACGAGATTCGAGCGCATGATATCCGCGCACTCCACGGGGGAAAGATGCGCGAACACGTATCCAGGAAAGAGCGGAAGCTCACGCCTCACCTTGCGCCTTTGAACTCTCGTAACCTTGACGTAGAGGGGAAGATAGTGAAAGCCCCTGCAACGCGCGAGACGCTGCATCGCCTTCTTCTCCGTCCGTGGCTTCACGTGCAACACAAGCCAGCGGCGAAGCCCGGCCGTATTGTCGGTCTGGGCTTCGCCGCAGGTTTCTCCCGCCAATGAACGCGGGGTTATGCTGTCCACGCTATCCATGTGGACGGTGTCGCCGCTTTACTTCGCGAGCGCAGCGGAGACGTCGGCGAGGATCTGGCGGAGAGCCTTCGGGACGCGCTTCGCCGTCTTGGAGCGGACGGTCGTGTCCTTCGAGGCCTTGGCGTCGTACTCGTCGTACGAAGCGCCGACGGTCGCGATCTCCTTCTTCCAGCCCTCCTTGTCAACCTTCAGGATCGCCCTCAAGTCCTCGGGGACGACCTTGAACTTGCCGACGTTGTTCGAGAGGTCGATGTCCTTCTCGAGCGGGAGGTTGCCAATCGGGGTGACATTGGCCTTGACCTGGCCCTCAATGCGCTGGCAGATCCACTTGAGGACGCGGCTGTTGTCGCCGAAGCCGGGCCACATGAAGCGGCCGTCGTCGCCCTTGCGGAACCAGTTGACGAAGTAGATCTTCGGAAGCTTCGTCGCGTCGGCGCTCGTGCGCTCCATCTCCAGCCAGTGCTGGAAGTAGTCGGCGACGTTGTAGCCGAAGAACGGAAGCATCGCCATCGGGTCGCGGCGGACCTGGCCGATCTGGTCGGAGATGACGGCGGCGGTGACCTCGGAGCCCGCGGCGGAGCCCATGAACACGCCGTGC
>CACWJS010000087.1 GCA_902761275.1 uncultured bacterium | reverse complement strand
TTTGGGGCCGTCGAAGCGGCGATAAACGAGAAGACTAGGCTTCTCTTTATCGAGTCGGTCGGCAACCCCGCCCTTGACATCGCGGACATAGAGAAGTACGCGGAAGTCGCGCACAGGCACCACCTGCCGCTCGTCGTGGACGCCACGTTCACGCCGCCGCCGCTTCTGAGGGCGCTTGACCACGGCGCGGACTTCGTCATCCACTCCCTTTCGAAGTGGATCGGCGGACACGGCGCGGGAATCGGCGGCGTAGTGGTCGAGAAAGGCGGCTTCGACTGGTCCGACCCCAAGTTCGCGCTCTACAACGAGCCGGACGCGGGTTACCACGGCCTCAGGTTCGCGCACGACCTCCCGGAGCCGCTTAAGCCCATCGCGTTTTCGATTCGCCTTCTCACGGTAGGGATCCGCAACCAAGGCCCGACGCTCGCGCCGGATGCCGCGTGGATCTTCCTCCAGGGCGTCGAGTCGCTGCCGCTCCGCATCGCGCGCCACAGCGAAAACGCGCTCGCGGTCGCAAAGCACCTCGAGAAGCACCCGAAGGTCGCCTGGGTCAAGTATCCTTCCCTCACGCAGCCGGAACTCGCGAAGAAGTATCTCCCGAACGGCGCAGGCGGAATGGTCGTCTTCGGCGTCAAGGGCGGCTCCGATAAGGCCCGATGTTTCGCGGACGCGCTCAACGGCGAGATCTTCTCGATTCTCGCCAACGTCGGAGACGCGAAGTCGCTCGTCATCCACCCAGCCTCGACGACGCACTCGCAGCTCTCCGACGAGGACCTCAGGAAAGGCGGTGTCCTGCCCGAGTTGATCCGGCTTTCCATCGGGCTTGAGCACATCGACGACATCGTTGCCGAGCTCGACAGGGCGCTTGATGCCGTCTGAGATAAACATCATCTGACCGTCTAATCCCCCGCCCTGCGCTGGAAACAGCGCAGGGCATTTGTTATAATGTCGCATCAAAATGAAAGGCATCCCTGAGACTTCCACCACGCTGCTGCGGGACATTGCGTCGGACACGGGAAATGCCCGTTGGGGCGAATTCATCGCGCGTTACCGTCCGATGTGCCACCGCTACCTGCAACGACACTTCCGGTCGCTTGACCCCGATGACATCCTGCAGGAGACGTTCGCCGCCATCGCACATGCGCTGCCGGATTACAGATATGCGCCGAGCGAGAAAGGCCATTTCCGGAGCTATCTAGTTGGAGTGGTGCGCAACAAGGCTCTCATGGCGCTGCGCTCAAAGGAACGTGACGACAAGCTGAAGTCGGCGTATGCGGAAGCTGTCTCGTCAGAGCGGAATGGCGATTGTGCGGATGACGAGACTTGGCGAAAGTCTGTATTCGAGATCGCCCTGCAGCAGCTTATGGCGGATGCGTCGATCCATGAGCGCACGAAGCAGATATTCGTTCGTACGGCAATAAGGCTGGAGCCGCCGGAGGAAGTTGCCCGTTCGCTTGGTGTCTCGCGCAATGTCGTAGACCAGCAGAAGCGGCGGACGCTCGCAAAGTTCAGGGCGCTCGTGGCCGCGTTGAAAGGTGTGCTGTGAGCGATTCGGCGGAAGACTTCCTTGCGGCGCATGACGATCCGAGGCTGCCAACGCTCTACCGCGGCGGCGACGTCGTCGGTGGTTGGCGGATCACGGCCTTTCTTGGCAGGGGCGGCAGCGGAGAAGTCTACAGGGCGGAGCCGTGTGCGTCCGCAGAAACGGCACCATCCGCCGTTGCGCTCAAGGTGCTTGCCAAGGACGTTGCCACAACGCGTGCGCGCTTCGCCCGCGAAGCCGAACTTCTTGCGAGGACGAACAACCCGGCCTTTCCTCGTTTCGTCGCTAAAGGTGACGCAGACGGACGTCCATGGATGGTCACTGAGCTTCTTGAACCGCGCCTTTTGCCTTCAACCGATGCCGCCGTGGCAGACTTCATGCTGAAGCTCTGCAAGGGCGTTGCCGCTCTGCACCGCATGGGATATGTCCATCGTGACATCAAGCCCGGCAACATCCTCTGGCGCGGCGATGCACCTGTGCTGATAGACCTTGGCCTTGCAAAGGACGTCACGCGCAATTCCGAGGCCGAAGGCACTTCGATTTCGATAGTCGACGGACACGTCGCAGGAGTCGGCACGCGAGGCTACGCCGCGCCGGAGCAGATGGTGGGCGACATGGTGTCGCCTTCGACGGACATACATGCGCTCGGTATGCTGGCGCGTAAGTGTTTCGGCGGACGGCTTCCTCTCGAATGGGAGCGCATTGTCCGCCGCGCCGTCAGTTCGGTGCCGGCCTACCGTTATCCCGATATTGTTTCTTTTGCGCGTGCCATCCGTCACCGGCATTTGCGGCGTAACCTTTCTGTCGTCGCTTGCGGAGTCTCGGCCCTGTGTGTTGCCCTGGCGTGGCGAGCCGTCTGGTTTTCGGCGCCGTCCGCACCGTCCGACGAGCAGATCGCCGCAATCGAGAAATCTGCATGGACGGCGCTTTGCATGGATACAACGACGAACACAGTCACGACGCAGACGGTTGGATGGACTACCGTCACCAACGAGGCGAGCGGCACTCCTGGATGTTTTATCGTCATGCCAGCCGGACGCCGCTTCCGAACTCTGACTAATGAGGTTCAGGCGACCATCGTGAATCTTGGCGGACGGACCAACGTCTTCACGCACCCCATAAAGCTTGATACCGGGCGGGAATACTGGATTGTCGGGCCAGGGACGCTGGACGCGGCAATAAGCGGTCCGTCGAACACGGCGTACCATCTCGCGAAGCGGCGCCTGGGCAGGCATCGGCTTGAATACACCAGACAGGTTGACGCTGCGACAGGGCGGGAATATCATGTAAGGAATTCCATTCTTATGGTAGGCCAGGAGCAGGATGTTTACGACAACGCCCCGTCAAACGGCGTTGTCCATCTTGTGAACTGCACGGTTGTGAACCGCACAAACGTGTTTTGGCCATATTCCGGACTCTATTATGAGTTGGAGGACGGCTCGCATCTGCATTTCCCAAATCTTCGGGACGATTCAGCGCTCATGCAAAGCGACTATTCAGCCCCATTTAACGAGTCCAAGAGCGAAATCAGCTTTCGACAATAGAAATCCGTGTCAGATTTCGCTGCCTCACTGCAAGTAGTAAAATAGAGGACTGGAATCGCCCTGTCCTTCGCGGAAGCTGCGCCAGGCTGTGAATTGCGTTTTTTCCGTAATTGGGATGACATCTTCACCCGAAATATGGTATACTGCGCATCAACAGCTTAGCGTTCTGCGCTTTGGTTGGCTCAAGAGAAACCTGGAAAGTTCACTTGTCAGAGCCACAAAGGGGAGAATGCGCCCTTGGGCGCATTGTCTTCCGTGTATCTGACAGGGCTTTTCCAGGGCCTCTCTTGAAACACGGAAGGGATTGCGCCCTCTTTCTTTTCCGTGATCTGAACAGGGGCAAACACGGAAGGAAAGAACGATGAAGGCACTACTGCTATTCCCGTTTAAGGTTTTATGGTTTTTGATCAAGATGCCATTTAAGATTCTTGGGTTTATGTGCAAGAACACGACAGTCAAGACCGGTAGTTGGCGCAAGTAACGAAAGCGAGTGTGAAATGCCCATTCGATATATAAAAGAAGATGGATTCCACTTTTATATAGTAACGGAAAAGGGTGTGAAATATGCGCGGCCGAAAAACCGTGCGAGGCTGATCAATACTACCGAAAGAACTTGGTCAATTGAATGTGATGGCTGGGTCTATGTATATGATGAAAATGCTCATCTTATACAGACACGTCGTTATATTTAGTTTGTCGACATGGTTGGGCGAGTGTCTTTCATATGTTGGCGAATTAAAAAACGAGGCAAGAGCCTCAGAAAGGAGCCAGAAATGGCCTACAAGAAACCAGAAATAGTCGCGAAGAGCGAAGCCAAGCAGTCGTTCGTCGCGGGGTGCCCTGAAAAAACTGTAAAGGTTAGCGTGTGTAGCCATCACAACACACGTTGTATGTGCGGAGCAATAAACTAATCGGCAATAGCATCTGGTTCATAATGGGGTCTGAAATCTGTCATGAACCACGCGATTCGACGACGACGGTGCGAAGCACTAGTATGTCTTTATAGAGCGTTTTCTCTGCATAAACACCGTAGCAACTTTCTTCTGCCCGGTGAGTGCCGGATACGGATGAAACCAAGAATAAATAAGAGTCAACAGACTCAGAAAGGAGCCAGAAATGGCCTACAAGAAACCCCAGATAGTAGCAAAGAGCGAAGCTAAGCAGTCATTCGTAGCTGGATGCCCAAAACTCCAGCCACATCCAAATTCATGCTTAGCTTCAAATAAAAACTGCTTGGGTGGGCCTTTGAAGTAACCCACAAGACTCTAAGGCGAGTCGGTCCTGTCAATCTCAGTCGCATTACTGAGATTGGCAGGATTGGCAAGTCTATATAAGATGTAAAATCGCGATTATAAAGATATCCCAAGAATGAATAGTAGAATTGGATATTCAAAAGCACGGATGATTTGCCTTGCCAATAATACCTTCATTCGACATGTTGATGATGAAAGCATAATATGGTGTCCGCGCAGCGACGGGTGTACTGTAATGCGAAACGCAAGGCCAATACTAGAGGAAATTGTTCACAAGAAACGCTCTGTTGGAGAGATAGTTTATAATGTTGCGAATAAATTGAATAGTACAGCAGACGAAATCGCAGAGGATGTAGTATTGATTGTCGAAGAACTATCAAAGCAACATTTTATACGGATTGAGGACTCGAATACATGGATTCACGATAATCAAGAGGAACAAGCTGATAGTTCATCGGTAAGCAAGGGTAACATGGCCGAAGAGCTACTTTATACACCGCTTGAAGATTTTTACAGTCGGCATAGGTTACCAAACGAGTTGCACATTGATTTGACAGATGGATGCAACGAAAAATGCGTTCATTGTTATCTGCCCAAAGGCGGGGCGCATTACTTGGACAAGGATATTGCATTCAAGGTGTTGAAGGAGTTTCGCGAGGCTCAAGGGCTGACGGTGTATGTTTCTGGCGGGGAGTGCATGCTGCACAGGAATTTTGCTAAAATACTGCGTTATGCAAAATCGCTTGATTTGAACATAGTAGTGATGTCGAACTTGATATGCTGTGATGAAAAAATGGCCACCTTGTTGAAGGAAATTGATCCACAGTTTGTTAACGTGTCGCTTTATGCCGTAACAGAAGATATCCACGATTCGATCACGCAGATACCGGGTTCCTGCTGCAAAACAAAGGAGGCGATTGATGCACTTCAGGCGGTTGGTGTCCATGTTCGCATCGCGACACCGTTCATGCACGAGAACAGGACTTGTGTTGATGAATTGAAGGAATATGCCTCAAGGCATCAGGTGCATTTGATAGGCGACTGTGAGATATTCGGGCAGATCGACCATTCGTGTGGTAATCAGAGCCATGCGCTTTCGATGAAAGAAATGGAAATGATCATCTCTGCTCATAAGGATGTGTTTGTCAAGGTGCCAATGGATCCTCTAAGGTGTGAACGCGAAGCGAAGGCATGCGATATCGGGGACGCTAGACTTAATCTCGACGCCCAAGGGATGTATTATCCATGCGACGGTTTTCATGGTGCGATTATTGGAGATGCTCGAAAAGATTCCTTGTGGGATGTATGGACAGGTAATGCGCTAAACAAGTTGCGTGGTCTTAAGAACAAGGATTTTGGCTCATGTGCTTCTTGCGCCGACCGTGCGTGGTGCAAGGTGTGCCCCATGCGAAATTTTAATGAGACGGGGAACATGTTCACTCATGTGCCATGGAGGTGCAGGGCGGCGCGAATCTACCGTCGAATCTATGAGGAGAAACAATCATGTTGATGCGACTGGCAAGACAGACGTATATTCGGCAATATGACGAGTTTACCTATTTGTTCGGAAAGGTGACGGCGTTTGATCAGGTGTTTCGTTCGGCAGAACCTTTTTTTGCACATCTTTCACGCCAGCCGAAAGAGCGTGAAGTCATTGTCGACGAGATAGTGAGCGATTATGCCGATGCGCCGCGCGAAGTCGTGGAAAAGGACTTTGACGAACTACTTTCGCCACTCATTGAAAAGAAAGTGATTCTTGTGGGCGAAAGCGTTGCACAGCTGGATGCACAGGAGCCGTTTTTCACGTATGATTGTGACGATCCGAAAACAGCAAAGGATGAGCGAGTGCTGTCGTCGAGTGAAGTAGAGGCTCTTCCTGCGACATTATTGGATAAGTATTTTGCAGAACATCCAACGCTTTTTGAGATGCAGTTGGATATTACACAGGCTTGCACTGAGCGTTGTCGGCATTGCTATGTGCCGGAATATAATCCAATTTTCCTTCCATACGATAAGATTTGCAATGTGCTCGATGAATTTCGCGAGATGGGAGGTATACATGTGTCGCTATCTGGTGGAGAGTGCATGATGCACAAAAATATCATCAAGATCATCAAGGCAATCCGGGAGCGTGATTGTACGGTGGCGTGTTTGAGCAACCTAACGATATGCACAGATGAGATTATTGACGCACTTGTTGAAGCTGATGGCACGGTGCAGGTTTCGCTTTATTCGATGAGTCCCGCAATTCACGACGAGGTGACGCGGCGCAAAGGTTCATGGCTTGAGACAATGGATTCGATTTTGCGACTCCGAGCGGCACAGATTCCTGTTAGGATTTCGTGCCCATGCCTGCGCATTAACTACAAAGGATATCCCGAAGTAATGAAGTTCGCTGAATCGCTCAAGATGGATGCACAGACGGATTTCATCATCATGGGCAAGCAAGATTGTGACACGTCGAATTTGTGCAATCGACTGAATCTCGACGAGACTCGAATATTGCTTCAAGATGTCATCTTGAAAGCGGTGCCGATGAATAGCGAGTATTTTAGCCCCGGCAAGAAGGGACAGATGCTTTCTGCGGAGGAGTGGCGTAAGCGAAAAGTATGCGGGGCGTGTGTCAATTCGTTGTGCCTGAATGCAACAGGTGACTATTATCCATGCCCAGGGTTTGCTGGAGTTGTTCTTGGCAATTGCTACAAGAATTGCCTGCGTGATGTTTGGTTTAATTCCGAGGCTACCAAGCGCATCCGTGCTGTGACTGGTGATAGCTTCGACAAATGTGTGAAGTGTATGGATCGAGATTATTGTTCTGTCTGCATGTGTCGCAATTTCAACGAAACAGGCGACATGTACAAGCCTGCTGAGCACTTTTGTAAGGTGGCGGCTATCAACCACGAGGTCGTGGATGAAAAACAGCGGCAGATGAGCGTGATGAAAATGTAAAACATAGTAGAGATATGCTTGCAGATGCCCATGTTCACATGGGGTATTATCCCCGTGCTGGCTATGAGGAGCCGTTCTACTATTCGCCGCGAAGAATCGTGGGCGTTTTGACCAGATGCGGTGTTGACGAGTTTATCGTATCGTCCACTTGCGCCCAAGTCCATGAGATACACATTGACGATATTCTCCGGGAGTCAAAAGAAATGAAAAGGCTTGCAGGGAGTCGAGCGCATTTGTTTTTTTGGCTCTCTGGTCATCTTTATGATGAAGACAGAGATATGCGTTGGCTGGATACTGGATTGTTCGAGGGCATTAAGTTGCACGATGGAGAGACGCCATGGGTTGGCAAAAGAAGGGGAGATCTAACCCACATTCTTTCTGTTGCAAATGAAAGGAAGCTTTCTGTCATGTTTCACTCCGGAATTAGCAATGATGTCCGCCCTTGCACTCTTGCGCAATTCTCCGAGCAGTTCTCCCGTGTGCATTTTAACTTTGCGCATTGCCGACCAATGCAAGAGATGGCCCAAATTATAAGTGCGCATGACAATGTTTGGACCGATACTGCATATTTGCGCAAACATGAACTTCGTAAACTTGATGACTTTTCATGGCATGGTCGCTTAATGTTTGGTACTGATCTTCCCGTTTGGCAAGAGATTGGCAACATAAGCTTGACGCGGGAGTATAAGAATAACATTAAGTCATTTGCCGCAACAAGAATAAGCAGCGATGCCTTTGCAGCTTTCAAGACCTATCTTGCATAAAAATCACTGTTCTCTTGCTTTCGCTGCTAGTAGAATGAAGACTTCGGAGGTTAGGGGAGGATCCCTTGAAAACCTCCAAAACTCTCAATCTTCAAAACTCCTGGCAGCGAAAGCAATCTTATTTACGATAGAGAGCGGAGTTGGCGCACAGCTAGATGCGCGGCAACAAGATTGCGCCATAGGTTTTACCTATTGGCCGTTGCCATAAAATCCGATTACCCTTTGGGTGGTGAGGTGTTGTACAATGTACGGCATCAACCACTCACAAGGAGGAAATCGCATGAATATCTACAAAACTCTCTCTTTCGCGGCAGTCGCTGCAATAGGAACCGCCTACGGAGGCGTACCGCTAAACAACCTGCAGGGCGCTGGAGGCATCGCCTTCAACCCCCTCGCATACACGGCGGGCCAGCCGTGGGAGGGCGGCGAGTCGAACAGTCTCAACAACGTCGTCTCGAAGCCGCAGTTCGGCGCGTGGTACGTCAACCTCAATGACGCCGACATCAACTGGGGTGCCTTCGGCGCCGCGTTCACCGTCGCAAACCGCCTCGAGATCTCCGCCGGCTATGAGCTCGTCAACGCGAGGAAGTACGGCGACAGGTCGATCAACAAGTACAACCTCGGCGCGAAGCTCCGGCTCCTCGACGAGAATGCGTTCGACACCTCGTGGGTGCCGGCGATAGCAGTCGGCGGAATCTACAAGTACACTGACTCGCGGACGGTCGATGCGCTCAAGCTCGACCACGACGGGTTCGATGCATACGTCGTCGCGTCGAAGTTGATTAAAGAGACTCCGTGGCCGGTTCTTCTCTCGGCAGGCCTCCTCTACACTGACGAGGTCGTCAACGGCGTCGTCGGGCACAACGACTACGACTTGGTCGCCTTCGGCAACATCGACGTGCTGCCGGCGTCCAACGTCGCGATCGGCCTTGAATACAAGCAGGGCGCGCGCGTAGGGGACGGAATCCGCAACCATGACTACTACGACGGCCATGTCGCATGGTTCGTCACCGACAACCTGACGCTCGTCGCGGCGTATGTCCAGACTGGTGACAAGGACAAGTTCTACCGCCATGGCTCCGCGAAGGACCTCGGCGTCGGCTCGGGTCTCGTCTTCAGCGTACAGTACCAGTTCTGATAAGGGGAACGGGGAATGGGGAACGGGGAACGGAATGCCACCCACCCACCCACCCATCTAACTACTCAACTACCTAACCACCCAACTACATCAACTACCTAACCACCTAACTTTGGTATAATATAACGAAAGGAAATTCACCATGAGCAACACAGTAAAGAACATTCTGGCGAAGGTCGGCGGAACGCCACTCGTCGAGATCTCCAACAAGCTCAACAAGGGCGGAGCCAAGGTCCTCGCCAAGGTCGAGTACTTCAACCCCGGCGGAAGCGTCAAAGACCGCATCGCCCTCTCGATGGTGGAGGCGGCCGAGAAGTCGGGTGTCCTCAAGCCCGGCGCGACGATCATCGAGCCAACGAGCGGCAACACCGGCGTCGGCCTCGCTCTCGTCAGCGCGGTGAAGGGATATCACCTCATTCTCACCATGCCCGAGACGATGTCGATCGAACGCCGCAAGCTCGCGGCCGCCTACGGCGCGGAAATCGTCCTCACGCCCGGCGCGGCCGGCATGAAGGGCGCGATCGCCAAGGCGAACGAGCTTCGCGACTCCACGCCCGGCGCGGTGATCCTGCAGCAGTTCGAGAACCCGGCTAACCCCGACTTCCACTACCGTACGACGGGGCCAGAAGTCTGGGCGGACACGAACGGCGAAGTCGCCGCGTTCGTGGGCGGCGTCGGCACGGGCGGCACGATCACGGGAACTGGAAAGTACCTCAAGGAGAAGAACCCGAACGTTAAGCTCTTTGCGGTGGAACCCGACACCTCGCCTGTCCTCTCCGGCGGACAGCCCGGTCCCCACAAGATCCAGGGCATCGGCGCGGGCTTCGTCCCGAAAGTGCTCGACACCTCGATCCTGACGGAGGTCATCAAGGCCTCGGCCGAGAACGCCGGCGCGACTGCCCGCGCAGCCGCTGCGCAGGAAGGTCTTCTCGTCGGCATCTCGTCCGGCGCGGCGCTCTGGGCGGCGCTGGAGCTCTCGAAGCGTCCCGAGTTCGCCGGCAAGACGATTGTCGCGCTCCTTCCCGACACGGGCGAGCGCTATCTCTCGACCTGGCTCTTCGAGTAAAGAGAGCTCCGACTGAACGGCGTTCCGCAATCGAAAGGGAAAGACATGAGTGACAGACAGGAATTAAACAGAAACCTCGCGCAGATGCTGAAGGGCGGGGTTATCATGGACGTGACGACGCCAGAGCAGGCGAAGATCGCCGAGGCCGCGGGCGCGTGCGCCGTGATGGCGCTCGAGCGCATCCCCGCCGACATTAGGGCGGCTGGCGGCGTCTCGCGCATGAGCGACCCCGCGATGATCAAGGGGATTCAAAACGCAGTTTCCATCCCGGTGATGGCGAAATGCCGCATCGGACACATCGCCGAGGCGCGGATTCTCGAGGCAATCGAGATCGACTACATCGACGAGTCGGAGGTGCTTTCTCCCGCCGACGACGTGAGGCACATCGACAAGACGAAGTTCAACGTGCCATTTGTCTGCGGCGCGCGCGATCTTGGCGAGGCGCTTCGCAGGATCGGCGAGGGCGCGACGATGATCCGCACGAAGGGCGAGCCCGGCACGGGCGACGTCGTGCAGGCGGTCCGCCACATGCGAAAGATGCAGAGCGAGATACGCAAGATCGTGTCGCTCCGCGAAGACGAGCTCTACGAGGCGGCGAAGGAACTTGCCGCGCCGCTCGACCTCGTGAAGTACGTGCACGAGAACGGGAAGCTCCCTGTCGTCAACTTTGCGGCTGGCGGAGTCGCGACGCCCGCGGACGCCGCGCTCATGATGGAGCTTGGCGCAGAGGGCGTTTTCGTGGGCTCCGGCATCTTCAAGTCGGGCGACCCCGCGAAGCGCGCCGCGGCGATTGTGCAGGCGGTCACGAACTGGCAGGACTCGAAGCTTCTCGCGAAGCTCTCCGAAAACCTCGGTCCCGCGATGGTTGGCATCAACGCGGACGAGATCGAGACCATAATGGAAGAACGCGGAAAGTAGTTTTCAACGCAGAGTCGCAGAGACGGAAAGTGCGCAGAGATCGGCACAACACTTTCCCCGCTCTGCGTACTCCGCGCCTCTGCGTTAAATAACTAGGATAGAGAAAAATGCAAGTCGTAGTATTGGCGGTTCAGGGCTCGTTCGCCGAGATGGAGGCGTATTGGCGCGAAGAGGGCTCGGACGTGTTTGAGATACGCCAGATCGCTGACATTGGGCGGCCGATGGACCTCATCGCCCTTCCCGGCGGCGAATCTACCGTGCAGGGGAAG
>CACWJS010000086.1 GCA_902761275.1 uncultured bacterium | reverse complement strand
TGTCATCGGAAGAGGTTGCCGCACGTTTCGAGACGAATGCAATGTTTCACGCCCGTTTCGACATCAAGTCTGTCATCGGCACTATTGTCGTTGACGAACCTGAACTGTGGATGAAAAGCGAGGACTGCTATCGCTACCTGAAGTCGTTGCGCCAGTTCTACCCAATGCGTCCGATGGTGATGAACAACACCATCATGGGCATCCCCAACGACTACGCGCACCTTGAAACCGACATCCTGATGCTGGATGATTATCTGACACAAGATGAGCAAAGGACAATTGCCGACATGATGGAGGCAATCGACGTCATGACAAAGAAAGGACGCGAGCTTGCCAGACCGTCGTTTGTGTACGTCGAGTCGGCGAACTATCCGCTGCACCCCTGCGAGCCGACATACTCCCAGCAGATTGCGCAGTGCTACGCGGTATTGGCGAGCGGCGTGAACGGAGTCGTTCTTTGGGGGCTGATACCCCCGGCGACTCCGGGGAACTGGCGCGCGATCAAGCAGCTTGTCAAGGAGTTCGCCGTCCTTGAGGATCTGATTCTTACCGAAGAACTGTCGCCAGCAGTTGAATGTGCGGCCGACCGCGCGAAGATACGCTACCGTCCCGCCGTAAAGGACGGCACCATGACGCTCGTCACCTGCAACATCGACGAGCAGAGCGCAGGGAAAGTCGTCTTCAACCTTCCGTCGCCGTTCAACAAGGCGGTCGAAGCCGAGGTGCTTTTCGAGAACCGAAAGGTCAAGATCGAAAACGGCGCGATTGCCGACGAGTTCGCCGGACACTCGCGTCACGTCTATTCCATTTCCGGTAGGGCGGCGTGTCCCCACGCCGCCGCCAAAAGATGAAAGGAACAACAACCATGAAAAACACAGCAATGAAGAAGTTGGCAGTAGTGGCGGCCCTGTCCTGCGCTTGTGCCGTTGCATGGGCGGAGAACGTCCTCTACATCCACCCAGAGGACTATGTTAGCGGCAAAGGCGCTGAAGCTTTCGGCACCAAGAATTACGCTTTTGCGGACAAAATCTCCACATCCGTATCAGTCGCAATCTGGGCGAAAGACGTGTCCGCGACATACGGAAAGTTCCTCGCCGGCGTGAACGGTCGATGGAACCTTGCGATACCGCACACGTCTAGCTATACCACAGGGAACAAGAGGCTGACTTTCCGTACGGAGTTTGGCAATGCGATGGCGGAAGGATATGTGCTCAACGACGGCAAATGGCACTTTATCGTCGGAACTTTCAATTACGATTCTGTGAATGCCGCAAATACTTTCCAACGACTTTATGTGGATGGTGAACTTGTAGCCGAACTGACGGACGGTATCAGCGCGATTACGACACCAGACAAGATGTTCACGCTCGGCGGATCGGCCGTTGATATGAGTTCTACGGGGAGCATCGGCGAGACTGACGGTCTTTCCGGCCATTACGCCGAACTGTCGGTCTGGAACCGTGCTTTGTCAACAGAGGAGGTGAACGGGCTCTACACACGGACGACACGACTTGCCGGCAACGAAAACGGGCTGGTCGGCTACTGGCCGCTCACAGGAACGCCCGACATGGCCGCCGCAGACTACAAGTTCCCCAATCTCGCCGCAACGAGCGGAGTCCCGGATTTTACGCTCCGTGTTGGCTCTACGCGAAGGGTTGCCATTGAAGAGGATGCGGGATTCGCCAAGCCGTTTGTTCGATGTGTTGCGTCTCCCGACTGGTGCGCGGCGCGTGAATACGTCCAGGCAGCGAACGCTACCGGTCGCAGCTGGAACGATCCGCTCACAAATCTTGCCGCCGTTGCGGCGGCGGCGGCATCGCACGAGCGTATTCTCTGCTCGCCGGGAACGCACAAGATCGCGTCCTCCATTATCCCACTCGTCACATATTTCTATCTTGGCAGTCAAGACCCCGCCACGGGCGAGCCGTGTCCAGAGACGTCAATCATCGACGCGCAGACGGCGTGTCGCCATTTTAGCAGTTCAAACCAAATCACTGGACAGCAGAAGAACTTCATTGTTGAGAACCTCACCTTCGTCAATGGTAGTGCGGACAAGGGCGGCTCCATGTATTTCAGGACAAACATCGGCAAGATCAACAACTGCATCTTCCGCGACAATGCTGCGACGGGCAGCGGCGGCGCGTTCAATGCAGCCTACGCGATCGGCATGGTTGTCTCAAATTGCCAGTTCTACGGTAATAGCGCAGCGAACTCGGGCGGCGCAGTCTATTTGCTGCAAAACAGCACATCCACCACAGACTTCTCGAGGTTTGTTGATTGCGTCTTCTCGAACAACACGGTCACAGCGTCCAACGGAAATGGCGGCGGTGTCAATGTTGTCAACAAAATCGAGTTGGAGAACTGCTTGTTTTCAGACAACAAGTGCACAGGCGGAGGAAACGGCGGACATGTCTTGTTTGGGCCTAATTCTATCTTGAAGGGTTGCGAGTTCACAGGAACGTGCCAAGGCGCTAATGGAACATGCCTGCGGGTAGAAAGTGGGTCGTGGAGCATCACCAACTGTGTTTTCAGGAACATGGCATGCTCGGGGTCATCAAGCCGTTTCATCGATTTGCACGGTGCAGGGGGCACGATTGTCGATTGCGTCTTCACGAACAATGCCAATGTGACAACATTCTTCTTCCAGAACTGCCAAAACCTTCTCTTCCGCCAGTGCCTTATAGCGGACAATGCGGCGACTAATGCGGTTTTGCCAAATTACGCTGGTTCGGCGGTTTTCGAGAACTGCACCATCCCTCATGCAATCGTCACCCCGGCGACGATGAGCACTGCAACTACTAACACCTTTATCAACTGCATTCTGCCGAATGCGACGATAACGAGCGCGGGCAGTTACTGCAACATCCTCTCCAACTGCCTCGTCAAGGTGGCGCAGGGCGGGCCGTTCGACAGCGGCGTCATCACGGGCAACCCGAAATTTACGGACGCTGCAAACGGCGACTACACGCTGGAAGTGAAATCGCCTTGCCGCGACAAGGGCTTGACGCTTGATTGGATGACGAACGGCTCGACGGATCTTCTCGGCAATCCTCGCGTTGTCGATATAGCTGGTAAGGCATTTTCCGCCGACGCGCTACCCGACCTCGGCTGTTATGAAAATCAGGAGCGCAAGCCAAGTGGGTTAATGTTGTTTGTCAGGTGATTTGTGTCAACCAGCAACGCTGAAAGGCGGAAATACAAAAAATGAAATCGCTTTGCGGAACAATTCTCGCTGCGGCGGTTGTCGGCGGCACATTTGCCGCGTCTGCCGCGCCGGAAGTTTCGTGGTCGATCATGCATCCGACGGGGATCGACGTAAAGTACATGGAGCGCGTGGCGGCGAAGGCGGCGGAATACGGCGGGGTTGATTCCTTCGAGGTGTGCGGTCCTTGCCATTCGCCGGACGGAGGCATAAACGGCCTGTCCATGCTGGAGCCATACCCCAAGGCGCATGCTCGTGTGGATGCCGCAGCGGTCGAAGCGGCAAGGGCGAAGCTGAATGCAATCGTTGCAATAGCGCATGAAATCGGCAAACCCCTCTACTACTGGCACCGCGAGATATTCCTGCAGCCGGGGATTATCGAGGACTTGCCGCAGATGCTGGACGAAGACGGCGAATTCGACCTCCTCGGCAGCACCTACCAGGACTATCTGCGGTTCAAGATAGAGGAGGCGTTCAAGTTCGTGCCGGGGCTGGACGGCATCGTTCTCACGCTGACCGAGGCGGACTATTCCGTTATACACAACTCCAACCCCGAGCGGTATCCCCCTGCGAAGGTCGTTGAGGCGATTGCGCGCATATTCGCGGAGGAACACGCCAAGCGCGGCAAGAAGTTCATTTTGCGTTCTTTTGGGTCGATACCAAAGGACTACGAAGACATTATCGCCGGTGCTGTCGCCGTCGCGGGCGACTATACATTTGAGATTGAGACGAAGGTGACGCAAGCCGATTTCGTGCCGTGGCTTCCCAAGAATTCGTTTCTCAAGAGGAATCCGCCGCTCACACTCGGCGCGGAATGCGACGGCGTCGGCGAGTACCTTGGTGCGGGGTATCTCCCGTCCGTCCAGGTCTCGCGCATCCATGGCTATGTCGCTGACGCGCGGGAGGAAGGGGCGGACAGGTTCACGATACGCATAGACCGAGTCGGCAACTCGATATTCGACACTGCCGCAGAAGCAAACCTCTATGCCTACATGCGCTTCATAAAGGATCCCGCTGCGACTATTGAGGGAGTTCTTGCGGAGTACGCCGCAAAACATTACGGCGATGCGGCGAAGGAAATGGCGAAGCTGGAGGGAACGGAACTGGAGATGGTGCGTAACCTCCACTATGTGGCCTCGAATCTCACCTTCCACACGTTTCCGATAAGACCCGACTTCAAGTACGTGAAGGCGGGCGGCATATTCGGCGCATATCATGAGAACGCCGACCTCTCGAACTGCCGCGGAAGCTGGAGCATGCTCTACTGGCAGAAGGCGCCCACGCACGAGCAGATACTTGCCGAAAAGGCGAAGGGCCTTGAAATGGCGGAACGCGGGCTTTCCCTCGTGAAGTCGTTGCGCGGACGCTTGCCGCTGACGGAGTACACGAGACTTGTACGCGCATGGGATAACGCCGTCAGGGTCGCGCGTGCGCTTCAGGCGTACACGCGGTGCGTCGTGGCCTACTTCGAGGACATGAAAGCCGGTAGTGACGTTCCGGAGGAGCTTGAGGCCGCATCGTCAGAGGCGGTGAAGCTGATTGAGTCGATGATGCACAATACAAAAGCCGTAGCTGCAGACGAATTTCATCCGGTGACGGAGGACGGATGTCTTGACTGCGCATATTTTATCGGACTGCGGTTTTTCTGTATGGAGTTGCTTGCGGAGTACAAGGCGGAGCGAGCGGCAAGGCGTGCGCTCCAGAGCCGCGCCGATGTTCTTGATTTCATTGTGCCTGGCGGCATATACGACGACGGACGCGTCATGCGCCCGATGCATGGAGCGCATTCTGAAATCGTGAACGGCTGGCCTGTGCGGTGGGTCGGCAACGCCGTGTTCCCGAATGGCACAATTACTGTGGAGTTCAAGGACGTTCCTGGCGCAAAACTTGAAATCGCTCTTGATCCGTCCGGCTCGCAGGAATACAAGTGCATCGAGAGCGTAGAGGAAGGGTGGCGGAAGGTCGTCATTTCAAAGAAAGGCGCGGCCTATCCGGGAGTCCGGTCAATTTCACTGGTGTCCGCTAAATAAAGGGAGCAGAAATAAAATGAGAGTGAAGCGAGGGGCGATTCCTGCGATGGTTTTTAGTGTGCTTGCGGCTATCACAGCTTGCGGTGCGCCGAAGCGCGATGGGAAAACGAAAGGTAGCGAGGCAGACCTGCGCAATGAGTGGATTCGTGAAGTGAAGAAGCTTGAGGCGGAGCCTGTTGCTGGCGGTTTCGTGAAATGGACGGGACTCGATGGAGTCATGGGCAATGGGCACTTGAATCGTTTCACGCCGAGCGATTTGCGTGGAAGGTTCGTGATTGTCATAGAAATTGACGGTGCCAAGGCTGTGGAGCAGATCAACGCGACGCTTCCAGTCAGATGCCTCGGGCTTGAATTCATGCCTGGCGTTGGCTTTGACTGGAATTTTGAAAAAGTCGACAGGGATGTGCTGGTTGTTTACAATCTGCATAACATAAGTGAAAAGGATTTGGAGGAGAAGATCCTCAAGGGTGAAGTCGTAAAAAGACTTGTAGGTTTCGAGTGTTTCAGAAATGTGACGTTTGACGGTGCGCCAAATTCCGAAACAGACCGCCCTTATGTCTATGTGATGGGGCCAGATGGCAAGGAGCCACTTTACAAAGGCAAAATGGACAAGGTTCAGACACCCAAAGGCGTCCGCGACGCAATCAAAAAAGCGAAGGCGGCGCTTCCTACGTGGCGTCCGTGGTACGGCTATGTTGACAATGTCAAGCATATCAAGGGCTTTGACGTGGCAGTCGAAGGTGGAAAGCCTCTTGTCAAAGTAATTGCATCGCTCAAGAAGGGGATATTGTCCAAGGATCAAGAGGTTGCGGCGGAGTCCCAAATGCTTTATGATGCGCTTGGGCGAACCAGGGGTGATATGATTTATCAGATCAGGAAAAAGGTATGGTTTGGTGCTCCCGTTGCTGCGCTGTACGACATTGAAGAGGTTGTGAAGCGTTTCCCAGCAATGAAGAACACACTTTCTCCATACAGCGAGAAGATCGCGGCGGCGCATCCAACAGCCAAAACGGTCTATAAGCACTATGCTCTTTATCGTAAATATTCAGATCCTGCATTTCATCCGAAGAGTGATGCCGAGGCGAAAAAACTGGCGGCTGAACTTTCCAAGGCAAAACAGGCGATGGATAAGTTCGCAAACGACAAGGATATCGCAATACAGAATATAGCACTTTCGCTGCCGCAGCGTATTGATGATCTGATTGCTGAATTGCCGGGCAAGGTGTTGCAGAAGTAAAAGTTGCGTTCTGCCGTTGAATAGCCGGGAAGGGCGGCAACCGAACGAGGAGAGTAAATGAAAACATATAGCGTAATTCTTGTGGCGGCGATGGCGGCGGGCGCGGACGTCGAGGCGGAAGACACGCTCGCCTCTGCTGGGTTTGAGGAGTTTAAGATAGATAAATCTGCGATGGGCGACGCCTACTGGAAAATCTGGAATACAGAAGAAGATGCGAAGATAGACGCGGACATCGAGGCGAACCGAAAGACAGACGGGACGTTTGCGCTTCCTGTTTCCGACGGAGCTGAAGTAGAGGTCGAGCAGATTGCCCACGAGTTTCGTTTCGGCGCCAACATCTTCAACTTCAACCAGCTTGGCTCAAAGGAGAGAAATGATCGTTACAAGGCGATGTTCGGCGATGGCGGCCTTTTCAATCAGGCGACGGTGCCGTTCTACTGGCGCGAATACGAGCCGATACCCGGAGTCGTGCGTTCGGACGGCGCATTCGAGGACTCAGAGCGCTACTGGAACTCGATGACGCGCGAAGAGGCGAAGAAGGACTTCCGATGGAGACGTCCGGCAACAGGCCCGATAGTCGAGTTCTGCCGCGAGCGCGGGGTGACGACATACGGACATGTCCTCATATATGGATCGCCGGCGGGGTTTCCGCGATGGATATGGTACCACTGCTGTCCGCCGGAGGAGCGCTTTGCTTTTCGTGAATATGGAATCTCGCAGGGGCGAATTCCCGAAGGCCGCGAGTGGTGCGCCGGATGGATGGAGGCGTTCAACATCCTCGGACAAGACGGAGTTGCCGCGAAGTGTCCCGGATTCGCGGCGAACATGCGCGAGGCGTTTCGCCGTCGCGTCGAGGGAGTTGCCGCCAGGTTCGGCGAAATCGTGGACAGCTGGGAATGCACGAACGAGTCTTGGCAGGACTGGGTGGCGTCGGGCCGCAGATGCCGTACCGGAAAGCCCCTCATGTACAGCGACAACTATGGCATCATGCCCGGCGACTATCAGCTTGATGCTTGTCTCGATGCAAAGAAGTTTATGCCCGCCAAGGCGAAACTCAACATCAACGACAACAGGATGTGTCCCGAATACCGCGACATGGTTAAGGACTTGATAGCGTCAGGCGCGAAGATCGACGTAGTCGGATGTCAGATGCATGTTTTCAATACGAATGCGATAGCGCGCCTTGCCGAGGGTGATGTGGATGGGCTTTCATGCGCGGGCGTACAGCCCTGGACGCCGAAGAGCATACGGGAAGGTCTGGATTTGATGTCGGAAGTCGGCAGACCGCTTCATGTTTCGGAAATCACGATTCCCGCTCCTGGAGTTGACGCGAAGAGTTGCATGATCCAGGCGATTGCGACCCGCAATTTCTATCGCGCATGTTTCTCTCACAGGTCTGTTGTCGGCATAACGTGGTGGAATACTGTTGACGGCGGCGGGTACGCCGGCGAGCCGGAGGTGTCTGGCTTGATGACAAAAGACCTCGAGCGCAAGCCCGCATACAAGGCTCTCGACGAACTGATCAACCGCGAGTGGAAGACAGAATCCGTTGTCAGGGCAAAAGACGGCAAAGTGTCGTTTCGCGGCTTTCGCGGCAAATACCGGCTATCGTGGAAGTGTGCGGAGTGCGGAACGGCCCATGTGCGATATGTCACCCTTTCCGACGGCGTTTGCGAGGGTGCGGATGAATCAGGTGTGAATCCGTTCTGCCGCCCAGCCGCACGTTCGTTCCGCGTGGACGGGAAGGTTGTCGCGCTTTCCGACGATGCGCAGACGTTCAACCTCGTCAGGCTGTACCCGGAGGCTGTCGTGAAGGGGCGCGACGGTGAGAAGTGGGCTAAGATAGAATTCGACATTACCGCCCCGAGCGACGGCGAGTATTCGCTCGAGATTCACAACGACTACTACGGCAGGCTTTCCGTGAATGGCGGCGTGGAGGAGGTGACTGACGGACCATGGAAAGGATTTCGCCGTAATGCAGTCGCTTTGCGCAAAGGCGCTAACCACATAGTCTTCCGCACCCGTTCGGGCATGGGCGGAAACTGGACGGTTGGCTTCAGGATGCCGCGCTCGTCCGGCGCGCTGTTCAACAAGGAGTAAAATGAGAACTCTGTGCGGAACAATTCTTGCGGCGGCGGTTGCGGGAGCATGCGCGAAGCCATGAGGTGCAGCGCGAGAGAATCAGTTGCCTTTGCCCGCCGCAGAAGCGGCTGGCGCAATTTGCATGAGGTCGAAGAACATCAGGCGCGTGTGCAGTTGGCCGGGAGCGGTGATTTGGCGATACTGTTTTTCCTGTTCTTCGGTGCTGAACATAAAATCAAAGCCGTTGTCTTTGTAGTAGCTGATGGGGATTTCTTCGTTATAGGCATCTACGACAAGGTAACGGCATCCCGTCTTGTTGTCTTCGTCGACGAACCAGCTTTTGATGCTCTTCATCAGCTGCGTTCCAATGCTCTTGCGCAAGAACTTGCTGTTGACACCGAGCCGTCCGATCAAGACAGCCGGATAGATCATGTCGCGCTTTTGCTGCGGCACATTCTTCCCAATGCGCTTCCTTCTCGCGTTTGGAAGATGGTTCGTGAATATGCTTGCATTGGAGACTGTAAATGCGCAGATGATTTCGCAAGGATTGTCAATTTCAAGGAAGGCGTAGGTCTTGCCCATCAACTGCTTGGCGTAGTCGAGATAATCCGCTGCGAAGAACTCGTCAAGGTCTTTGTTTCCGCAGCTGAACGGAGCGCAAGCGGCAACTATATTTTGGGTGAGCGGAACGCGGACGCACTTGTCATTCAAAAAGGCCATTTGCCGGATTCCCTGAGTTTCCTGACTCGGTTGGCATTTTCGGACTCGAAATTACGCCACATTTCACGCTCGACAGAAAAGTCAATGCGGCCGCGATTGCGGGCATTCTCTTCCGCTGTGCGAACAAAGCGTATCGCCGCTTCGCCAGACAAAACCGGTATGTTACTGATTGCAAGAGCCATTTCTGATTTGCCTTTCACCGCGTATTATAGCAAAAAATGGGTGAATGTGTTTGCCTCAACTAAAAAATTAGCGATATGAAAAGGAAAAATATGAGAATCCAATGCGGAACAATTCTTGCGGCGGCGGTTGGATTTGCCGCGTTTGGCGACTCGCTCGACAACATCGGCGACGTGCGGCTAAAGGGGCGGTTCGGCGAGCGGCTGGACGCGATGATCGAGAAGCATGTCGCCGCGCGGGATGTCGATTACATCACCGCGCCGTTCATGGAAAAGACCGAGACGAAGGGCTGGTGGCAGACCGAGTTCTGGGGGAAGTGGATGCACTCCGCTGTGCCGTATGCGAAGTTGGAGTTGGAGAGTGGAGTTGGAGAAAGGTTGAAGTCCAATGTCGAGCGGGGCATTGAGAGGATGCTTGCCTCGCAGGAACCGTGCGGCTATATCGGCAACTACCCCGATGCGCTCCGCTGTGGCGAGGGATGGGATGTATGGGGTATTAAATATACCCTTATGGGTTTTTTACACTACTATGACTGGAAGTGTAAGGTTGAAAGTGAAAAGTGTAAAGTTGAGGCGGATGCGGCGTTGGCGGCGGCGAAGAAGCTCTGCGACTATGTGATTGGCGAAATCGGCCAGAACGGAAAGCGCGGGCGTGAGCTGTGGCAGACTGGCAACTGGTCGGGCTACGCGAGTTCATCTATCTTGGAGCCGGTCGTTTGGCTCTACAAGCGAACTAACGACAAGAAGTATCTCGATTTCGCCGCGTACATCGTCGAGGGAATGACAAAACCCGAGAAGGGGCCTCGCCTCATCGACCTTGCGCTTAAGGGTGTCTCGGTCGCCGACCGCAACGACGCGAACTTCAATGACGGCGACGAATGGTCTTATGTCTGCAAACACGGAAGAAGCAAGGCATACGAGATGATGAGTTGCTATCAGGGGCTGCTGGAATATGTGGAAGTGGTAAAGAATGAAAATTCCACTCTCCAACTCCAACTCGAAACTCCAACTAAGCTGCTGAAGGCCGCAGTAATGACCGCAGAGGACATTGTAAAGGAAGAGGTGAATCTTGCGGGTGGGTGTGCGTCAAGCGAGGCATGGTTCCACGGCGCGAAGAAGCAGCATCTTCCTTACATCCACCTTCAGGAAACGTGTGTAACTACAACGTGGATGCGCTTTTGCGAAAAGCTCTTGGAAGTGACGGATGATCCGAAATGGGCAGACCAGATCGAGCGAACTTTCTACAACGCCTATCTTGGCGCTCTCCGTTCGGACGGCGGCGAATTTGCCGCGTACACGCCGCTGACAGGCAACCGCTGGCACGGCATGAACCATTGCTTTATGCATACTGACTGCTGCACGGCAAACGGGCCACGCGGATTCCTTTGCTTCCTCAAGGAGCTTTTCACGACGCGAGGCGACGCTGCGACCTTTAACTTCTATTCTTCCGCGCTTGTGAAGGGCGAGCTTTCCAACGGGCGCAAGGTCGCGTTCGACATGTATTCGCTCTATCCCCGCACGGATTATGTCAGGATCGTCAGCCACACCGAGGGCGCGGCACCGGTGCGTCTGCGCATACCCGCTTGGAGCGCAAAGACGGAAGTGAAGCTGAACGGCAAGGTGCTTGATGGCGTTGCGGCGGGAAGTTATTTCACGATTGAGCGCGACTGGAAACTTGGCGACATCGTGGAACTCAAGTTCGACATGCCGGTTGTCGCCCACACACTCGATCATCACGTTGCGTTTACTCGTGGCCCCGTTCTGCTCGCCCGCGACAGCCGCTTTGCCGACGGCGACCTTACCGAGCCGTTTAGACACGGAATCAAGGACGGGCAGATCATGCCGACATTCGCGGCGGTGCGCACACCCTCTGACGATATTTGGATGGCGTTTTCGGCGACGCTTCCCATCGGTTCGCACACGGAGAATCCCGAGGCGCGCAATCCCGCTACCGTGTTCTTCTGCGACTATGCCTCCGCTGGCAACACTTGGACACGCGCCAACTTCTATCGTACTTGGTTCCCCGTCGAATACGGCAACAACGAATAGTCCAAGCGTGGATGAACCTCTGTCTTTTCTTCGAGGGTACGGGTCGTGGCGTCGCGGGAAAGATAACGAACGTGACGCGGCTGCGCGACATCTGCGTGGACGATGCGCGGCAGAAGCTCCACCTTGAAGCCGGCCCTGGGACTCGCTTGGGTTCGTACCTCTGCGGCAAGATTGCCGGTTCCGACTGGCAGGCCATCTTTCGCGACGCGCGA
>CACWJS010000085.1 GCA_902761275.1 uncultured bacterium | reverse complement strand
CACGAGCCGGTGCAGCGCGGGGCGGCCGAGCAGCATCGAGTCGAGCGCGGCGAGCGTGCGGTCGAGGTCCTGCTTTACAGGCGCTATTTCATCTGGTGATAGAAGCGTCATTGGTGTTTCCTTTCTGTCTCGAAAAATCTCTTCACCGTTCCGCGGTGGCGCGGGGCGACAGTTCTCTTTATCGAGGTTCCTGCGGAGCGTCCGCCGATTGCCGCCGCGCCGCGCCTGGAGGCCGCCCCCTTTGCAGTGGGGTCCTCCTGCGAAATAGACTCGCCGAGCTTTCCCTCTTCGGCGTTTTGGCCCGGCTTCAGCTCTTTCGCGCTGTCGTCGTACTTTGATTCGCCAAGCTCGGAAGGATCGGTCCACGACATTTCCGCGTCGCCTCGTCCGCGACCGGGAGCTCCCGTGCCTTCCCCTTCGCCTTCACCTTCACCTTCCCCTTCACCTTCACATCCGGGCCGCTCCTCTCCGTTCGGGCAGGATCCGGCGCACGATTCGTCCAGCATCTTCTGGAACTCTTCTGCCGCCTCGGGGTCGTTTGCGATACGCGCGAGCGCGTCTGAGTCCTGCACGACTCTCTTCAGCGTCTCGCTGTTCAGCTCAAGCAGCGAGGCGACTCTCTCTCGCAGGCGTTCTGCGGCATCGATGGCGGTGCCTGGGTCGGAGGGGTCTGCGGCCGCCTCTATGCGCCTGAGTTCCTCGGCGAGTTCCTCGATTGTCTCGGGTTCAAGCGACTCTTCTTCGCGGATGTCCTCGATTTCGTTTCTGATGTCGGCTGTGATGTCTGGGAATGCGCGTGGTGTGGAAGGAGCCGCCGACGCGAACCAGCTTGCTGGCACGATAAACGCGATGATGAGCGCGACAAGGGCAAGGACGGATTTGAGAAGGTGTCTGCGGATCCTGACCGGAACCTCGGCGGCGACAGGAGCGGGGCGTTTCCACGCATCTGCTCCTGGAAGCCCCTCGACGAGCAGTAGTCCGCCAGCATGGGTCGCGTCCTCGGTAAGCGCGGCACATGCGCCGCGTGAGGGAGTGCGGCGCAGGGCGAGAAGCGCGCCTGCGAGCGAGGCGAGCGGAATCAGGGCGAGTGCGGCTGGAGTCCATGCCGGGGTGGGGTGTATCAGCGCGCGCAGGGCGAGCACGGTCGCTGCAGAAGCGAAGCACCCGCAAAGACCCCCGATTAGGAGTCCTTCGGCGGCAAGTGCGCGCATAAACGCGCGCCTCGTCGGATCGCTCGGCAAAGCCATGATGGATATTATACTAAATTTCCGCCGCTGATGCCTTGCCGCAAGTCGGCGGGAAAATGATATCGAATTTTGATATTTTTGCTGGGTTATCCTGTTTTGAGAATCTAATACGGAAAATCTTGAGCGCGGCATGAGACCAACAGGAGCTTGAAGCGGGGGCTGTAACCGCAAGGGCATGTGCTGGTCGGTGAAATGAGATTACGGTGCGGACGAAATTGCGGTCAGCAGGCTGATCGGGGCAAAGAGTGGAAACAAGGTGTGTTGAACGGGCTACGTAGCTTCTCAATAATGTGTATTTATCGCTTAACGGAACTTCTTAAAAATGTGTAGTGAACATTGACTTTCATATGTCTGATGTGATATAATTCACGGCATGAAGCAGCAGGTTCTCGGATGGGCGTCCAATGGGGCAGACCGATCATCGACTTGCAATGGAGGCATTTAGGCAATACTTGGTTGTCGGTGGCATGCCGCAGTCTGTCGAGGCGTTTGCAAACGGGCGAGACATAAGGGCTGCGGAAAAGGCGAAGCGGGCGATTCTTGATCTGTATAGCTACGACATAGGGAAGTTCGCGGGGCGGTTGAAGCACAAAGTCCGCGCCATCTGGAACAACATCCCCGGAGCGTTGAGCGCACAGGAGAAGCATTTCAAGCCTGGGCTTGTGAAAGAAGGCGTCAAGATGCGAGACCTCGACTCTCCTTTCGAGTGGTTGGCGGAGTCGATGACGGTCAATATCGCCAGCAATGTGACAGACCCGAATGCAGGACTCAAGATGTCGGAAGACCGCACCTTGATAAAATGCTATATGGGCGACACAGGGCTTCTCGTCAGCCATGCATTTTCCGAGAACGCCAACGCCACGTGCGACATGCAGTGGAAGATACTGACGGGCAAGCTTGAAGTCAACAAGGGAATGCTTATGGAAAACGTGGTGGCGCAGATGCTGAAGGCCGCCGGACAGGAACTGTTCTATCATTTCAATGCGGCGCAAGATGACCGTGACAGCAGGATGGAGATCGAATTTCTGCTGTCCAAGTCAAAGGTTTCTGCGCGGCACAACATCTATCCTGTTGAAGTCAAGAGCGCCAACGACTATACGACAACGTCAATGGACAAGTTTAGACGGAAATTCGCGTCGGTCGTCGCAAGGCCAATCGTGCTTCATCCAGGGGACGCGGAGTTTTCCGGTGATGTGCTCAAGTTGCCTCTTTACATGGCGATGCTGATTCCAGAAATGGAACCTGTGGGGCCCCGCAAAACCGTTGTAAAACGGCCATTTGAGCGTTAAGTGGCGAAACGGCATGGCAGAGGCAAGGAACGAGGGTACGGGTCGGGAACAAGAGCGTAAAGGAGGATTGTAAGTCAATGAAAAATAGAAATAACAGTTGCAAATCAATAAACGACAGAACGGAAATGATATAATGGTGATAAAAGCAAGGAGCGGAAAATGTTTGAACAGACAGTCGAGGCGCTTAAACAGCGCGGGTTCGAGGTTGAGACGGCGGCAACTAGGCAAGAGGCGCTTGCGCTCGTCATGAAGGAAGCCGAGTCGGCTGCGAGCGTCGGCTGGGGCGGCAGCGAGTCGGTCAAGGAGATTGGCGCGCGCGCGCGGCTCGTCGAGAGCGGCAAGGAGATTCGCGACCACCAGCTCGTGTGCGATCTCTTCCTTCTTTCTGCGAACGCGCTAACGACCGACGGCCGCATCGTAAATATCGATGGCACAGGCAACCGCGTCGCGGCGTCGATCTGTGGCCCGAAGCGCGTCGTCTATGTCATTGGGCGCAACAAGATTGTTGACGGAGGTCTTGACGAGGCAATCGCGCGCATCAGGCGCTGCGCCTGCCCGCCGAATGCGAAGCGGCTCGGGAAGCGCACTCCATGTGGGCTCGCGGGCGCGTGTGTTGGCGGAGAGGGATGCGATTCGCCCGATCGGATGTGTAAGGTGACGGCGATCTTCGACCGCAAGCCCACCGGCATCTCCGCAAAGATAATTCTCGTGGATGAAGACCTCGGTTACTGAGAATTTTTGGTATAATACAAGCCGTCAGGCATGGTGCCTGGCAAAACAAAAGGACAAAATAAACATGAACTACTTCATTGACTGTCTCACAAAGAAATATGCTTGCTTCTCGGGTCGCGCACGTCGTCAGGAATACTGGCTGTTCGTGCTTTTCAATTTCATCGCGTCCACGATTCTCAAGTTTATTGCCGGTGCATTGATTAGTATGACGGGGCTTGCCGTCTTGGCTATAATCCCGTTGCTTTATTCTCTTGCAGTCTTGATTCCTGGTTTCGCCGTGCTTTTCCGCCGCTTGCATGACACAGGGCGTAGCGGCTGGTGGTGGCTGCTTGCGTTCATTCCGATTATTGGCTGGATCGTCCTTATCGTCTTCTGCTGCCTCGACAGCCAGCCTGGCGATAACCAGTACGGACCCAACCCCAAGGGACTCTGATCGTGCCATGAAGCGCGCACGGGACTATCGCCGCGAGGCATGGGTTGCGCTCGGCGAAGGGCAGTACTGGCCCTTCGTCGGCGCGATGTTCATTCTTATGCTCATTTCCGCTGCGGCGATACTCCCGTCGATTCTGCTTCTTTTAATTCCGCTCTTCTACTTGATCGGCTTCATGTCGTGGTCTTATTCCACGATGGCGCTTTCGACGATTCGCAGGCGCATGAAGTTCGAGCTTTTTTCCTCCGGCTGGGGCCATGGCTGGCACATGTTCTGGGTGATTTGCGTCCAGTGGACATACCTGCAACTCTGGTTCCTCCTGCTCATCATTCCCGGTATCATCAAGAGCTTTTCCTACGCGATGACGCCGTATATCGCAGTCGATCATCCTGACTGGACGGCGAACCAGTGCATCACGGAGTCCCGTCGCATAATGTACGGGAACAAGTGGCGCTATTTCTGCCTCAACATAAGCTTTATCGGCTGGTATCTGCTGCTTATCCCTGCGGCTTTCGTCCCGTGCGGCTCCTTTGCTCAGCTTTTCCTGCAGCCATACGTCCAGACCGCCTGCGCCGCCTTTTACGAAGACATCAAGAACTTCTGAGCCGTCAAGAATCTATCCGCTTGAGAAAATCTGACGGCTTCATGATTTCAAGGTCGTGAAATCCGTTTAGCGCAAGCAAGTCGGCGTCCCCGCTGCACACTATCTTCGCCCGGCCTCCTAATGCGCATGCGACAATGGCATCGTCATCGGGATCGCGGCAAACATGAGCCCCAAGGGCTGCCGCGCTTACAATCGTCAACTTGCTCTCCAGCATGGCCAAAGGCCGCCTATAGCTGACATTGGGAAACTGCGCATGGAGTCTTTCGGCGACCTCGCGATATTCGGCGCGGACGGATTGTGTCGCCACCAACTCGACTTTTTTCGCAAAAGCCGCGCGGACGATCTTCAGCGGAATGCCGCCGAAGAAAATCGCGCTCATGACGACATTTGTGTCAAGAACCGCCCTCACCGCCGAGATCTCCGCGACCTTCGTGCGCTGCGGACTTCGGATATGGCATTTGAAATGTCGGCCGGTGTCATTCCTGCCTCTTTTGCCAGACGCCTGGATTCTGCGCAAGCTTCGTCGAACTTGGCGGCAAGCTCGGCCTCGGTCGGGGGCTTGATGGGTTGCATGATCACGGCGCCTTTATATGCCAGAATCGTAAACGACGTTCCGCTCTGCCAGCCATACATCTGGCGCAAGGTTTCGGGGAGAACGACCTGCCCCTTTGAGGACAGTTTAGTTGTCATCACGTTTGTCATGTCAAACCTTTCATGCGATAAAGCAAGAGTATTGTATCACAATTCTTACCAGTAAGGCAAGCATGGCCGCAATTCTACAGCCACGCAGCACGATTTTGTGGTATAATAACGGCGTTCCAATGGTAACATCCTGTGGAGCGTGATCTTTGACATCGGCTGGGAAGTGTCAATCCCAGCCATCGGGCCGAAGCATTGGTAGGGGCGCGTCTCCGACGCGCCCGCTCTCAAGACCGAGGCCAAAACCTCGCAAGGAACCGTGGCAGAAGTGCCGCGTTCCAACCCGAGGAGCTGCGGAAACGCACCCGACGCCCGCAGTGCGTACGCAATCTTGCGTATTTGGCTCTGATCGAAAACGACCAAATTTCATTAGTCAAGCCGAGTATGTGAGATGCGTTGCGCGGTTCATTCCGCGTGGCGTGTCTTATGTTCGTGTTTGACTATAGGCGCTTGGTCGTGCCTCGATCAGAACATGGATTTAAAGGCACGCCACGTTTTCCTTTCCGAGCCTAGCGCGGCGGTCTTTCTAAAGGAAGGCGTCGGAATAGGAAGGTTGCCACATGAAGATGACGAAGAAAACAGAATCGCAGATCCGCGCTGCGCTTCCGAAGTTCCAGAAGGTTCTGTCTGATGCTAAGAAGCAGGACTTCAACGAGTCCAACACAGTTGACATCATCACAGATATTTTGTCTGCAGTCTTCGGCTATGAAAAGTATAGCGAAATTACGCGAGAGTATGCGATACGTGGTACCTACTGCGATCTTGCCATAAAACTTGAGAACGGGCGGAAGGGATTCAATGTGGAGTATCTTATTGAGTGCAAGTCTGTTGGCACTGAACTTAGAGAGCCTCATCTTAGACAGGCGATAGATTATGGCGCAAAGGAGGGTATAAAATGGCTGATTTTAACAAACGGTATAGATTGGCAAATTTATCGCCTTAATTTTGGACAGCCCATAACTTGGGACCGTGTTTCGCAGTTCAATATCTTGCAGCTGTCTGCAAAAAATGAGCGTGATCTTGAGCAACTTTTTATTGTCACAAAGGAAGGCGTATTGAAGAGTGCCCGCGAAGAAGTGTGTGAAAAGGCTCGGTGCGTGAACCGTTTTGTCATTGCAGCGCTCCTGACGTCGAATATGTTTGTGTCAATGTTGAAGCGCGAACTTCGAAAGATTGGAGATGGTATAAGTATAGACGAAGCCGAGATAGCGTCTCTTCTTCGTGGAGATGTCCTTCGCTCTAACCTTTTCGACTGCGAAGAGGCAAAAGCGGCATCTTCAATTGTTGCGCGACATTTTCGTCAGGCGGCGAAAAAGGCTGTGGCAAAAAATCCTATGCCACCATTGTCCGTCGCCCAGCAGATAATTACTGAATCGGTTCCCAGCGCAGACTCGTTACAGCAGTCGAGCGAGAGCACAATTGCAAAGGAGTAAGCGTGTCATGAAGAAATCGGTATTTATCTTAATCGCTCTGTTTTGCTCAACAGCAAATGCGAAAATGCGCCCCTTCGTAATTTACGGTTTGAACTTTGGAGAGAAAGTAGACCGCTCACAGTTCACCCCTGATAAAGATTATAAATATTCGTTCGAACCCAAGTCAAAAATTAGAGGCTTTGACAAATATATATGTGCTATCACGCCAAAATCATCTGTACCGTATTATGTTTATGGTGTACAGTCTTCTGGTGGGGAAAAAGAGCGTGTATACGAAATTAGAAATGCGCTTCAAAGGTCTTACAAGTGTCATATGATAGATGGATTTCCTGATGCAGGTCAACTCATGAGGTTTTACGCACGTGTAGACAAGTCCAAACCTAATGATAAGCTGATTAATTTGGAGCTTTCTCTGAGTGCGTCAGGGATGATAAAGGTTTCAGCATTCGACTTATCTGATACAATCGCGCAAGAGATTCGTGAGCACGGTGAAGAATTGTCTAAAATCCAATCAATTGTCAAGGATGGCTCCGTGTCTCTTGATTCGTGGCTTGGGATTCCTTTTGGCAAGGAAATAAACACTGCTCAATTTACCCCATCAACCGAACGAGTCTGTGCGGACATGCATTACAATTTTCGCCCCAAAACCCAATTTCGGGATTTCCAAAAGTACACTGTTTCTGTAACACCTATTTCAAGGATTGCTTGGGAGATTTGCTGCACACGGGATTTCTCTTCCGACAGGGAAGCGTTGTCTGAGTACTATACGACTGTTGATATTGTTTCCAAAAAGTTTTCGCATGTCCCAGGGACGGACAATTCTGTTGGCAAAAGTGCGTTTTGGAGGTTTGTGAAAGAAAACCATGGATACGAGAGGTCTGTTCATGTTGGCTATTTCCCTTCTCGTTCTGGGCATCCGGCTACTATCCTCATTTCAGCTTCCGACGAAGATGCTTCAAAGTTGCTTGACAAAGAATCAAAGCAAAATAAATACACTGATGCGGATGCGCTATAATACTAATATGAATATGAAAAAATACTTGTGTTTATGTATTTTCTTGTCTATGCCTACGATGGTTCTATGCCAAGGCTTCTCCAACTTTGGTAACCGTGGATTTGGCAATCGAAATCTTCTTGGTGGACAAGGGAAGACCGCACGCGACATAAAAAAAGAGAAAGCTCAGAAACGGGCGGAGTCTTCAAATACAAAGGCAATAAAAAAGGCCAAAGCCGAAAACCTCGCAAAACGAGTCAACATCATCGGACTTGCGGGGTATAAATTTGGAGAGAAATGCGATGAGGTATTCATGCAAAAGCTGGAAAAGCCCAGCTTCACAAGGTATGAATATGTCACGTTGGAAAGCTCTTCATTACACGGCATTCACGCAATAACACTTATAGCCCAAGACCCCGCTATACAAACTGTAAAACAGATGCAAGATGAGATAACAAGATTGTCTATGGTGTTTAGCAATAAATTTAGCGTAAAGTTCACCTCCGAAATACAAACAATTTCCAACGAAACAGCAGACTGGGAGCCAGTAGGTGGGAAGCTATATAAAAGGGTTATAAGCCCTGCTACACAGATTAGATGCTTTAGACATGAGGAGTTCGCTAACTGCACTGTAATGTTTGAAGGATTTCAAGACCTGATAGCCAACAAGATCACAATGTCGTTCAAGGTTGTAAAGAAATTTCAGCTACAGCCCCTAAATGGTCGCTGAGTTTGTATGCCCTCGAATTATTAACATGTTTGTAATTCACCAAGAAATCGAGTAAACATGGACGAAGGAAGGCAGTCGCGGCTGGTGGATTGGCGAGCGTTGTTCCAAGGTAGTCAGTCATCTGGTCGAGATCGTCCTCGGCGCTGGCGGTGATTTCAAGCGTGAACATTGAACTTTGCCCTCTGCCTTGACAACACCTTGCGGAGCGGATTGACGCGTCCGGCTGCGACATCGGCTCTTGCCTCGGAAAGCTTTTCGTAGACGGAATTGCGACCAAGGGTTTCTTCGTAGTAGGCCATGCTCATTATGACCATGTCGCCGTATCCGTTCTTCGTGACGAATATGGGGCGCCGTTCCCGATTGCATAGCTCGGAAATCTTGTTGGTGTCCTTCAGGTCTCTGACTGGAACTATTACCGGCATGGCTTTCCCTCCGTGGCCATATTATAAATTCTTCCACGCGTGAACTCGCCTCGCCATTTCTCTAAGGAACGGTTGGGATGGTTTGTAAGGGGTTTAACATGTAATGAGGAAGCGGAGCGGCGTGCCGAGTGGCGAGCTGAGCGACGCGCGACGGCTCGGTTCGGCGGATGCGCGGTGGTACACGTCGCAAGGCGAGAAGGCGGTATCCCGCCGACAAAGTATCGCGCTGCGGACGGTGGATGCAGCGCGCGGGGGGCGATCAATATTACCGAGCGAAGCGAGGGCACCATGGCGTAGGTGGGCGGAGGCGAAGGTCGCGTAAGAGGAGCGGTCTTGTCTCGCAGGCGTAAGAGGCGCTTGCGTACGCAACCAGTGATAGACGCCGAGGCACGGCAGGCTAAACTCGGCTCTTTGTCTGATGTGTGGGAGCCGTCGCGATGACAAGGCCCGACGGGTTAGGCGAGCCTTCGCGCAGCTCACCGGAGCAATCTTCGACCGTGACCGCACGCTGGAAGGCAAACCAGCACTGAACATCGCCACACAATCACCCCATTACGGCGCAATTATGATATAATTTCCCGCATGAACATCGTGATTCTGCTGGGGGCCCCGGGTTCGGGGAAGGGAACGATCGCGGGGAAACTCGCGGCCGAGCATGACAACTTGAAGCACGTCTCGTCAGGAGACCTGCTTCGCGGCGCAGTCGCCAAGGGCACTCCTGCGGGAGTGGAGGCGAAGGGCTACATGGAGAAGGGCAACCTTGTCCCCGACGCGCTTATCGCGCAGATGATAAAGGACGTCGTGGCCGAGACCACGGGCGACATAACGATGCTCCTGGACGGCTTCCCGCGCAACCTCGCGCAGGCGAAGATCCTCGAGGAGATGGGCGCGCCTATCAAGAGCGTCGTTCTCGTCGACGTTCCCGACGAAGTGATCCACGACCGCATTGCCGGGCGCCGCACGTGCCCGAAGTGCAAGGCCGGCTACCACGTCAAGGCGCTTCCGCCCAAGGTCGAGGGAATTTGCGACAAGTGCGGCGCGGAGCTCGTCATCCGCAAGGACGACAACCCAGAGACGGTGAAGGACCGCCTTGTAGTCTACCACCGCGAAACCGAGCCGCTTATCAAGTACTACGAGGAGAAGGGTCTCCTCAGGCGCATCGACGGCGATCAGGGCCCCGAGAAGAACGCCGAGGCGTTCCTCGCGGCGATGTAACGCAGTGAAAGTCGACATCAAGACGAAGGCCGAGCTCGCGCAGATGCGCGAGGCGTGCCGGATGAGCGCGGAGATACGCGACATCTGCGCCGCTGCCGTCGCGCCTGGCGTCACGACAGGCGAGATAGACGATCTCGTCATCGAGTATTGCAAGAAGCACAATGTCGGCGCGAGCTTCTTCGAATATCCCGGCGGACGCTATGCGCCCGACTTCCCAGGACACCTCTGCGTCTCGCTGAACGACGAGGTCATCCACGGCATACCCGACCGCAACCGCGTCATCATGCCTGGCGATCTCGTCAAGACCGATGTCGGCATCTTCAAGAACGGCTTCAACGGCGACACTTCTCGCACTGTCGCGCTCGGTGTCACCGACCCCGAAGTGCTGCGGCTCGTCGAGGTTACGCGCCAGTGCCTCAAGGCGGGCATCGCGGCGTGCGGCCCGGGCGTCCATCTTGGCGACGTTGGGTACGCTATACAGAAAGTCGCCGAAGACGCTGGCTTCGGTGTCGTCAGGGACTGGATAGGCCACGGCGTCGGGCGCACGGTCCACGAGGATCCCGAGGTGCCGAACTACGGTACGCCCGGCACGAAGCTCGTCCTTAAGCCCGGCATGACAATCGCCATCGAGCCGATGATAACGATGACGAAGGGCGGCGAGAAGACGAATGTGCTTGGCAACGGCTGGACGGTCGTGACGCGCGACGGCTCCCTCTCGGCGCACTTCGAGCACACGGTGGCGATCACCGACGACGGGTGCGAGATTCTCACTTTGCCGGCGGACTATCCCTGAAGCTCTCGGGCCCGAAGGCGCGTAGGTCGAATGGCGGCTGATTGCCTGGGGGTGGATGGTCCGTCCGGCTCTTGTTGAAAGGAACGGAAAGATGAAGGTGCGGTTCTACGCGAATGCGGGAAAGCCCGCGGCGAAGGCGGCGGCGAAGCGGCTTGAGGCCATTGCGCGCCGTGTTGGCCTCGCGCTGGCCTCGCGCGGCACATGCGACGCGATAGTCGCGCTCGGCGGCGACGGCACGATACTCCGCGCCGTCCGCAAGTTCCCCGACATCCCCGTTCTCGGCTTCAACCTCGGTTCGCTCGGTTATCTCGCGAGCGTCGGCGAAAGCGACTTCGAGAGGGCGATAGCGATGCTCGCGGCTGGCAAGTTTTCCGTTTCCGAGAGGACGATGCTCGACGTTGGCGGCATGACTGCGCTGAACGATGTTGTAGTCATGCGCGAGATGACTGGCCACGCCGCTGTGCTCGATGTCTCGGCTGACGGCAACTCCGCGACGCGCTACATGGCCGACGGCGTGGTAATCGCGACGCCCACCGGCTCAACGGCGTATTCGCTTGCGGCTGGCGGGCCAGTTCTCATGCCCGACACGAAATGCCTCGTCGTCACGCCGATGAATCCGCACGCGCTCGGCGTGAGGCCGATGGTCGTGAGCGATGCGGTGAAGCTTACTGTCACTTCGCGGCGCAGCGTCGTTGGTGCGGACGAGAGCTTGGGAGTATATGCAGACGGCGAGAATGTTGCGATGCTGAAGGCGGGCGAATCGGTCGAGATCGCGAAGTCGGCGCGTTCCGCGAAGTTCGTCGAACTTCCCGGCTTCGATCCATACGTCGTCCTAAACAGAAAACTTGGGTGGTCGAGATGACGGTTGAAGAACTAAACGATGCAGTTGAGACTGGCGAGATAGACGAGCTTATCCGCGTCTGCGAGGCAAGGCAGGTAAAGCAACTTTCCGCGCTTGCCGACACGATATGCGCGAAGAAGGACGTTCGGATCATTCTCCTTTGCGGCGGCTCGTCGGCAGGCAAGACGACGACGGCGAAGCGGCTCTGCACGCAGCTCAGGGTCAACGGCGCGGATGCCCTGCACCTCTCGACCGACGACTACTTCGTGGGCGACGCGAGGAACCCCCGCCACCCCGACGGCACTTTCGACTACGAGACGATAGAGGCGGTCGACTCGGCGCGACTCGCGAGCGACGTAAACGCGCTGCTCGCGGGCGAGGAAGTTCACCTCAGGCGCTTTGACTTTATCAACCACGAGGGCTTCGATTCGGAAGGCACGACGACAATGCCGGAGAAC
>CACWJS010000084.1 GCA_902761275.1 uncultured bacterium | reverse complement strand
AAAGCAGTTTAACGGCAACTCGCCGTGTGGCGTGATGACGTTCGGCATCAAGGGCGGCCGCAAGGCGTCCATCAAGTTCATGGACTCGCTGAAGCTCATTGGCATTGTGACGCATGTTGCGGACGCCTGGAGCTGTGTCCTGCATCCTGCTTCGCACACTCACCGCCAGCTGACGGATGCGCAGCTAAAGGCGGCTGGCATTCCGCCGGACCTGATCCGCTTCTCGGTTGGCCTCGAGGATCCAGACGACCTCATAGCCGACTTGAAGCAGGCGTTGGCGAAAATAAAGTGATTTTGGAGGGCTTTGACGATGGCGCAGTTCAAGGATGTTGGCAAGAGGGGCGGCGAATGGATCGTCGCCGGTGTGCTAGCGGCGATTGCGGCGCTTCTTTACTTCTGCACGATGGCGTCGTGCGCCTACCCTGGAGAGGGCGCGCACCTTATGACGCTGTGGAAGGGCCTTGACTCCGCCGCGGTCAACGTCCATCCGCTGATGGCGATATTCGCGCGGCTGTTCGGGTGCTCGAACATCCTTGGCCCGCTGTGCGGCGTTGTGTCGGTCATCTCCCTCTACCACTTGGCGTCTTTCTTCGTCAGGGAGCGTATCGGAGGCGAGATGCTCGCCCAGTATGCCGACTCCATGGGTCGCATGGCCGGCATCGTCGCGTCCGTCGTGTTTATGACGACGCCCGCAGTTCATCAGTCGTTTACCCACTTGAGCTCGTTTTCTTTTGATGCCGCCTGGGCGTTCGTGACGGCGTCGCTTCTGATTCCCTATGCCCGCGCCGGTAAGAATACTGGCTGGATGTTTATCATGCTAATCGGCATCTTCGCGGGACTCGGGTTCGCCGACTCGCCGCTTTTCGGTCTTCTCGCGCCTTTCTACTTTTGCGGTGTGTGGGCAGTCTCCGGAAAGCGCGGCGGCAAGCCGTACGGCGCGGCGTTCGTTTTCCTCCTTATCGCGATCGTCACGCTCTTCATCTACGCTCCCAACGCCTCCGGCAACTTCACCGAGCATATGCGCGCTCATTGGAGCGAAACGAAGGTGTGGTTCTCCGCGGAGGGTTGGTTCCTCGTCGGCGCTTTTGCGGTTCTGCCGTTCATAGTTGCGCTCTTCTCTAGCTTTGGCGCCTACAACCGCGAGAGCGGCCTTTCACAGTGGATATATCATGTCGCGATGAGCTTCGTGACGATTCTCGCCGTCGCCACTCCGCTCGCGCCCTCGCCGCTTATGCGCCCCTACGGGCTTCTTCCTGTAGTGCCTTGTGCGCTTGCGGCATTTACCGCTGCATATCTCGTGACTTACTGGTGGCTGCTCGCCGTCGCAAAAGTCCGCAAGAACGAGTCGCTTGACGCCGAGCCTGTGGCGATGAAGGGCCGCACGCTCGCCATTGCCGTTCTTCCAGTGCTGTCGCTTGTGATGGTCATTACAGTCCTTCTGAACCTCTTTTCGTTCGACCGTTCGCGCGGCGACTTCGCCGACCGCACTGCCGAGAAGCTGATTGCTGACCTTGGAGTCCGCACCTGGTTCATCACTGACGGCCTTCTCGACGATCACCTGCGCCTCGCTGCCGCGAAGACGGGCAAGGAACTCAATCTCGTATGCCTGCAGCGCGACCTTGATGAGCGCTATCTCGGCGAGCTCTCGAAACTTGTCGAGGCGAAGGGGATTGGCGGCGACAAGAACCGCGAGCTTTCGATTTCGCTTTCTCTCGGCGTGCTTGCGTTTGTCCAGGACTGGTTCGCTGCAGATCCAGATATCGCGAAGAAGGCCGCTATATTTGGTGCCCCGGACCTCTGGTACGCCGCCGGGATAAAGGCAGTGCCCGAGTTCCTCTTCTTTGGCGCCGATCCGGAGCGCAAGCCCGATTGGAGCGCGTGGGACGAGTTCGACAAGGTTCTTGCCCCGCCGAAGGGCGTAAAGGAATGGGGCAGCTACCAGCTGAAGGAGAACGACCCGATCGAGCTCGTGCGCCTTCGTCTTCGCCGTCACGTAGGCCTCGTCGCGAACGACCGCGGCGTCTGGCTTCAGGACGCCGGCGACGACGACGGTGCGTTCAATATGTACGAGCTCATCCTCAATTCCATCGACAAGGACAATGTCTGTGCGCTCTTCAACGAGTTCGAGATGGCGCGTGCCGGCCATCCCAAGGCGGTGCGCAAGAAGCACGACATCGAGAAGGAGTTCAAGTCCATTGTTGAGGACAAGGGGCGTCGCTATGTCCTGTGGAAGCTCGCAAACGTCTACGGCTACATCAGGAATCCCGAGATATTCGTCCGTCTTGGATATGCGTGGGCGAGGTCGGGTCGCCCGGGCGAGGCGCTGAACCAGATTCGCCGCGCGATCGATTTCGTTCCGACCGAGCGCCGCTCGAGCTTGCTCAACATGATGGCCGCGCTCTACGCGAGCGACAGCGATGTGAAGAAGTCGAGGGCGACTTACGAGGAAGTCCTCTCCAAGGACTCCGAGAACCACGATGCGCTCGTCGGCCTTATGCGGCTCGAGCTCCTCGAGGGCAATAGCGCGAGGGCAATCGAGTACTTGGAGCGCGCGACGAAGGCGGCGCAGGACGATCCGCGCGTGGCGATCGAAGTCGCAATGCTCCATCTCATGAAGAACGAACTTGCCGAGGCCAAGGCGATGCTCACGAGGTCAACCGACCTCGATCCCGCGAATCTCCAGGCGTGGTCGCTTCTTGCCGCCGTATCCTTGCAGCAGTTTGACGCGTCAAAGGATCCCGCCGAGAGGGCAGAGCTTCTCAAGGCCGTGGAAAATGTCATACTTCCTGAAATGGAGAAGAACGCAAATGACGCGAACGACTACAACATCCAGTCCACCCGCGCGTTCCTCATGCTGCGCCAGGGCAACGAGAAGCGCAAGGCCGCACGCGACATGTTCGCCGCCGCCATCAAGACGCGCCCAGACGTCCAGGCGACGCAGGACATAGTTCTCGGCCTCGACATATCGCTCAACGACACGACGGATGCGGAGTTCCACGCCAAGGAGATCCTGAGGCGCAACCGCAAGGCGCCTCTCGCCAACTACGTCATGGGCTCTCTCGCGCTCCAGAAGGGCAAGTACGAAGAGGCCGAGACGTTTCTCAGGAGGGCGTGCGACACTACGCGCCCAGTTGTGCTTGCGCAGAACGACCTTGCCGAGGTGTTGAGGCGCACGAAGCGTTTTGAGGAGGCCGAGCGTTACGCTCGACTCGCCGTTCGCACTGCTCCCGAGCTCTATGTCGCGTGGGAGACGCTCGGTTCGATTCTCCTCGATGCCAACGGAGACCTCAATGAGGCAGAGCAGTGCATCGTCAAAGCATGCGAGCTTTCGAAGTCAGAGTCCGGCAAGGAGGAGGACGTTCGTATGCTGATCTCCCTCGCGAGGGTGCAGATCGCGAAAGGTGACCGTCAGCGCGCGAACATGACGATTCGCAAGGTCAAGGGCCGCGTAAAGGAACTTTCGGAGTTCGAGCGCGGCGAGTTCGAGGAGCTAAGCAAGAGTGTTCGCTGAACTGCTTCTTGCCGCAACTTTCCAGGTAGGGCCGTTTTATGAACAGCGACCCGCCGACGACTATCTCGCCGTCCGTCCGTTCTACGCCCACGAGGGCGATGTCGATGACGTCCTCTGGCCTGTTTTCACCTCCCACCGCGACTGGTGGCGCTTCTGCTTTTTCCTCCACTACCAGAGTCAGGACGACGGCGGCTGGCAGTTTGACTTCATCCCGCTCTGGTTCAACGGGCACAAGCCGCAGCGCGGCGAATCTGCCGCGGAGGACTACTGGGGGCTTTTCCCGATCTACGGCCACCATCCGCATATTCTCCTGATGTATGACATCGACTTTGCGCTGTGGCCCGTCTGGACGCGCTATCGGATGCCGCGTCCTTCCGAGGGGAAGTGGCTCACGACGAACACTGTGCTTTTCCCGTTCTTCAGCTGGCGCGACGACGGTGCTTGGAGTTTCTGGCCGCTCTACGGGATAAACCACCAGCGCGAGAGCGACCATCAGTACGCGCTCTGGCCTATCGTCACTTGGGCTAATTACCGTGAGGATCGCGACACTGCGGGTGAAGGATACTCGTGGATGGTCTGGCCGCTTTACGGTCAGATTCGCCGTGCGCGTGAGCATCAGGATCTTTTCATCCCGCCATTTTTCTCGTGGACAGAGACTTATTCAAAATCCTGGATAGCGCATCGCAACTCCGCTCCCGAAATGCGTCTGCGCTGTCCTTGGCCAATCTTTGAGTGGGAGTCCAACGCACGGAGGTGTCGCCTGTCGATATGGCCGCTCTACGAGCGAGTCGACTGGCGTTCCTATGACAAGGGCGATGCAGCCGGCTCTGTCACGCGCTTTGGCTGGAAGCTCGTCGAACTCTACGATGATGAGACGCGCGTCTTTCCTTTCTGGACGAGCCGCAAGGACGATTCGTATTTCCGCCTTTGGCCTTTTTGGGAGACGGAGACCACGAAGGACGGCTCGTCTAAGTCTCGGCTGCTTGGGCTTTTCCCGATGCGCTGGGTTCCTTCCGTAGACCGCAATTGGTCCAAGTTCTGGACGCTTTACGAGAAGGAGACAAATCCAGTCTGCACATACCACTCGCTGCTGTGGGGAATCATAAGGTGGAGGACGGTTAAGTGACGCAGCGAATCAATGTCTGGCTTCGTGCCTTGAGGGTGAACCAGTGGACGAAGAACGGAATCGTGTTCCTCGCGTGGTTCTTTGCCGTCGCCGACCCGTCGCAGGCGGCGCTGGCACGCGGCATAAGGCCATTTATTCTCGTCGCCGCGATGGCAGTTGCGTTCTGCTTCATCTCGAGCGCGTTTTACCTCCTCAACGACGTTGCCGACTTCGAGGCCGACCGTCTCCATCCGATAAAGCGGCTGCGTCCTGTGGCGGCTGGGCTTGTGTCACGTATTGACGCAGTTCGAGTCGCGCTTTCGCTTTTTGCCATCGCGCTGATGTTCCCGTGCTATCTCGTTTTCCGCCATCCCGACCGCACGTGGGGCTTTGCGGTGATTCTCATCTACTCCGTGATGCAGTGTGCGTACTCTGGGTTCCTGAAGCGCATTCCCTACATTGACGTCGTTGTTATCGCGGCGGGCTTCGTCCTTCGTGCGATTGCCGGCGCTGCGGCGATGAACGTGCGAATCTCGCCGTGGCTCCTTGCTTGCGCGTTTGCGCTTTCGCTCTTTATAGCTCTTGCCAAGCGCCGTCACGAGATGGCCGTCGCGATTGAGTCGCGCGAGGCGCTCAAGGGCTACCATCCCGTCGCGCTCGACGTTCTGATGTTTGTCTCGGCGCTCGCGACGCTTGTCGTCTACACGTGGTACACGCTTTCACCCGACACGGTGGCACGCTTCGGAACGCACTATCTTGTCGTCACCGCCGTTTTTGTTGCGCTTGGTCTTGTGCGCTACATTCGGCTCGTCTACTCTAAGGCCGACGTCGGTCGCCCCGAGAAGATACTCCTTTCAGACTGGCCGATGTGGATTATACTCGCGGGCTATGGCGTTTCCGCCCTCGTAGCCGTACTCTTGCGCCACGTCGTCACCGTATCTGGGGTCTGATGAGCGACTTTCTTGACAGGCTCGCGGCACGGCGGCGGTTTGGCATGAGACCGTCTCTCGACGCGATTAGCGGCGTATGTGCCGCGCTTGGCGATCCGCAAAAAGAGTTGCGCGCTATCCATGTCGCCGGCACGAACGGGAAGGGCGCAGTTTGCGCGATGATAGACGCGTGCCTTAGGGCTGGCGGCCTTAGGGCTTGCAGATACACGTCGCCCCATCTCGTCAGGATCAACGAGAGGTTCTTTGTCGATGGGAAATCTGTTGACGATGCGACTCTCGAGCGCGCGGCCGACAAGGTTTTCCACGCCGATTCCGACACGAACTCGCAGCTCACTTTCTTCGAGGCGTTGACGGCCGTTGCGTTTATCGCCTTTTCAGAGGCGAAGTGTGACTACGCTGTTCTCGAGACGGGGCTTGGCGGTCGGCTTGACGCGACGAACATCTGCTCGCCGGAGATTTGCGTCATAACGAAAATCGGGCTCGACCATTGCGACTGGCTTGGCGACACCGTTGAGAAGATTGCCGCGGAAAAGGCAGGAATAATAAAGAAGGGCGTGCCTATAGTCCTTGGGAAGAACGGCCCTGAGGTCATTGCGGTCATCAAAGCTCGCGCAAGCGAGGTTGGCGCGCCGTTCTTCTATGCGCCTGACATAGCGGACGAATCTGAGATTCCAGATGGCTTTTCTCTTGAAGGCGCGTTTAACCGCGAGAATGCTGTCACCGCTCTCGCCGCTCTGAAAGTTTTGGGTCAGTTAGAGTCGAGTAAGGGTCTGTTAGGGCAGACTCTATGTGACACTACTCAGACTCTAAATGACCATAAGCAGACCCTAAGCGACACTATGCTCAAGGGCCTTTGCAATGTCGTCTGGCCGGGGCGGTTTCAGAGGGTCGGGCGCTTCATCATTGACGGGGCCCATAACCCCCCTGCAGCTCGTGCCCTTGCCGCCGCACTCAGTAAATACGCACCTTTCGTGGGGTCTGTCCCCACGCTCATCGCCGGCTTTTGCGGCGACAAAGATGTCGATGAGACGTTGCGGATTCTTGCTCCCCTTGTTGGGAAAGGAATCGCTGTCCGCACGAACAATCCACGCTCGCTCGCCCCGGAGGAACTTGCGCGAAAGATGGAAGCCGCTGGGATTCCGGCGATTTCATGCGATTCTATTCATTTAGCGTTAGAAAAAATGGGGTCTGTCCCCAGCGGTTCTGGGGCTGATACGCTGATTTGTGGTTCGCTGTTCCTCGCGGGCGAGGCACTTGCCGAGCTTGACGCCTTTCCGTGGCAGGCAGACCGTTTCGATGCGGCAGAAATCCTGAAGGTTTGATATAATCTACGTCGATGAAGAAGAAGAGAGGAACGCTTGCACTCGTCTCGCTCGGCTGCGCAAAGAACGCAGTCGACCTGCAGGTCATGGCCGGCAATCTTTTGAAGGAGGGGTGGTCTCTCTCCCCCGATCCCGACTGTGCTGATGTCGTGATTGTCAATACCTGCTCTTTTATCGCGTCGGCGCGCGAGGAGGCAGAGGCCGAGATACTTCGCGCGATTGAGCTCAAGAAGATCGGCCGCTACGGAAAGGTCGTCGTCGCGGGGTGCTATCCGCAGCGCTACCCCGAGCTCAAGGGCGCGTTTCCCGGCGTGGACGAATGGGGTGGTGTTCCGAAGGACTGGATCGAGCCGAAGATGCCGGCGCTTCGTCTTACTGGAAAGGCGTTCGCATACCTCAAGATTGCAGAGGGTTGCGCGCACCGCTGCGCCTACTGCGCGATTCCTCTAATTCGCGGCAAGTACCGCTCACGCCCGCTCAGGTCGATACTTAAGGAGGCGCGTTCGCTCGTGGCGACGGGGTGCCGCGAAATCAACGTCATCGCGCAAGACCCGATGCTTTGGCGCGAGGGAAAGAAGTCGCTTCCCGATCTCCTTTGGGCGCTCGACAAGATTCCTGGCGACTTCTGGGTGCGCGTCCTCTACAGTTATCCGAGCGAGATATCAGAGGATTTTCTCGTATGGATGCTCACTTCGAAACACGCCGTCCGCTACATCGACGTGCCGCTTCAGCACACTGTTCCCGAAGTCCTCGAGAAGATGAACCGCAAGGCCGCGATAGCCGATTCGCTCGCGGCGGCCGAGTTCCTGCGCGATGTCGTTCCCGGGATTACGCTTAGGACGACGATAATGACCGGCTTCCCAGGCGAGACCGAGGCGCGTTTCAGAAAGCTCATGGCAGACTTGCGGCGCATGCAGTTCGACCACCTCGGCTGCTTTGCGTATTCGCCCGAGAAGGGCACGAAGGGCGCGCTACTCGGCGGGCGTCCTTCGCGCACGGTTGCGCTCGCCCGAGAGAAGGCGGTGATGGGGCTTGCGAAGGAGATATGGAGAGCTCGCTCCAAGAGGTTGGTCGGAAAGACTTTCCGTGCGCTCGTCGTTGCGCCTGGCGTGGCGCGGCTTGAGTCTCAGGCGCCAGATGTCGACGGAGTGACTTATATTGAGGGCAACGCCAATGTCGGTGAATTCGTCAGTGTTCGCATAGAGAAGGTCGAGGGCTTCGACTTCAGGGGAAAGGTCGTTTGAAGATGCGTCGCCCGATTCCATACATCAACGAGGAAGTCTCGAATAGGGATCTCAAGTACTACATCTTCGACTGGGACGACAACATTCTCCACATGCCGACGCGCATCAAGATGGAGCATCGCGACACAGTCGACAGCCCGTGGAAGCCGGTAGAGGTTTCGACTGCCACCTTTGCACTTGTTCGTGCCGATGAGGAACACTATCGCGCTCCTGGCGGAGTGTGGGCTGACGCGTTCAGGAACTTCGAGGACGCGCCTGGACGCGATAACTTCATTGAGGACACAATTGCGGCGCTCGAGAAGATAGAACACGGCGAGAAGCCGTCGCCGAGTTTTTACACATTCAAGAAGACTTTGATTGAGGGCCGTATTTTCGCCATCGTGACTGCTCGCGGCCACGCGCCTGAGACGATAGAGAGGGCGGTCAGGGTGTTCATCAAGTATGTCCTGACCGAAGAGGAGCGCGAGACGATGATGTCGAACCTTCGCGGCTACCGCCAGTGGATCGACGGCGTTGGCGACGGCGAGTTTGGTACCGATGCGGAGGAGCTTGACTACTACCTTGGCATGTGCCGCTATTCCGCCGTTACGTACGCTGGCTTCAAGGAGCGCATGCGCGCAGACCCGATCTATCAGGAGAAGCTTGCGGTCGCGCCGACTGCGGCGAAGCCAGAGCTTGCGAAGGAGTTTGCGATACGCGATTTCGTGGAGCACATCTTCCACATGCTGCGCCGCAACGGCACTTCGGACCGCGCTGTCTCCATTGGCTTTTCTGACGACGACAAGGGTAATGTGAAGTGTGTTTCAGACTACATCCGTGCGGAGCTTTCGAAGCGCTTTGAGGGGATAAAGTTCGTGGTCTACGACACTTCCGACAGCACGCTCAGCAAAGGCCGCAAAGTCTGTGTCTCCGGGCAGCTCAACCTCCCCGGATTCTAAGTTGAGTTGTGAGGTGGCTTTTTGCGTCGCCATGCCGCCCGATGGCTCGCCCTCGCTTTCGCTTCGGGTTGGCTCGTGCATCGCACGAGCCACCGACAAGCGGCGGTTACCGCGGGGCTCTCGTTCGGCTCCAGGCTCGCGACGGCTCTCGCACATCAGACAATGAGCCGAGTTTAGCCTGCCGTGCCTCGGCGTCTATCGCTGGTTGCGTACGCAAGTCACTCTTACGCCTGCGACCTTCCGCCTACCTCACCCGCGACCATCGGCTCGGCTTGGCGACAACCTTGCGGCAAATCTAAAAATGCTCCGCCGCCTCACGCTTCGCGGTGTATCTGCCGCGGCGGAGTTTTGGTATAATACTTTCATAAACAAGAAATCAAAATAAGCGAGAATGTCTATGGCTTCGATGATTCGGCGCGTGCTGCGAGTGGCTTTTAAGGTGGTCGTGTTCGGCTGCCTTGGGCTTGTTTTTGCGCTGGCAGGGCTTAGCGCGTTCTTTTTTATCGCAGGGCGCGACATTGATCCGCCAGATGTGAGCGATCTGCTGCCGCCTGCGCCGCCGCCGATCGAGCCGTCCGAGAACATGGTGCCGGTTCTGATGGATGCGACGAACTGCCTGGCACTTGCTAACATCGACAAGGCATTGATCAACTCCTACAGAAAGGAAGACTGGAACCACAAGCTTAATCTGGACCATACGAATTGCGTTGCCCTGACCGAGCAAGATGCAGCTGCACTCGCCGATCGGATTCTTGCGACGAACGCCGCGCTCTTCGCAGCGCTCGACGTTGCCGTTACGCGTCCACGCGCGCAGTATCCCGCCGGACTCGAAGTGCGTTTCGTGGTTCCCGAGTCGTTCGAGACGCCGGTCTACAGCATTCTTTGGTCATTCGAGGATAGGGCATGGATGTATGGCGCATTGGTGGCCTTGCGTGCTCGTCGCTTGCGTGAGAACGGGTGTTCGGCCGAGGCTGTAGAGGAATTGCTGCGCTATGGCGAGATGTTCGCGCGTCTTTCCTACAAGATCGAAAGTCCTACTTGCATACTCTCTATAAGGTCGCCCAATTCGCTCGTAGTCGATGAGCTGGTAAAGGCGGTGGTGAAGGATGACCTTGCGGACGACATTTGTGTGCGCATCGACGAGGCGTGCACGCGCTGGGCGCAGATGCGGCTTGAAGCGCTTGAAAAGGATTCGGCTTATCTTATATGGCGTGTGCGTAACGCCATGGCATGCGACCGCAGTTTTACGTTTGAGCAGTATTTCCCGGATCGGTATTTCGAAATCCAGTCTGATTGGTGTGATTGCAAGTGGGTAGAGAAGCTCTCGGACGGATTGAAATGGACAGTGAAGTCATTCCCCGGATACGAGCGCTATGCACTCCAGCCGAACCGCACGCTTGCCGAGTGGGCATCGGCTTGGCGCGAGGCCAAGCCGATTGTCATTGCTTTGCCCTATACGGTGGAGACGCGCACGCGTCTTTCCGAAATGGAAAAGGCGTATGACAAGCAATTCCATCCGTTGCGACGGAACTGCGTTGGCTCTTATGCACTTGCCTCGTACAAACTGGCAGCAGCGTGGCGTTGCTACGGACGGATAGCATTCTATAATGACTCGTATCGCGTGGTAATCGCCGCCGCCCGCTATCGCCGGAAGCATGGCTCGCTGCCGCCAACCTTGGATGCGCTCGTTCCGGAGTTCCTTGCCGAAGTGCCGCGCGACCCGTATGACGCGAGCAGACCGCTCGGCTACGATGTGGAACAGGGCACCATCCACACCGTCGGCGCGGATGGTGCGTTCGACGGGAAGATTCCGAAGCCGAATGCCCGCTATGGCGGACTGCGCGGCGAGCGTTACCGCTGCATCCGCCGCATCGACGGTCGCCAGGTAGGCAAGCAGGAACGCCGAAACGGCGAGAAGATGATTGCACGGATGAAGGCGCTTCGGCTTTCGAAGATTTCGTTTGCTCCGCCGGACACATTGAGTGACGCCGTGAAATTTTTGGCAGAGGCTACGAGGAGCGAGTCATCGGATGGCGGCTTTGCCTTCATGATTAAAAGGACCAGCCGGTTTTTAGAAGATTGGGAAGAGTCCATGCCGCTTGAATCCCTGGTGGTTCCGAAGATAGAGGCGTCGGACATATCCTCTTACGATGCCTTGAGGCTCGTATGCGAGGCAGTCGACTGCAAATGGAATGTTGAAGACGGAGTAGTCGTTGTGAGCCCTATGGGGGCAGGTGACTATCCAGACGACTGGATCACCAGAACCTACACCGGAGTGGGTTTGCCGGTGCGCGACTGGACGCATTGGGTCGAGGCGAACGGTGTGAAACTGCCCGAGGGCACGAGCATCCTCCATTCCCCGGAATCTATGCAGCTTCGCGTGTCAAGCACGAGGGAAATCGTTGAACGGATTGAAAAGCTACTGAAATCCGATGTGGACAAGAATTACCGTGATACCGTCAGCAATGGCGGACAGGCGGTGAAGTGAAATTCGCAAGATCGCCCGCGCAAAAGAAGGGTGATTTTTGATACAATGCTCGATATGGAACTTGATGTTAAAGCTGCTGTAGCCGATATTGAGGCGACTCCCGATTTGCTTAAGCGCGCGCTGCGCAAGGAGGTGGAGCGTGGCTGATTCGTCCGAGAAAGAAGTCATCAGGATTACATGGGACGAGTGGCTTGCGTCGCGTGCGGCCAAGCGCTCCGCACTTGCGGCGAAGGGTCTTTCCGCGCCTTCGCGCCGCACGACTTCGCGCACTGCCGCTCGTCGCGCGGCGCAGGAGATCGTTAGAGCGCAGTAAGCGTCAGCCTGAAATTGTTGCCCCGCTCCATGGTGATTCAGTTTGAAGGTACATCCACGACCATCCGCAGCGACATGGCGTGATCTGACTGCAGCTCTTCCTTGAACTGCTGGCAATTCCCGAT
>CACWJS010000083.1 GCA_902761275.1 uncultured bacterium | reverse complement strand
ACTATCGATTCTATGGCGGCACCGACATCCGGGACGGTGGAGATATGCCCGCCGCTCTCGCCGTCCGACATGGTAAAGTCCAGCGGTCTTTCGATATCGAAGTCGCTGCCAGACCCGCGCGGCGCGGCGTTTCCGCCGCGCAGCAGATGCATGGGCTCGGCCAGTCTTATCGTGGCCGCAGGGTCGCTTGCCGATATCTCGTCGACTGGCCAATTCGACTGCACCCTGTAGACGGCTCCGATGAGAAGCGGCACGGAGCAGGTCTGGCCTTCGTTCGCGATCACAACCATGTCGCCGAGGTTGCTTGGCCCGTCGCATGTAATTGTGATGCGTGTGCTGTCGTGAGTCGCGGTGAAGGAGAGCCAGTAGTAGGCGTTTTCGCTGGAGTTGGGGTTCCAATCGATTCGTATTGCGTCGTCGGCGTCGAGCGATGCGGAGAGGATTGCTCCGCAGTTGGCATTGAGCCAGTCGATTCCGGTGCCGAAGCAGTTGCCGTCGTATGCTTTTGGCGTGGAGTCGATCGTATTGTCGAGGCCATCGCCATCCCAATCGTATTGGTTGATGCGCTTGTAGACGCGTCCAACCTCGTTTGACCATGTCTCGAACCATCCGTTGTCTTTCATTATGATCTGCGCATTCGCCGCGGCGTTTGTGTCGCCGCCGAGAAATACATTCTCCCAGCAGATTGCGTAGCCGCCGTCGCATGGCCCGTGCCAGATGCGGCTTCGGCCCTGCATCGCGAGAACACTGCCCGAGACGCCGGTGGAAATTTCGCGCCCTGCGTCGTGCGGCGCGAAGCGGATACGCCCGTCGATGAACCACCACGCGGAGGAGTAGCGCGTGTCGCCCGGTCCGAAGAGGAACGACCATCCGCCGAAGTCGACGAGGTTGCGTCCGAAGCTCGACGCCGCTCCATGGATGTGTGCGTTGCCGACGTATGTCGCATTCGCCGGCATCGAGTAGTTGTGGGCGATGTCGTTTGTCTCGTAGGCGAAACGGTAGCCCTGCGCGATCTCCTCGTCAGACACTGTCTGCGGAAGCATCCTTGGAGAAAGTAGTGGCGGCGTCGGCAGTCCCTGCGTCCCGTTGCCGCCGTTCTGTTTCTGCGCCTGCACTGTCGCAACGATTGCAATGCTCACGAGGGCGACTTTAAGGAAGTGTGGCATCGCCATGAAGCTTGCACATGCCGCCTTGAGCGGCCTGCGCAGCAACATCGCTGCGAGAAGGCCGCAGAACGCGAGCGCGGCAAGTGTGCCGACGAGATACCAGTTTGTGCCGTTCATCGCCATGTCTCCTATCGAATTCTTATCGAGAAACGCTTGTTCTCGATGCCTTCGGTCACTACTGCGTCTACGTCGCCTTCTCCGCGCTTCACGACCTTGGCGAGATTCCATGACGGATCGAAGTCGCGGTGGCTGATGCGCAGCGTCTCGCCGACTTCGTCTAAAACGTGCCCGGCGGCATAGTCGGCGAGATAGCGGCTGCCGCAGTCGATGCCGAAGACAAACGCCGTCTCGTCAAAGGAAAGGTCGCCGTCTTCGTCGGCGTCGTGCCCAATTGCGACCATCACCTCGTTCGAGACGCAGTTGGCCGCTTCAATACGCAGGGCGAACTCGTCGAGACGCGACATGTTGACGTGGAGCGTGACATTTGTCGAAACCTCGGAGTCCGGCAGGGTTCCCTCGGGGAGCTGTGCCCATTCGTATTCTTTTGCCGCGCATAGTGTTAAGGTGCACGTTACGGCTAATGCAATCAGGATTAATTTTCTCATTCTCGATGATTTCCTTTCCGTCCGCTTTTCCCGTGAGGGCGGCGAGAGTATAGCAGAATACGGCTTTCCGCAAGTATACGTGAAGTATACGTTTGCAAGAAAAACGGCCTTGAAGTATACGTTTGCGTATACTTCGCGGAAAATCTGCGTTTTCAGGGCTTCGTTTGGCCTTGAATTGTGGTATACTCTGCGCCGTCTGCAAGACGCAGAAAGGAAACGTCAACATGAAACACATCAAGAAAATCGCATTGGCCTTTGTCGTTATGGCGGGGCTTTTCTCGTTCGCCGCAGAGCGCGTCGACTTCTCCAACCACCCGCTTCTCGCTGGCCGCGCATCGCTCACCGAGGTGGGCTACGTCGAAAGCCGCAGCCTCGGCGTCGCAAGGCTCTCGCCCGAACTTACGATGCCGATCGAGCTCGTCTACGAGTCGTCGTCCGAGAAGACGGGCGCGTTCGGCTTCGCGTGGCGCTCGCCGCAGCTCGAGTCGTCCGCCGCGTGGGACAAGGACGGAATGCTCTGGACCTCTCCCTGGGGCGAGAGGGTGAAGTTCTTCCCGAAGAGCGAGAAGACGCCGAAGGACGCCGTCAAGATAGAGGTCGTCGAGGAGGCGAAGAAGGGCCGCGGATACTTCGCGCCCTACTCCGAGTGGGAGGCCGACGTCGCCACTGGCAACCCCGAGGCGGACGGCAACTGGATCGTCAGGGGAAAGAAGTCCCTCGTCGGCTGGACGTTCTCCTATTCTTCGGGACGCCTCGCGAAGATCACCGCCCCTACGGGACGCACGGCGGACTTCTCCTACGACGCCGACGGACGCCTCGTATCCGTCTCGCAGGACGGCACGGCGTTCGTCTCGCTCGCCTACGACGGCGCGCTCGCCAAGTCGGTCATGGTAGGCGGCGTGACGACGACGCTTTCCTACGAGAGCCGCAAGCTCGAGATTCTACCTCGCACGAAGGACGGCAAGGTGGCGCATCCGGTCAGGCCTCAACTCGTCTCGGTGAAGCGCGGCTCGCTCGACGCCGTGAAGTTCGGCTACGCGGGCAACTACCTCGCGTCGATCACGCAGGGCGCGATGCGCGAGGACATCGCCTTCGAGAAGGTCGACCGCACGGCGCGCATCGTTTCCGACGGCGACTTCTCCTACTCCTACAACGGCGGCGTCGGTCTCCGCGACAGGGCGAACCGGACGGCCTCGTACCGCTACGACGCGAAGAACGGCGTGTTTTCCATCTCCGACTTCTCCGGCAAGAAGTCGACCGTCTACTACTTCATGCGCTACGACGTCGCGTATCTCGGCAAGGTCAGGAAGATCGTCGACGGCGAGGGGAAGGACCTCGTCTCCTATCGCTACGACGCGAAGAGCGGAAACGTCACGCGCGTCCGCGACCGCTTCGGCAACGACCGCGACTTCGAGTACGACTCCGACGGACGCCTCGCGAAGGCCGCGCGCCGCGCGCACGGCGAGCGCACGGTAGAGCCCGTCGCCTCGTTCGCATACGCGAAGGGGCGCGAGCCAGTCGCGGTTTCGCTCCTCAACGCCGACGGCACCGCGGCGCTTACGACGCGCCTTACCCGCGACAGACAGGGCAACGTCACGTCTATGGACGACGGACGCGGCAAGGCGGAGGTTTCGTACAACAAGTCGGGCTTTCCAGTTTCCGTGAAAGACCCCATCGGCAATATTTCGAAGATTTGCTACAATACCTTCAACGCGCCCGTCAGCGTTACGGACGCGAACGGAATCGTGACGAAATACGCCTATAACGATGCGGGACTCGTGACCCGAATGGAACGCTTCGACGGAAGCGAGACGCTCACCTCGCTCGTCGTGTCCTACGACGGCGCGGGGCGCCCGGTTTCGTACACCGACCAGGACGGGCTCGCGAAGTCCTTCGAGCGCGACGCCTTCGGCAAGGTGCTGAAGGAGCGCTTCCCAGATGGTTCCGAGTGCGCATACTCCTATGACGCACTTGGAAGGCGCACATCGGTTATAGACGAGAACGGACACGAGATCCGCTTCGGCTGGGGCCGCTTCGGGCTCAAGTCCCGCACGACCGCGGCAGGCCAGCTCACGGACTACGTCCGCGATGACTTGGGACTCGTCAAGGAAGTCGTCTCCAAGTGGAATGGCAGTGAAGACCGCAGGATCCAGAGCGAGCACGACGAGTTCGGTCGGCTCACCTACGCCGACTATGGCAACGGCGAGATTGAGCGTTTTGAGTACGACAAGTGGAACCGCCTCGCGAAGCACACGCGCGGCAAGACGGAGGAGACGTACAGGTACGACCACTTCGGCCGCCTCGTTGAGAAGAAGGAAATTCTCCAATCTTCACCTTCCACCTCCTCTTCACCTTCAACCTTCACCTTAACCTCCTATACCTACGACGCCTACGGCAATCGCCTCTCTCGCGTCACGAAGAACCGCAAGGGAGAAGTGGTCTCCAAGGAGAACCGCGCATACGACAGGTTTGGACGCCTCGCGGAGACCGTTGCGGGCTTCGGCGCGAAGGTGACGTACGCCTACGACTCCAGGGGCCGCCTCTCGCGTCAGGTCGTCGACGGCACGCCGATCGAGTACGAGTACACGAAGTACGGCCAGCTCGCGGGCAAGCATCTTGGCGGGAAGCTGAACGCCGACGCGTCGGTCGTCTACGAGTATTCCAAGTCCGGACAGATCGTCGCGCGTACCGCGAACGGCGTCCGCCAGACGTACGAGTACGGCAAGAAAGGCCAGCTCCTCGCGGTCAAGGATTCCGACGGCAACGCGGTCGAACGCTACGCCTACGACAAGGCCGGCAACATGCTCAAGAAGACGCTCCGCATTGGTAGGGGCGACTCTCCGAGTCGTCCGCAATACCAGACGACCACCTTCACCTTCGACGACGCCAACCAGCTCGTCTCGTCCACGACCGACGGCGTGACGACACGCTACGCCTACGACGCGGCTGGGCGGCTCGTCCGCGAGGGCAGTAAGACCTACCGCTACGGCTATCTCGACAAGGTTCTCTCCGTCACCGACGGCGACACGACCCGCACCTTCACCTACCATGCCGACGGCCAGCTCGCCTCCGCGACGGTAGGGTCGGCACTCCGTGCCGACCGCGGTGCCACGCCCTTGTCCGAAACCGAAACGTTCCTCTGGGACGGCCTCGCGCTCATCCAGCGCCGGGACGAACAGTTCATCAACGAGCCACATGTCGGAGGCGGCAACCCGGTCGCCTCCTCCAAGGGCACCTCGTACTTCAACGACGCGCTCGGCACGACCGTTGGCGCGAAGAAGGACGGCAAGTACTCCGCCGCTGCGCTTACGGCCTTCGGAGAAAATCTATCCGTTGACTCTCCAACTCCAACTCAGAACTCCAACTTCTTTACCGGCAAGCCCTACGTCGAGGGTCTCGGCCATGCCTTCTGGATGCGCAACTACCGCGCTGGCCTCGCCAAGTGGCAGACCGCCGATCCCATGGGGTATCCGGATGGCTGGAATGTGCTCGCATATTGCAATAACAGGGCTGTGAGTTCAGTGGATTTATTGGGATGTGCTGAGGAAAATTGGGTAGAAATCCTCCCTGCGGATGAGTGGGATGTCAATGTGTGGCCAGATGAGAAAGGGAAGTGGAGAGAGATAGATAAAACGAGCTCAATTGTGCCAGGCACACTAGCAATTTGCGCAAGCCATGCAGGAGACAAGGAAGGATGGATCCTGTGTTCCTTTAGAAGCAGTGGCCCAGTTTCTACATTTTCGCTCGAACAACTGGGCACAGAATGGGATTATGAGACTAACAGAAAATCTTGCATAACACGTACTAGAGAAACCCGAGAGGATGTTGTATCCTATTCTATCGACTTTTCCGTGAAGTCCACTATATGCGAAGCTGCAGATCTTGCTTCTGAGATATGCTCTATTCTTGGATTAGCAGTGGATCTTGGTCAGAAGGTTGTCAAAATTGGAGGGAAATCTCTTGGCAAACTTGGAAATTTCGCGACTGAGGCGGGAGCAAGCACTTTGCTTAAGGAGTTAACAGAACAGCGGACAGTCTTGTTCTCGCTGGACGATTGTGGCACTGAAACAATCAAGTATGTCAAACCAGTGCATTGCAAAATGCGGACATGGGTCAAAGAGTAAGGATTCGAAGCTATGAACTTTAGATTATGCATGCCGTACATAGCCTGTTTTTTGACTGCCCTTTGGGTGGGAATGGGCGCTATTGGGGAGAATTTCAGCATTACAAATGGCGTTAGCGTGTTGGACGCTCTCGGCGAACGGACATATGAAGAACTTGACGTTCGTGAACTGATAGGCCCGACAAACTATATTGAGGTTGTTGGATATGACAAGCAAGGCAAAGCTGAAAGTGCGGGGTATATGAAGTTGTCAACTCCTCATTGGAAAGAATACATGGGGGTCCCTAAGAGTCGGCATGTTCGTTTGTTGCCATTGCACAAAATGCGAGGCCAAGTCGGCGGCGGCGTTAGCTTGCGCACTGTTTCTTTGTTCTTTTGCGGGCAGAGAAAGACACTTGTTCAGATTGATGGTGATGATTCTCCAACGAATTCTTTTAGATGTCTGACTCGCCGTGATGCTATAGGTGACGACATGTGCGTAGTTGGCGCCTCTCAGGCCGATTTAGAAGGACTCGATGATAATGGTGGGAGCATAGTTAGGACGACGCTCTACATGCAAGAATCAGGCATCATCAAGTTGTGGTATGAGATTTTGGATCGCGAGAGCGTTGTTGTGGAGAAGGGGTGTGTGTCTGCTAGAACGTTGGAGAAAGGTCTGTGTAATGTTGAGTCCAAAGTTGTTGTGGGCGCGGGTCTTGTAAAGCTTAGTTTGGATTGTATGGTGACGCCAGCGAATGTTCGCTTGATACAGTGCCACATTCTCAGGGGCGTAAGCTCGGCGTCTATTCCATATGTTTTGCCGTCAAATTCAAATAATGCTGGGTCTGCTAATATGATTCCATAGTTGTCGCGCGGCAGTTGTGTGGTAAGCCGCGCCGGCGCTGGGGCGCGCGGGGCGAAAGAGAGGATTGTAGATGGGTCGTAAGAGACGAACGAAGTCGGTGTTGATTGCGGAGGCGTCGGCGGAGGGAAGGACCAGCATATAGTGGATTTTGTCGTCGGTGATGTTGTTCGGCAGGGATTCGGATTCGCGAATCCAAATCACGCCGCCGCAGCGATTAGCGTGGCGTTTCCGTTCTGCTGGGGGTGGAGCGGTGTGTGGCGATGGGCGGGGCGGCTTGTCGCTGTCGCGCTGTATGCGATGCTCGCGGTGACGTGTTCGCGCACAGGCACGCTTGTCGACTACGGCGGGAAGGTGTCGCTTAGCTCGGCGCCCGTCGTGGGAACGCCGTTCACTGTCACCTCCCCGCGTAGCCTCTGCGCCGTTCTCGGATCTGATGCCCGTGCGCGAAACGCGCCGCAAGGCAGCGGTAGGGTAGGATGCAAGTATACGTGAAGTATACGTTTGCAAGAAAAACGGCCCTGAAGTATACGTTTGCGTATACATAGCGCGACAAATCGTAGTTGCTGTGCTATAATGAGCCACGAACGATGCGGTCGCAAGACTTCATCGCGGTGCGATCGGGTGATTGCATCGGTCAACTAAACGACAACATGAAAGGAATGAATCTATGGCACAAATTCCGTTCAAGCATCCCGAGTGTAATGGCTGGGCGATTTACGACAGCACGAACATTGCGGCGAAGAACTCAAATAACATGCACATCGCAGAAGTTCGCATCGAAGAAAAGGACAAAGGCAGCGTGTCTGTTTACCTCAATGACGACGACGAAACTATTTGCGGGGAGACATTGATTAGCATTTCTGAAGGCAGACAGAACTGTTATTGTTCGAAATCTGCGTCGCAAATCCGTAATAAGGTAACTGAGCTGCAAAATAATGGAAACGAGGTTTGCGGTATATGCGTTTCGCATTTTCATGTGGATACCGAATCGTAATCAATGCCGCGTGATGCTGCGCCCTTTTGATGCAGGGCGCAGCACCTTGCATTTCGCTAAATCACCGAAAGAATTGGCTGCAGTTGCTTGCCGTTGACGAAATAATCGAGAAAGTGCCGCTATGGCAAGGAAAACCTGCTGAGGGGCTACGGGGCTACGGGGTCAGACATGGTTACCACAGTAAATTACCACAGTGGCGGAAGTTTATGAGATACTGTTCGGCATGAGGCGTTGCAGCGGAGATTTCTTGGTGTCTACCGAGCAATAATTCCAACTGTGAATGAGTTCTTGAAAGTTCTGGCTGACATTGCCTGCGTGAATTCGTGCGTGTATTATGCATGAACTTCCGCCGACGTGTCCCTGTCTTGCGAAAAAGTAAAGTGATAGCAAGGTAATTGAAAGGTTGGTTTGGTATATTCCTTGCTCGTTGGTGCAGAAAAATTCTTGCAATCTCGACAGCAATGGCATCGTATGGAATTAAACTCATGAAAGGAACATAGTTATGGCCACAAAAGACCGTGTGCAAAACCTGATGGCGGTTGTTGATAAAGTCCTAGCATACAAGGACAAGGAGATGATATCTCGGTCAGCATGGGGAGAGATATCGTTTGCTGAGGCTCAATTTGATATTCAGACTATACTGGATGTTGCAATGGGACTTAAGAACCTTCCGCTCGTCTACCTGCCAGATCAGATCGCGAACTCGGCGAGACAGCAATTGGAAGCGGCCTTGCCGACTTTTGCGCAGATTGATTCATTTAAGATATCAAATGGCGATCCGAGTGCTAGAAAGACGCAAATCATTGCGCAAATTCATAGCCATGCTGATTCAATCTGTCTGCATGTTTCCAGCTGGGTGCCCTACTTGTCTTATCGTCAAGGGGATGTCGCTCAGAATATCAGCAAGTTGACATCAATTATTGGTGAAGCTCAAAAGATGCTTGATGCATGCAGGGATAAGATAGCTGAAAAACAGAAACAAGCAGATGATATCCTTGTAAAAGCTCGCGAGGCGGCGGCCAATGCAGGGGCTTCGGTCTTTACTTTAGATTTTCAGGAAGAAGCGGAGATTAATAAAAGGAACTCTTGGATGTGGCTCTCAGGAGGAATAGTGTTAGGTCTGGCTGCGCTGGGTATTGCGATATGGGCGTATTGTGACGACTACTCAAAATACACTACACATTTCGTCTTGTGGCCTAAGCTGGCCAGTAAGATGCTGGTGTTATCTTTATGCGTTACGGCTGCGATGTGGTGTGGACGGATTTATAAATCATTGCGCCATCTTTCGATAATAAATCGTCATCGCGCACTTGGTCTTAAGACATTTCAGGCTTTTTCGGCGGCATCGGCCGATGCGTATACAAAGGATGCTGTCTTGCGAGAGGTGACACATTCTATCTTCGCGATTTCGTCTACTGGGTTGATTCGGGAATCTGCTGAGAGCGACCCGGATTCAAATATCATCCAAATAGCAGGCAAAGTTATGGAACATGCCGAAGTGAAATGAGCATGTTAGAAGGCATATAGAATGGAATTCGTCGCAGGGGATTTGGTGAGGATGGGGTTCGGGTTCTTCAATCCGAACCACGCCGCCGCAGCGATCTGCGCGTTGTTCCCATTCTGCTGGGGATGGCGCGGTAGATGGCATTGGGCGGGGCGGCTCGTCGGCGTCGCGCTTTGCGTGATGCTCGCAATGACGTATTCGCGCACGGGCATGCTCGTGCTGGTTTGTGAGATTGTTGCCTTGCTATTGGACCACAAGACGCTTTCCTCTGGAATGATTGGCCGTGTAGAACGTGTAGAACCATGTAGAACTTCTACATGTTCTACATGGTTAAACAAAATGCAAGGCCGAGGCGGCCTTGCCACAGCGGTGGCCGTAGCTGCGATCGCCCTCTGGTGGATGTGGCCGAGACTGGCGCTGGACGGGGCGGTGATGAACAGGCCGAAGATCTGGCTTGCGGGGCTGAGGCTCTTCGCGGCGAATCCGCTGGGCGTCGGATTCGGCAACTCGGGCGAGATAGCGTCCGCGTTCATGCTGCCGGACGCGATTACGGTGCGAACGCTTGTCAACTCGCACCTGACGCTGCTTGCTGAGATGGGCGCGTTTGTCGGCGGCGCATGGCTCGCGTTCATCGCGCTGGCGCTTTGTGTTGGGCGGACGATGCGGCGCACGTGGGTTGCGTTCGCGGGGCTCGCGGTCTCGGCGTTTTCGTCGTCGGTTTTCGACTGGCATGTGTTGTTTGATTTTGCGGAGAAGGGTGGATATGGAGCGGTGAACTTTGCGCTGGCGTGGGCGCTGTTCGGGGCGTTTGTCGTGATGGGTGCGGCGATGGTTTCTTGCGGTGTGGGAGTATTAATAACGCAGAGACGCAGAGACGCGGAGTGCGCAGAGAGGGATAGAAGGAGTGTTGCGCGGATGGTGGCGTTCCCGGTTGGGTGTGTTGCGGTTGGCATTTGCGCGGTGGTGGTAGGTTTTCGTTCGGATGATACGCCGAGGGTGGAGGGGGAGTATGTGGTTTGCGGACAGCGATGGAACGCCGTCCCTACCAGGTTGTGCGTCTACCGCGACGAGGGATGGAGTCTTAAGGCGGTGGCGAAGCGATTCCCTGATGGCGCGCGGTTCTGCATAAGGTCCGGAGTCCCGGAGAACGCGGAAGACGCGGGCGAGGTGTGGCTCTTCGGCGACGCGGCGGAGTCGGCCTGGCGGTTTAAGGGTGCACGGCTTAAACTTGTCGATCCGCCCGAGTTCTTCGACCCGCCGACAAACGCCGTTGTAACAAAAACGGTAACACGAATATGAATTTGAAAAAGAGTCTTGTTGTTGTAACTATGTTTGCTATCGCGGCCGCTTTCGCGGATGGCGCGGCGAGCGTCGAGTCCGTGACGGTCGCCACGAAGGCGCCGCACAACGCCGAGGCGACGTTCTGGTACCATGTGCCGGCGAAATACGACGCGAAGCGGAAGAAGCCGTATCCCGTGCTTGTCTACTTCGGCGGACGCAACTGCAAGGGGAAGGACGAGGCGTCGGGGAAGCTCGGCTGGTCGGACTGGGCGGACGAGAACGGCGCATTCCTCGTTTGCCCTGGCTTTCAGGACGACAATTACTGGTCGCCGGAAGCGTGGTCAGGGCAGGCGCTTTACGACGCACTTGCCGCGTTGAAGCGCAAGTACAGGATCGACGACTCGAAGATCTGCTACTACGGATATTCCGCCGGAAGCCAGGCGGCGAACCTCTTCCCGGCGTGGCGTCCAGGACGGTGCCGCGCGTGGGTCAGCCACGCGTGTGGAGTCTTCCACGAGCCGAAGGCGACGATGCGCGGCGTGTCCGGGCTCGTCACGTGCGGCGACGCGGATTCCGCTCGCTATGTCATCAGCCGCGCGTTCGTCGAGAAGGCGCGTCGGAAGGGCGTCGACGTTATCTGGAAGTCATTCCCGAACCATCCGCACGACGTGCCGCCCGACTCACTTCGCCTTGCGCGGGCGTTTCTCTCGCACTGCATTTCGGGCAAGAAAGGAGGAGAAGCGTTCATAGGTGACGACCAGGACGACGTGTTCTATCCTGCCAAAAGCGCGGAGGCCGCGTTCGTGAATCCCGTTGACCGCGTGAGTCTGCCGAGCCGCACCATTGCCGAGGCGTGGGGGAAGCCCGCTTTCAAGGAGGTCGAGCCGCCAGTCCCCGAGGAGATTGTGCGCATAGCTGTTTCGGGCTCGGAGTTTGTCTGCCGAGTTCCACGGAAGTACGACGCCGACTCTCGCGTTGTCGTGCTCTTCGGTGGCCGCGGCTGGCCTGGCGCCAAGACGCTGAAGGAGTTCGGTTTTGGTCCGCTCGCCGACAGGGAGCGGGCGTTTCTGATTTCGCCGTCTTTCTCGAAGGGCGAGTACTGGAATCCAGAGACGGGCACGGGTAAGAAGCTTGCCAAGGCCGTCGTCGAGCTTCGGAAGCGCTACGGGCTGAAGGCGAGTTCGATAGTTCTCTATGGATATTCGGCGGGCGGACAGTGCGCGGCGCTCTTCGCGCAGTCTAAGGAGCTTTCGGTCGCCGCGTGGGGTGCGCATGGGTGCGGAGTGTATCATGATGGTGACCTTGCGGCGAAGGTCCCCGCCCTTGTGACGTGCGGGATTGGCGACGAAGACCGGCTGCGGATCAGCCGGTCGTTCGCCATGCGCTACAGGGGGCTGGGCGGTGCGCTCCTTTTCATTTCAAGCCGCTTCCCGGTGGACACGAGCTTGGCGATGATGCAAAGACAATTGCGCGCGAGTGGCTAATGGCTGTGCTCGCAGGCGGCGAGTCGTGGATATGGGGCGAGGACGACACGATGCTTGTTAAGGAACAGGACGACATCGAGGTCGAGGTCAGGAACCCCCTCTACACGCGCCGACTTGCGGAGCTGTGGCAGAGGTGATGTCATGGCAGTAGGGGATTTGCTATAATGAAAGATATGGAAACTAAAACCGCACTTGTCGCCGAGGACAACTCGGAACACTACGAGAGGTACGCCGCGCACCTGTCGGGGATGGGGCTTCGCGTGGAGCGTGCTTGCGACGGAGTCGACGCACTCGCGATGGCCAAGGCCGGCAGATACGCGGTCGTCGTTCTTGACGTCAACCTTCCCCGCCTTGGCGGGCTTGAGGTGCTG
>CACWJS010000082.1 GCA_902761275.1 uncultured bacterium | reverse complement strand
TGGAGCACACGATCCGGACGCCGTCCGACGTCTGTTCGAACGTGTGGTAGTATTGATAAGTCTGATCGTTGATCTGCATCTCATTGTTGTCCAGGATGTGAAGGGCATCCACGCCTGAATATGTCCCGTTGGCGGTTGCATAGAAGACGTATTTGCCATCGGCGTTCCGGACATTGTATGCGTAATGGCCTTCGTCGTTGGGGTGCTCCTCCCCTGTGTTTTCGAGGGTGACCGCGAAACGGGAGAGGTCCTGTCCGTTCTGGGGGATGACGACGCCGTCCACGACGGTTACGGGGATGGCGTATTTGTCAGATTTGTATTCGTCAAATGCAGCGATCAGCTCCTCGCGGGTCTTGCCTGCGACGGCGGCGTCATAGTCGTCGACCTTCCGCGCAACCTTCCCGAAGGGCTCGTCTTCGTCGAGGCTCCCGGTTTCTCGGTCGTTAACCCGGCCGGCAAGTCGGCCTATCGCTATGTCAAGACGGGTGATGGCGACAAGGCAACGATCCGCTGCGTCACTGGTTCGCTCGCTGTCCAGGGTCTCCACTTCAAGATACTCTCGATGCGCGCCGCCAACGAAGTCTGCATCCAGACGTCGCAGGACGCGCTCTTCACCGGTATCTACGGCACTCGCGGCGACTACATCTGCAAGCTCGATCAGGGGCTCGTAAAGATCCGCGACGCCGAGACAGGCGAGTCGCACACCGAGCAGAAGTTCCTCGAGTGGAAGATCTCGCCCAAGACGGCGGTCCGCATCCAGCGTGCCGTTCCGGAAATCGGCGAGAACATGTCGGTAACGGTCATGACGTTTGATGCGGCGGGCAACCTCAAGAATCGCTGCGCCTTTGCGGAGAACCGCTTCGAGGTGAACTCTGGCGAGCTTGCGCCGCACGACAAGGACAGCCAGGCCGAGCTCGAGAAGAAGGCCGCGGAGGCGACTTCCGATGCCGGCACGGTCGAGACCGACGCAGTCGAGGCGACGCCTGAAGACGACGGCGGCGACAGCGCCCCGGCGGGAGATTCTTCCGACGACGATCTTGAGTTCTGACACGCTTTTCAAATCAACAACAAACAGGGAAAACAGAAAGTTCAGAGTGTAAAATGGTCATTCTTCAGTTCAACAAGCTTATTCGCAACAAGTGGCTTTGGGGTGTTTTCGCGATAATCGTTGGCGGTGCATTTGCCTTCGACTTCCTTGTGGACGATCTCCTTAGGGACGGCAAGCGCGAGACAAATGAATCTGGTGTCGGGACTCTTGGCGGCAAAACGGTCAGTTCTGCCGAGTTCCATGCAATCACGGAGGAAGTTCGTGGCTTCGGCCAGAACCGCGATTGGCGCCGCAGCAGCGCAGAGGTGAACCGCGAGGCGTGGGAGACTTCCGCGATTCTCGAGGTCGCCCGCCGCAATGGCATCGAGGCGACCGATTCCGAGGTTGCCCAGGCAATCCGCAGTGACAAGTCTTTCCAGCAGAACGGCCAGTTCAGCTTTGCCATGTACCAGGCGCTCCTTCGCGAGAACGGTCTCTCGCCAGAGCGCTTCGAGGAGTTCCTCAAGCGCCGCCTCACGGCTATGAAGGTTGCTGGTTCCGTGCTTTCCGGCTCTGCCGTGTGGGCCTCGCCGATGGAAATCGAGCAGGCGGTCGCGGACGTGACCGACTCGTACACCGTGCGCGTCGCCAGGTTCAAGCAGGACAAGGCAGAGGCCGACGAGGTGAAGCTCGACGACGAGGGTCTCAAGAAGTGGTATGAAGAGCACTCCAAGTCTCTCGAGCTTCCCGAGCGCATCAAGCTTCGCATGGTCAGGTTTGATGCCGCGGCGAGCAACGCCCTTGCGGCGGTGACTGTTACCGAGGACGCTCTTCGCGACCACTACGATGTTACCGTCGACAAGTACACCACGACCGACACGAACGGCGTCGAGACCGTCAAGAAGTTCGAGGACGTCAGGGCCGAGGTCGAGAAGGAAGTTCGCCTCATCGAGTCCGTTCAGTGCCTTGGTACCAACCTTGCCTCTCGCGTCTACGGCGTGAAGGCCGCCGAGGGCAAGTCTCGTCTCGACGAGATCGCTGCCGAGGCGGGCCTCAAGGTCGAGACGAGCGACTGGTTTGCCCTTGACGGCGATTATAAGGACGGCTTCATGAAGCGTGCTTCGCAGATCTGCCCCGGCGCGCAGAGCTTCGAGGAAGTCGTTGCCGAGCTCGATTCGTCCAGCGAAGACCTGCGCTATGGTGTCGTCGCCTCGGATAAGGAAGTGTGGCTCGTCGAGAAGGCCGAGACCAGCGAGGCGCATGTTCCGACGTTTGAGGAAGCTAAGGAGATTGTCCGCCCCCGCGCTCTTACAGCCGCAAAGGCCGACGCCTTCAAGGCCAAGGTCGAGGCAATTGCAAAGAAGGGTGCGAAGGCCCTTCTCGAGTCGGGCGACGTTTCCACGAACATTACCTTCGTCGTGTGCGACGCGAAGGCTGGCGATTTCCCTGACCAGAATGCTGTCATGGGTGCCACGATGAAACTCCGCAAGGGCGAGGTCTCTGATTTCGTGCAGACAGGTGTCGGCAGGGCGCTTCTCGTCGTCTGCGAGGACCGCGTTCCCGGCGATGCCGCAAAGGCGCAGATCTGGAAGCTCCAGGTTCGCAGCGAGGTCGAATCTCTCCAGCGCCGCCAGATCCCCGATACTTGGAAGAAGTGGAATCTCGATTGTCTTGGTTTTGAACCAGGCGAGGGCGCGTCGGTGGTCGACGCGGAGATCGAGGAATGACACTCCGCTTCAAGCGCATACATCCCGAAGCGGTCCTGCCCGCGTACGCCCATCCGAGCGACGCGGGCATGGATGTCAGGAGCGTCGCGGATATCGTGATCCCGGCCGGCGGTCGTGCTCTCGTGCCCACGGGGCTCGTCGCGATCATCCCGCCGATGTACGAAATCCAGGTGCGCCCGAGGTCTGGCCTTGCGCTCAAGCACGGCGTCACTGTGCTTAACACTCCCGGCACGATAGATTCCGGCTACCGCGGCGAGATTGGCGTCATTCTCGCTAACTTTGGCGACAAGGATTTTTCCGTCGCGAAGGGCGACAAGATCGCGCAGCTCGTCTTCGCGCCGGTCGTCCAGCCCGAGATCGAGGAAACCGACACGATCGACGAGACCGACCGCGGCGCGGGCGGCTTTGGTTCGACTGGTGTGAGAGGGTGAGAGTTTGAAGTTTAAAGTTTGAAGTTTGAAGTTTGAAGTTTAAAGTTTGAAGTTCAAAGTTTGCGGTGAAACTCAAGATCTTTAAGTACGGCGAACCTGTCCTCCGCGAAAAGTCGGAGCCGATTGCCATTGTCACCGATCAGCTTCGCTCGCTTGCCGTAGACATGATTTCCACGATGCACGCTGCGAAGGGCGTTGGACTCGCGGCTCAGCAGATTGGCCGCACTGAGAGGATGTGCGTAATCGACATTCCTGAGGGATGCGAGACCGAGGAGGACGAGGCGTTCAATTCAATCGTCCAGATGCCGCTAATTCTCTTCAACCCCGAGATAATCTCCCGCGAAGGGAGCCAGTTCGACAAGGAAGGGTGCTTGAGCTTCCCTGGCGTCGGCGGTTCTGTAGATCGCGCGGCGCAGGTTACTTGCCAGTATCTCGACATGAACAACATGCCGCAGATCGTGACCGCGCGCGGCTTCCTCGCGCGTGCGCTTCAGCACGAAATCGACCATCTTGACGGAATCCTCTACGTCGACCGCCTGTCGGAAGATGAGCGCAAATCGTTCGAGCCGAAGCTCAAGAAGCTCTCCGACTCCAACGGCGGCGTCAGATAGCCCTTTGGCTCAGTGAGAAAAAAGAAAGCCGCGGCACATTTGCCGCGGCTTCGCTTTTGGGCTCGTGTCGTAGTGGATTACTTGACGACGACGACGGAGTTGAACGTGCCCTGGTCGTTCTTGACCGAGTTCTCGTTCTCGGGGTCGGCGCACCAGGTGCCGTCGATGACGAACTTGTACTGGTATTCGCCGGGAGCGAGCTGGACCGTCGCGGAATAGATTCCGCTCTTGGCCTTGTAGGCCATCTTCTTGGCCGTGGTGCTCCACTCGTTGAAGGAGCCGGCGAGGTAGACGGACTTGCCCTTTTCGGCGTGGACGGTGAACGTCGCCGCCTTCTTGGCGGGCTTGGCTGCCTTCTTGGCGACCGGCTTTGCGGCGGCCTTCTTGGTGACGACCGTCTTTTCAGCACTCTTCTTTGTTGTCTTGATCTTCATTTCTTTGTTGCTCTTGTGTTTGTTTTTAATAGTGTTCGATTGCGGGGGACGGTCTTGCGGAGGCCTTTTCCGAGCGAACGGGCGTATAGTATCTCATATTTTTTTGAAAAGTCAATGATAAACATGCGAAAATTTTTGGTATAATTTTCGCCAATGACAGACGGACTCAAAGAGAAGGTTGCGAAGATCGTCACGATATCGCTTCTTGCGATAATCGGTGCGCTTGGCGCGCTCTCGGTCTGGCCTACCTACTTGCGCGGCCAGAGCCTGAAGAGGCAGGACGCCGAACTCTCCAGACGCATCGAGGAGAAGAAGCGCGAAATCGCGCGGCTCATCGACTTCCAGAAGCGCTTCAAGACCGATCCCGACCTCGTCGAGCGCATCGCGCGTCAGAACGGACGCGTGTATCCTGGCGAACTCGTTTTCATATTCGAAGACTGAATGATGGCGAATTTCCTCCGAATGATTCTCGGCGTCGTCCTTCTGCCGATGTGCTGGGGCGTAGTCCGCGCCTTCTGCGATTCCGTTATGGCGGCGGCCGGCGAGTCGGGCGGCATAACGGCCGAGTCGATTGCGCTTGTCGGTGGAATGGCAGCGTTTGCGCTGTGCTGGATGGCGGTCTCGCATCCCGTGAAGACATACGTTCTCGGCCATGAGCTTACGCATGCGCTGTGGGGGCTTCTCTTCGGCGCGATGCCGTCGAAGCTTCGCGTTTCGGCTGCGGGCGGCAGCGTCAACCTCACGAAGTCGAACATGCTTATAACGCTTGCACCGTACTTCTTCCCGTTCTACACGTTTCTCGTGATCGTCGTGGCGCTCATCACATCGGCGTTCATACGCCCGCTGCCGTGCTTGCCGCTTTGGATGTTCGCAGTCGGCTTTACATGGGCGTTCCACGCGCTCTTCACTCTCGAGACGCTTGCGCAGCGCCAGCCGGACGTGAAACTGTACGGACGCATCTTCTCCTGGGTCTTCATCTTCCTCGCCAACGTCGCGCTTATCTTGTTGTTCCTCGCCTCCACGACGCCGCTCACGTTTGCGCAGCTCGGCGGCTTTCTTGTGAATCGCATTATTGCCGCATATGTTGGTGTCGGCATGGCTGCGTTCGATGCGTTCAAATGGGTTGTTTCGAAATGTTCCCGGACCTGATCAACATCGGCTTTCTGCATCTTCGCACATACGGCGCCTGCATGGCCGTCGGCTTTCTTCTCTGCTGGACGCTCGTCGAGCGGCTCTCGGGACGAAAGGACCTCTCCAACGGCATTCTCTCGATGATGGTCGCCGGTGTCGTTGGCGCGCGTGCCGCCTACGTTATCGAGCACTGGGCTTCCGAGTTCGCGGCGCGCCCGCAGGACATAATCCGCGTCGACCAGGGCGGGCTTATGTTCTACGGCGGGCTCATTCTCGCGTTCGTCGTGTTCTTCGCGTGGTGCTTCATCAAGAAGGAGCGTCCTCTTGCGCTCGCCGACCTCTTTGCGACGGTGATTCCCCTCGGCCACGCCTGCGGGCGCATCGGGTGCTTCTTCTACGGCTGCTGCTACGGCAAGGACTCGGATGCGTGGTGCGCGGTAGTCTTCCCGAAGTTCTCGCCGAGTTGGTACGAACACGGGCAGCGCATGGTGTCGGTTCTCCCGACGCAGCTTTTCGAGGCTGCGGCGCTTCTCGTGCTCTTCGCTGCGCTTCTCGCGCTCTACATTAAGCGCCGCCGCGACACATTGGCCGCGTATCTCGTTGGCTACGGCATAATCCGCTTCTGCATGGAGTTCTTCCGTGGCGACCCCAGGGCGGCGTTCTGGGGGCTCAGCATAGGCCAGGTGATTTCCATTGGCCTCATCGCAGCAGGTGCCGCGTTGTTTGCTGTGACGCGCCTAAAGAAGCAGTGAGAATTTTGCCCATGAAGGGCGGATTTTTGATATAATGTACGCATGAGGATACGCGGCAAGAAAGGGCAGACAGCCGTTGAGTACGTGCTTGCGCTGTGTGCGCTTCTCGCTGTTGTGGGCGCGATGTGGTATCTCGTTGCGGCGTCGCAAAAGAGCGTCGTCAGGACGGAAAACCTTGTCAGCTCCGACTATCCTTGATTGAAAGGAACGATGAAAATGATGAAAGCGCTAAGAAAAGGTCAGACGATGGTTGAGTACATCATCATTGTCTGCCTCATCGCAGTCTCGCTCATCGCGGTGTTCACTTATCTGAGCCGCGCGATCGGCAAGAAGGCCGCAGGCGCCGCAAGCCAGCTTTCCGAAGAGGAAGGCGACAAGGCGAAGTCCGCCGCCGAGTCGATCAGCGAAGACTCGCTAAAGCAGCTTGGCGAAGACTGAGGAAGGGGGCTTTATGTCCTTCCGCCGAGGACAGGCGATGCTGGAGACGGCTCTCGCCGTCCTCTTCATCACTGTCCTCTTTCTCGTCGTGTTTCAGGTCGCGCACATGGTCACGGCGAAGATACTTCTTGACCATGCCGCAGCCCGCGCCGCGCGCGCGAAGGCCGTTGGCTTCAACGAATGGATGTGCCTCAAGTCGGCGCGCGTCGCGATGATTCCGGTCGCAGGGCGCCGCCTCTGGCCCGAGGAGGGGGAATACGACGAGGCGTCGCTCGTTCCAATTTACATGACGACTGAGCACGAGTCGATGGCACGCGGAATTCTCGAGTACGAGCGTTGGAGGACGATGGGCATGGACGTCGATTCGGGCGGCGGTATCGGCTCCGAGGTTTCCGCTCGCGTCGCGGTGGATGTGCCGCGTTTCTATTCGCGCGGCAATGAAGATTCCGATACGGTGGAGATAGTTGGCGAGTCGCGCATCGAGTCGCACTACCCCCTTTACATGAACGACCAGGGGCTTTGACATGAGACGCGGACAGGTCGCCTTATATCTTCTGATGGTGCTTGTGGCGCTTTTCCTCCTGGCACTTCTCAATGTCGACGTGTTCGACGTGGTGCGCGGAAAGAACCGTGTGCAGAATGGCGGAGACGCGGCGGCGCTTGCGGCGGCGCGCAAGCAAGGGCGGCTTCTCAACGAAATCGGAAAGCTTAACATCGCCCATCTTGTCGCTGCGGCAAAAAACGACGCCGCGAAGTGCGAAGATATTGTGATGGAGCAGCGGCGGCTTGCGCTCTTGGGTCCCGTCGAGGCGCTTCGCCTTGCGAACCATGCGGCGAAGAAGAACGGCATGGAGGTGCGCGACGAATTCGCCGCGATATTGCGCGAGCATGTCGCGGAAATACGGCTCGTCTATTCGGGTGGCACCAATGAGGAAGGCGAGCCATATCCAGAGCCGTACCCAGGCGCATGGACCGAATATGCGGCGGCGATAGAGAACGTCATCTCAGAGGGTCTTGCCTGCGGCCCGGACAATGTCGAGTTCTACGGCGCGCAAGGCGGGCACTACCTTCTCATGAAGGACTTCTACCATGCGATCGCCGGTGAAAACTGGTGCTGGTTCCACTGGCACGCCGAGGGTCTCCTGAACAGCTATTCTTCCTATATGGACTGGGCTCCGCTCCCGGCGAGAAGCGAAAATTCGATGGAGAACAGCGAGATCTTCAATCTCCATGTCAGCGCATGGAAGGGTGCGATAACTGACCTTCTTTCGACGAATGAGATACAACACATCTGCCGAACCTACGGCGACGGCGCGATTCCGCAGGACCAGCTTGTGGAATCGGTTGTCCTTACGAACCGCGATCAGGTATGGTTTTTCTTTGAAAGCGGGCGCTGGGGTCGGTGGTTCAACGGGCTTTCGCTTGCGGGTGAAGACGACGGCTACGAGTTCCCGATCGTGGGCGAGATCAAACCCGAGTACAATGTCCGTGGATGCGCGGCGATCGCGAGGTGCATAAAGGAAGTCGAGTCGGTCGCGCTCGAGTCGACTTCTGACGTCGCGTGGGCGGCGGGCGCGAAGCCGTTCGGGACGGTGGAGAACTTCGAGGGAGAGACTGACGTAGTGACGGCGCTCAACTCGTTTGTCGTTCCGTGTTTCACCAATGTGCGTCTCGTCCCGCTCGATTCGGTGGGCGGCGAGGATCTTTCGACGGCGGACTACGGCTGGGTGACGCATGTCCGCAAGCACCTGCCGCACTATCTTCAGCACGGCCCTGTGAATGCGCAGGGGTGCTTCTACTGTCTGCAGCTCCAGACGTGGGAGAAGAAGTATTTCCGCGTTGGCGGCATAAGGTGGCTAAAGAACTACGCCGGGACGTGCATCCGCGGAACGGGCGGCGGCGGCAGCCATGGAGGAACTTCCCATGGGCACTAGGCGGGGTCAGGCTTTTGTGGAGCTGGCGCTTGGGATGCTCGCGCTTGCGCTCGTCCTCTCGGCACTCTTCGGCTTCACGGCCTATATCCTGAGCTCGCTCAAGATGCAGCGCCATCTACGTGCCGATGCTGGGCGCGGCGCTCTTAACTCTGGCGGCGGCGAGGAGTCGTACTCCTCTAAGATCGCCGACGACACGGTAGAAGTAGAGCCGCTTGCGGCAACGTATATCTTCGGCTCGTCCGAAGTGGAAGTAAAGGAGGAAGTCCACATCCCAGCAATGTCTGGCCTTGATTTATGAAAAACGCAATCATAAGAACGGCGGCGAATGTCCGCGCACTCACTGGCGTAGACTGCGACGAGGCGTGGGTCGTGGTGCGCGACGGCGGCGAGCCGACGCTCTACACCGACTTTCGCTACATCCCGATGGCACACCGCGTCGCGCCTAAGCTAAAGGTCCGCGACGTAAAGCACCTAAAGAGCGACCTTGTGCGGCTCTGGGGCGGGAAGGGCGCCTCGTCGCGTCGCATCGGCTTCGAGAAGGCGATTTCAGTCGCGGAGTTCGAGCGTCTCAGGAAGATTCTCCCTCGCGCGAAGTTCGAGGATGTCACGCGCGACCTCGAGAGGCGCCGCTCGGTAAAGGCACCTGACGAGATCGAGAAGATGCGCGCGGCGGTTCGGCTCAACGACGAGATATGGCGCGACGCGTCGCGCAAGTTCAAGCCAGGGATGACAGAGCGCCAAATGGCTGGCGTCATAAGGTCGATGATGTTCGACCGTGGCGAGGGCGAGGCGTTTCCGACGATCGTCTGCGTCGGCGCAAATGCCGCGGAGTGCCACCATGTTCCTGACGACACGGTCTGGAACGGCCGCGATCCAGTGCTCGTCGACATGGGCGTGAAGCTTGACGGCTACTGTTCCGACATGACGCGGAATCTGCTGCCGAAGCGTCCGTCGCCGCTCTACCGCAAGGTGTATGGTCTTGTCCTCAAGGCGAATCTCGCGGCGATTGCGGCGGTAAAGCCAGGCATTACCGGGAAAGCGCTCGACAAAGTCGCGCGCGATGTCATAAGGAAGGGCGGCTTCGGGAAGTGCTTCGGCCATTCGCTCGGCCATGGCGTCGGGCTTGAGGTCCACGAGGCGCCGAACGCGTCGAAGAAGTCAGACTGGGTTCTGAAGCCGGGGATGTTCGTTACGATAGAGCCGGGAATCTACCTCGAGGGGAATCTCGGCGTCCGCATCGAGGACCTCGTCCTCGTCACCGCCACCGGCTGCGAAGTCCTGACCAAGAGCGGCAAGTAGTCCGCTCGGGCGGGGAAAATGGTATAATACTAAGAAATTTCAAGGAGGTAATATGGCTCTAAACATAGTAACTGAAATCGACGGTAGGGTGCAGGTAAAGAACGTCCTCATGAGCGTGAGCGACAAGACTGGGTTAGAGACTTTCGTCCCCGCACTCGTCAAGGCGTGTCCGGGGGTGAAGATCTACTCCACCGGCGGCACCTACACCAAGGTCAATGAAATCCTCGGCGACAAGGCGGGCGACACTCTCGTTGCCGTTTCCGACTATACCGGCCAGCCCGAGATGCAGGGCGGCCTCGTGAAGACGCTCGACTTCAAGATCTACCTCGGCCTCCTTTCCGAGACCTACAACGATGCCCATCAGGCCGACCTCAAGCGCCTCTCCGCGCTTCCGATCGACATGGTCGTCGTCAACCTCTATCCTTTCCAGCAGACTGTCGCCAAGGCGGGCGTCACTCCCGAAATGGCGAGGACTAACATCGACATCGGCGGCCCCTGCATGGTTCGCGCGTCGGCAAAGAACTACCTGCGCGTTGCGTCCGTGACCGATCCGCTCGACTACCCGAACATCGTCCAGGAGCTCGAGTCCCACGGCGGAACGCTTGGCCTCGACACGCGCTTCAAGCTCATGAAGAAGGCGTTTACGCACACCGCCGAATACGATACGGCGATTTCGAAGTTCTTCACCACCCGCACGTGGGAAGAGGTCGAGAAGACCTACAATCTCCACTGATCGGCATGAAGTTCCTCAAGAGCTGGTTTTCTGGACCCGTGCTCTGGTTCGCCGGAGTCGCGGCGCTTCTCGTCACTTGGGCCGTCATGGAGCCCACGGCGCTTGTCCACGCCTTCGACCAGGACGGCTACTCGCCGTTCGAGCTCGCGACGCTGCCGTTCTTCGCGGCAATCGTCCCGCTCGTGTGGTGGAAGTGTCCTTTCACCGGCTCGAAGCGCCGTCGTGTAATCCTCTGCCTTGCCGTCTCGCTCGTTGCGCTGATGGCGATCGTGAAGGAGATGGATCTCCACAACATGGTGCTTCACGCGCTCTGCCCCGACTATGTAGGCGAGGACGGTAAGATCATACCGGGCGTCCTTTTCAAGCCGAACGGACAGCCGCTCTCAGGAACTCCGTTCAAGGCGCGGTTCCTCACCAATGGCGCGGTGCCGTTCGGCGCGAAAGCGTTCGTTGTCCTCTACTTTGCGGCGTTCTTCGGCGTGTTCGCGGCGGGGATGCTCTATTTTGCGTTGCCGTTCATAAAGGGAGTGTTCGCGCTCAATCCTGTCGCGTGGACGTTCGGCTGCTTTGGCGGTTCCGGCGTCCTCGTCCAGGTCGCAGACCGGCTTCCCTCGTGGCTCGACCACGCTCACGGGCTCGAGAAGTCCGAAGGCGCGGTGACTGCCGCGCAGTCGCTGTGTACCGCGCTCGAAGAGGGTGGCGAAATGATGATCGCCATCTTTGCGCTTCTTGCAATCTACCAGTCCTGGCTCATCCACAACAAAGACAATGGGTAAGCGAGTCCTTTTCTGGGGCCGGTTCGACCACGGCTATTCCAAGACGCGCGTCAACGCCGCGGCGTTCCGCGCGCTTGGCTGGGAGGTCGACTACTTCGACGTGAAGTGGTGCTGCCGCCTTGGCGACGTCGAGGCGTTTTTTCGCGGGCTTGACCGCCGGCCGAGGCCCGACCTCGTGCTCGTTCCCGTTTGCCGCCAGCGCGACATCGCGGCGGCCTGCCGGTGGGCGCACAGGCGCGGCATCAAAGTCCTCTTCGACCCGATGATCTCGGCTTGGGACAAGAAAGTCTTCGAGCAGAAGAAGTGGAAGCCAGAAGAGCGCCGCGCGAAGCGGCTTCTTGCGTGGGAGAAGAAGATCATGGCGATGCCCGACTTCATCACGTGGGACACTTCCTGCCATGTCGATTTTGCCGCGGAATATCTCGATGTTCCGCGCGAGAAGATGACGCCGCTTTTCACTGGTACGGACGAGGAGGTCTTCAAGCCGGTGGAGGAAGAGTGTAAAGTTGAAAGTGGAAAGTGTAAAGCTGAAAGCGACGCGCAACTCTCAACTCTCAACTCTCAACTCTCAACTTTCAAGGTTCTGTACCACGGTGCCTACCTTCCGCTTCACGGAACAGAGGTCATTGTCGAGGCGGCTCGCATGACGCAGGGCCTGCCGATACAGTGGGATTTCCTCGGCTGGGGTGCGTACAAGGCCTCCACCGAGGCGAAGGCGGCAGGGCTTAAGAACGTCCGCTTCCTCGAGAAAGTTCCGTATGTCAAGGTGCCCGAGGTGATCTGCGCCCACGACATAGTTCTCGGCGTGTTCGGCACGACTGCCAAGGCGGCGCGCGTCATCGGCAACAAGGTCTACGAGTGCATGGCGTGCGCGAGACCCACGATCAACGAGTTCTGCACCGGTTATCCGCCGAGCGCGAAGGAATGAAAGTTCATTCCGCCGGGCGATCCTGCCGCGCTCGTCAAGGCCGTAGAGGAGTATCGCGCCGACTGGGCGAACAAGGAGATGTATTTCCGCGAGGCGCGGGCGTTCTTCGACAACGAGCTTTCTATGAAGGTCGTGACGGCCCAGCTCGCCGACATCCTCAAGCGGATGGGAGTAAGCTGAGAAATTAGTCAAGATACTACACGGCTTAAAAAGAAAGAAATCTTAAAGATGTCCAAGAAGAGAGATCAGCTTAGGCCAATAAAGCTTATCAGGAATTTCACGAAGCACGCCGCGGGGAGCGTTCTCATCAAGTGGGGCGACACGTGGGTGCTCTGTACCGCGAGCGTAGAGGAAAAGGTTCCGCCGTTCCTCAAGGGTACAGGCAAGGGATGGGTCACCGCCGAGTATTCCATGCTCCCCTCGTCTACTGGCGGAGGGCGCAAGGACCGCGACATCAAGAAGCTGAAGCAAGACGCCCGCTCCACCGAGATACAGCGTCTCGTTGGGCGTTCTCTCCGCGCGGCTGTCGACATGTCGAAGCTCGGCGAGCGCCAGATAACGATAGACTGCGACGTCTTGCAGGCAGACGGCGGCACGAGGTGCGCGTCGATCACGGGTGGCATGGTCGCGCTCGAAGACGCCATACTCAAGCTTCTCGCCGCAGGCGTCATTACCGAGAATCCCATAGTCCACCGCATCGCGGCGGTGTCGGTCGGCGTGTGCGACGGAAAGCCGACGCTCGACCTCGACTATGCCCACGACTCGACCGCAGAGGTCGACCTAAACGTCGTGATGACCGACGACGGCCGCTATGTCGAACTTCAGGGAACGGCCGAGCACAAGCCATTTACGGAAGAGTCGCTTGACGCCCTCCGCGCACTCGCAAGGAAGGGGCTCAAGAGGATTTTCGCGCTGACGCGCTGAAAGGGGATGCTATGCAGGGAAGCGTAATCACTCGCAGGGGCTTCCTTGGAGCGTCTGTAGCGTTTGCAGCGCTTGCAGAGAGGTCGGTCTCGGCGGAGGACGCGCCTGCGGCGGCAGAAGGGGGCATCCGCGTTCTCTTCCTCGGTACAGGCGCATCAGGGTGGGATCCGAAATGGGCAGAGAAAAATGAGAATGCGCGCCGCCAGTCGAGCGTGCTTCTCGAAGGCAAGGTGCTTGTCGACTTTACGCAGTGTTCGTTTGACAAGCTTCCAAAGGGCTGCCATCCCGAGGTTCTTTTCCAGACTCACTCACATGGCGACCACTACAGCCCGCGGGCGGCCGTCAAGTCTGGCGTGAAGCGCATGTATGTCAACGAGACGTGGGCGGCGTCCGCGAAGCGCGGAGTCGAAAAGGCGGCTGAGGCGCTTTCTCTGCCGGCACCCGAAGTCATCGCGCTGCCGTTCGGCAAGGCGGTCGAGGAATGCGGACTCAAGTTCACCGGCGTTCCCGCGAACCACAGCACCTCGCGCGTGACTGACGGCGTGCTTGAGCGCACGTCGCTCTATCTCGTCGAGAAGGACTCTGCGCGGCTTCTCTATGCCACCGACACCGCCGGGATCCCGGGCGATGCGGCGAGGATGATCGGCATAGACCCGCATATCACCCTTGACAACTATAAGCGCTACCGCGACTCGTCGGCGCCGTTCGTACACGAGCCCGCGCCGCTCACGGCAATCATCATGGAAGCGACGAACGGTGATCTCGACGAGGACTTCCGCATGTTCGTCCATTCAGGCGTCAAGCTCGTCGCCCGCACCGTCAATATGCTGAAGAAAACTGGCCGCTACAAGCCGCCGGCTGGCCAGAAGGCGTATCTTACCCACCTTGCAATCAAGTACCGCGACTGGCCTGCAGAGAAGATAAATGCTGAGCTCCCCGACCCTCTTGCGGCTGCCTACGATGGCCTTGAATTGACGCTTGGGTAACGATGGGGTGAGTAATAAATCCAATATCTTACAAAAAAGAAAGGAATACAATATGAAAAGAACAATTACGATGCCAAGTGGTAACGGTAAGGGTGAAATCAAGTGTGATCTCGTTCTTGACGAGGAGCTTGGTGACAAGTGTCGGCTTTACGCGAAGGTGACCATTCCGGCTGGCTCGACGCTTGGCTATCACGAGCACCACGGGGAAGGGGAGAGCTATTTCGTCCTCTCCGGCGAGGCGATTTACGATGACAACGGCATAAAGCGGAAGATCTCGATTGGCGACACTACTTGGACGCCTTCGGGATCTGGTCATGGCGTGGACAATTCCGCTGGTGCCGAGGACCTCGTATTCATGGCTCTCATAGTGAAGCAGTAGAGGCCATGGTGATTCAGTTTGAAGGTACATCCACGACCATCCGCAGCGACATGGCGTGATCTGACTGCAGCTCTTCCTTGAACTGCTGGCAATTCCCGATG
>CACWJS010000081.1 GCA_902761275.1 uncultured bacterium | reverse complement strand
CGGCTCGGCGCAGAGGTCTACACCTGCTCCAAGACGTGCTTCTCGAAGATCGCCTACAAGGAGCGTCCCGACGGGCTGCTCATGGTCGGCCCCCACGTCTCCATCAAGCTCGCCGACCTGAAGCTCCCCGAGAACGCGCTCGTGATAGTCACCGAGGCGATCGAGAAGCCGGGCAACCTCGGGACTATCCTCCGCTCGGCGGACGCCGCGAAAGTCGCCGCGGTGATAGTCTGCGACAGGACGACCGACATCCACAACCCGAACGTCGTCCGCGCATCGACGGGAACGATGTTCACTGTGCCGATCGTCGAGGCGACTTCCGACGAGGCGCTTGCGTTCCTCAAGGAGCGCGGCTTCAAGATCCTCGCCGCGACGCCGCATGCCGAGAAGCTCCATTTCGAAGTCGACTTGACCGGCAATGTCGCGATTGCGCTTGGCGCGGAGCAGTATGGGCTCACGGCGAAGTGGATGGACGGCGCGGAACTCAGGGTCAGGATTCCGATGCTCGGCCTCGCCGACTCTCTCAACGTCTCCGCGGCGGCGACGATCCTCGTCTACGAGGCGGTTCGCCAGCGCATCGCCGCCGGCATCGACAAGGTTCCCGAGTTCATTCCCTGGCATGGAGAGGGGAAGCACGATCATTAGGGGTTTGAAGTTTAAAGTTTAAAGTTGGGTGTTGAGAGTTTAGAGTTATGAGATTTGCGAATCCAGCGTTTTTGATCTTCGCTTTGCTCGTTCCGATCGCCGGGCTGTGGTGGTCGTTCCTGAAGGCGCGGCGGGAGAAGGCGCTCGCGCGGCTTACGCTGAATGTGCCGAAATCCTCGGTCTCCGGGCTTCAGACCGCATGCATCGTCACAGGCCTTTTCCTCGCGCTCTTCGCTGCGGCGCGGCCGCAGTGGGGCAAGTCGATGGAGAAGACGGTGACGCGCGCGCGCAACGTCGTTATCGCGATAGACGTGTCGCGCTCGATGCTCGCCGAGGACGTGAGGCCCAACCGCCTCGAGCGCGCCAAGGCAGATGTCGCCGACCTGATCGATTCCCTCGCCGGCGATAGATGCGCGCTCGTCGCGTTTCGCCGCACCGGCGTCGTGGTGTGTCCGCTCACGACCGACCACGGGTATCTCAGGAGCGCCCTTGAGCGCATGAGCCCCGAGTCTGCGCCGCGCGGCGAGACGGATCTTGGCAGCGCGATTCGTGCCGCGCTCAGTGCGCTCGATCCCGCTGCAGACGACCACAACGCGATTATCCTGATTTCCGATGGCGGCGACCTTCGCGGCGAGGCGCTCAAGAACGCCGAGGCGGCGAGAAAGCGCGGTATTCCGATTTTCACCGTTGGCATTGGCGACCCGAAGCACGGCGCGACGATTCCGGCCGAGGATGGTCGTGGAGTGCAGAAGTTCGACGGCAAGCCGGTGACGGTCAAGCTTGAGGAGTCGGCGCTCAAGGCGATTGCCGAGGCGTCGAAGGGGGCGTATGTTCCGCTCGCCACCGCCGGCACTGCGGAGACGACGCTTGGCGCGATCTACCGTCGGCGTCTACGCCAGATTGCGCTGATGGAGCAGAACGAGGAGGAGTCGCGGCTTGGCGAGCGCTACCAGATTTTCCTCGTTCCCGGGCTTATCCTTCTCATCCTCGGCGCCGCGCTTTCCAAAGGCCGCTTCGCCAAGCGCAAGGCGGCGTAGTTATTTCCCCGCACTGCGCTGTGCTGGTTTGCTTGACATCGTGCGGTCACGGTCGGGGCAACCGTGCTCGCCCTCGAGAAACGGCCGATTAGCGCGTCCTTGCGACCACTCGGCGTATACATATACGCCGTCGGGTCGCAGTCCTGCGCTACTCGTCTCGTTTTCGAGGGTTCCGCTCGGCTGCGGCCCCGACCGTGACCGCGCGTGGCACCCTCGGGAACTGGGCTAACGGCGCATGTGTTCGTCTCTCGCTTCGGGGAAAAGCGCGACTCCTCCCGCGCGCTGCATCCATCGTCCGCAGCGCGATACTTCGTCGGCGGAATACCGCCTTCTCGTCTCGCGCGCGTCCGCTGGCGCATCACGCGAACTGTCGTCGCGCCGTTCCCCTGCGCTCATTCCTCACACATGCGCCGTTAGCCCGACCTTCCAGAAGGCGCGTTTTTCTTCGTAGCATCTGCGCTCGCCGATGTTCCATCGACTCGCTTAACGTTTGCCGCGGATTAGGTTGCATAAAGTCTCATTTTCCCGCCGCAAAAGTTTTTTACGATTTAAGATTAGATTTAAGATTCGTTTGGTATAATGGTTGCGAACTCGGCGATGGACACTAAAAGTCTTAGCCGTGTAGAACATGTAGAACGGGTAGATTGATGGAAGAAATATGCATTTTAGCTAAGTTGTCAATGGTATAAATATAATGGTATAATATTGTTGTTAGTAAAAAATAGAACAATAATGAATGATAAATGTAATAGATTGCTCGTCGATCAAGTCCTACAAAGACGGACAGCGGTAGGGCATATCGTGTCTACCTGAATAGTGATAAATCAGCCTGTGTAATTGCTATGTGTACACTGCTACTCCAGAATTCTCCTACTTCCGATAATAAAAAACTATCGGAAGGATACAATGATTGGAAGGTTGGTGCATGAGCAGTAGATTCAACGAGAACACACGCGTTCAAGTGCCGGCTGCGATTCATCTTTGTCGCCTCGGCTATGTGTATCTTGACCACATTGACGACGAAGACTATGACCATTCAACAAACATTCTCGTCAAGGTGTTTCGAGAGGCAATGTCTCGTCTCAATCCAGAATTGTCGGACGGCGAGATCTCCTTACAGCTATCCAATCTCGTTCAGGCTGCGAAGAACGATGATCTTGGCCGCGAGTTCTACCAGAAGATAACATCCACGAGCGGCGTCCGTTTTATTGACTTTGACAATCCGAACAACAATCTCTGGCATTGCACGACGGAGTTTACTTGTGAGAATCCAGATACACAAGATAATTTCCGCCCTGACATCACCTGCTTTGTGAATGGGTTGCCATTGGCTTTCATCGAGGTGAAGAAGCCGAACAACCATGAGGGGATGCTTGCGGAGCGAGAGCGAACTAATGCACGATTCCGAAATGCGGCGTTCCGTCCATTCCTCAATGTTACGCAATTAATGGTCTTCTCCAACAACCAGGAATACGACACAGCGAATGTCGTTCCTGTTCAAGGTGCATTCTACGCGACCATCGCCAAGGAACGGACATTCTTCAATGTCTTTCGTGAAAAGAGTCCGAACATTCTTCGCGAGTCTGGTTACAATGAAGCGATCTCGCCGGAAATTGAGAAAAAGATTCTCACTCATCGTAACTGCATTCCGATAAGACATGACCCGGCATATCTCACGAATAGGGCTCCTTTAACACCGACCAACAGAATCCTCACCTCGATGCTTTCACGCCGTCGGTTTCTATTTTTGCTTCGTTATGCGTTCGCATATGTTGAAAAGACTATAGAGCGTTCTGATGGCGCAAAGGTTGAGACGCTTGAAAAGCACGTCATGCGATATCAACAGCTGTTTGCCACATTTGCGCTACGGCAGAAGTTGTCCGAGGGGGTGAAGGGCGGTGTCATTTGGCATACACAGGGAAGTGGCAAGACAGCTTTCGCCTACTACAACGTAAAATGCCTGACGGACTTCTATGCCGAACGCGGCACGGTGGCAAAGTTCTTTTTCATTGTTGACCGACTTGATCTCTTGGAACAGTCCGTTGATGAATTCGCCGCTCGTGGCCTTATGGTTCAAACCGTGCAGAGCCGCAAGGATTTGATGGACAAGATTAAGGACAATCAGGCACATTACAACTCGCTTGGCAAGCCGGAGATAATTGTCGTCAACATACAGAAGTTCAAGGAAGATCACAACCCTGTCGTCATTGAGGGCGGGTATTCCACGAATCTCCAGCGCGTCTTTTTCATCGACGAAGCGCATCGTGGCTATGATCCAGCCGGATCGTTCCTTGCCAATCTGCTGGAGGCTGACAAGGACGCAATCAAGATTGCCATGACAGGAACGCCACTTCTGTCGGCTGAGCGGGCATCGTGGCGTGTTTTTGGCGATTATATCGACACCTATTACTATGATAAATCGATTGCAGACGGATATACGTTGAAGTTGATGCGAGAGGATATTGAGACGGAATATCGAGAGCGCATTTCAAACATCCTTTCTGAGCTTGCCGGCGAGATCGAAGTCAAGAAGTCTGATGTCAAGAAAGAGAAAATAATAGAGCATCCAAATTACCTAAACGGGCTCTTGGACTATATCTTTTCCGACATGCGGAAGTTTCGTATCCAGAAGGACTGTCCGCAAGTTGCAGGAATGATCGTTTGCGAAACCAATCCCCAGGCAAGAGAACTATTTCGTCTCTTTGAGGAGCGCAATAAGCCAGAAAATCTGCCTCCAGGGGCAAAGCCATTTAAGGCTGTCCTCATTCTCCATGACGAGGGCGACAAGGAAGAGCGCAAAGGATCGATAGCAGAGTTCAAGAAGACGGAATCGATCGACTTCCTTATTGTCAACAAGATGCTTCTGACGGGATTCGACGCTCCGCGTCTAAAGCGCCTCTACCTTTGCCGGAAACTTGACGGTCACGACCTTCTTCAGGCGCTAACTCGCGTGAATCGCCCTTATAGGGATTTCCGCTATGGTTACGTTGTCGATTTCGCTGACATCAAGGAGAATTTCGTAGAGACGAACAACCGTTATCTAAAGGAATTGCATGACGCCATCTATGGGCGCGATGGCGATGATGGAATTGACGACGGCACGAGCCCTGGAGTGCTGTTGGCATCTAAAGAGGAGATTGAGAAAAAGCTCGAGAATCTCAAAGACGCTCTTTTCATGTACGACATCGACAACAAGGAGGTGTTCCGCAAACAGCTTGACGCGGATGAAGACAAATCCCATCTCCTCTATTTGCGTCGTAGTCTCGAAGAGGCAAAGGCCTTGATGAACCAAATCCGTAGCTTTGGCGATGACGAATTGAGGGAGAAGGTTCGCAATCTTGCGCCGGATGCCGTTCCTCAACTTTTGTCGGAGGTAAACCATCGTATCGAGCGCATGAACTTGCTTGAGGGATTGGATCGCTCCGAAGATGTTACAGGAATTATCAATGAGGCACTTTCGCAGATGGAGTTTACCTTCCGTTGCAAGGGCAAGGAGGAATTGGAGTTCCTGTTCAACGACTTGAAAGAACGGTACCAGAATGTGCGCCGAGAATTCGAGTCTAACTTCGATCACCGCGAGGACAAGTATGTCAACCTTCTTTCGGAGTTCAAGTCGTTCTTCCGTGAGCGTGGTTTTGCGCCGCAGACGGTCACCGAGGCGCGAGCGGCCATCGGCTACATGGACGGGGTGATGTCGAAGATACGAGAAATCAATCGCTTGAACAACATGCTGAAGCATAAGTACCACGACGACGAGAAGTTTGTTCGCATCCATAAGCGCATCCGTGAAGAAAACGCCAAGCGGACAATCCCGCCGGAGAAGCCAGTAATTTCAAAGCGTGAGGTTGAGATAATGGAAAATCTCAATCGCGTCAAGGAGATGATTGACGATACTATTTATTATAATGTTCATGTCCTCGGCAATCCGCCTGTGTTCAATCAAGATGTTCTGCAGGCTGTCAGCCTGAAGCTGAGCGAGATGGATATAAAGGCAACTCTCGATGACCGGAAGTTCATTCAGCGACAGATCGCGGAGGAATACCTTGCCGACTACGATATGGTTAGTTGATTTGGAGAAAATACAATGTCAGATAGCATCATAGAACGTTCTACGAAGGAACTCATAGACTCGCTCAAGCAGTCATGCGGCAGTTTCGGACTCGGCAACGACGGTAACGAATACAAGATCATCGTCCAAGTGTTTCTTTACAAATACTTCAATGACAAGTTCGGCTACGAAGCGAAGAATATCCCTGATTATGGTGACCGTCTAAAGTCTGAAGAGAAGTGGGATGCTGCATACGACAAGTTCACGGATGAAGAAGTCGAGGACTTGTTTGCCTATCTGCCGTCCTCTACGCCGAGACTACGACCTCATCAGACTATCGCACATCTTTACAATGCAATGATGCAGGGCGACTTCTCCGTCCTGTTTGATTCCACGCTCCGCGAAATCGCAATCCTCAACGCGGATATCTTCTCAATCGCCACCGACTCAAAGACGAAGATAACGGTGTTCGACAATTCGCTCATAGCGACGACTATCAACGATCCGACAAAACGCGACGATTTCGCTCGGTCGCTTATGCGTCATATTGCCGATCCTAAGGCTAACTTTGAGCCGATGTTCTCGGAGAAGTACGACTTCTTCTCTACGATGTTCGAGCATCTTATCAAGGACTATAACAAGGACGGCGGCGGCAAATACGCCGAATACTATACACCACGTTCAATAGCCCAGATTATGGCGCGGCTTCTCGTGGGCAGGGATAAGAATCTTCGGGGTGTCACTTGCTACGATCCATCCGCTGGGTCGGGAACGCTTCTTATGGCGCTTGCCCATCAGATAGGCGAAAACCGTTGTTCCATATATTCGCAGGACATTTCTCAGAAGTCCTCGCAAATGCTACGCTTGAACCTCATTCTGAACAACCTTGCCGCCTCGATTCAGAATGTCGTGCAGGGCAATACGCTTTTGAAGCCAGGGCATCGCAACCAAGATGGCTCCATTCGCACTTTCGACTTTGGCATCTCCAATCCGCCATTCAAGCTCGACTTCCCGGAGGAGCGAGAGGCAATAGCAAAGGACACGGTGCGCTTCTGGGCGGGAGTTCCTAATGCGCCGAAGAAGGTCAATCCCGACAAGCCCGTAATGAAGATATTCCTTTGTTTCATCCAGCACTTGCTTTATTCTCTCTCGGCAAAAGGCAAGGGTGCGATTGTCGTGCCGACAGGCTTCATTACCGCCAAGCAGAGCATTGAGGGTAAGATACTACAGCGAGTAGTAGATCAGCACATTGTTTACGGTTGCGTTTCAATGCCGTCCAATGTGTTTGCGACAACAGGAACGAATGTGTCGGTGCTATTCTTCGACAATTCTCGCAAGGCAGACAAAGTTGTGTTGATCGATGCATCCAAACTTGGCGAGGAATACAAAGACGGCAACAATCAACGCAAGCGGCTACGCGATTTTGAGATTCAGAAGATTGTTGATACGTTCCTCGACCAGAAAGCAGAGGACGGCTTCTCGGTTGTCGTCACCCACGACGAAATCAAGGCAAAAGGCTACACGCTTTCCGCAGGTCAGTATTTCGATGTTAAGATCGAATATGTGCCGATTACCGCAGCCGAGTTCACAGAGAAGATTGCGGGGTTCAAGTCTCGTCTTGCCGACCTCAATGCACAGGGCGCAAAGCTCGACAAAGAGATAGATAAGCACCTTTCTAAGTTGGAGTTTGTCGAGAGGTAGTGGCAATGATGCGTTATTCATATACACATGCTCATAACGCCCGCTATACGAAGCCAGCACCGCTTGTCGGGAATGGGGATTTCGAGGTTTTTCAATTGATCTGTTGTGATGGACGCGAATGTGCTTCCTGTCGCCATCTGTTCAACTGCAGCTTGATGATAACGGAGCAGATGAAGCAAGAATTTTGTCGGAACATCGGCTTTCGGCGTAAGCGCTGCGAGGCCGCGCCCGATGCAAACCTCTCTGTCTGTGAGGTTCACTACACCGACCGGTGCGCGAACACACATAAGCACATCACCAGGTTTCGCCAGCTTGGTCGGCGCATTGGTCTTTATCGGAGAGCGTCCGAGTTCAAGGTCGCCAAAGTAAATTTTCCCTTGATGGAATTCCGTGCCTGTGGAATCGTTGAGGGAATCGCCAGCTGGAGATTGCCCCATGTTCACGTCTGAAAGTTCATCAAGTCGCATTGCGAACCTCCGATGTTTGCAGAACGCCCGCTATGCGAAGTTGCGTAGACAGGTCGGGTATGAAAACTTCGACATCCGCAATCTTGTCTGGCGAGGTATGGCGAATCTTCGTTTGTTGCGAACGTGCGCTTATTTGCTCGCGTACGGAATGCGTAAGAAACAGGTAATAGGCAAAGGTTTTATCCAATTTCTCGGTGTTGCAAGTAATCAACCCCACATCTTGGCTTTGTATGTATAGGTTATCACAAGGAATGAACGCAACACTTCCGAGCAATCCTGGACTTTGCTCGGTTAATGGCGTTATCAAATCGCCCTTGTGCATTAGAAATCGTCGGTCAAATGTATCGGTGAAGTATTTACCTTGCGTCGACTTGAACTCCTTGAATCCACCTTCTTCGTTGAAGTTGGCAAGCGTCAGTCGTAAATACTTGCCTTCATCGGCATACCCTGTTCCTGCGAGCGACGCACCTCGCGTCACGCGCAACAGGTCTCCAAGTTTGTATTTTTTAAATTTCATCTTGAATCATGAGGGCTAAAATGGTTGTTTCTGAAGTGGCATCTCAAATCCGTGACCGAATCCCCGCCTCTGCGATAAGGGCTGAAGATTATGTGACAACGGATAACATGCGTCCAAATTTCGGTGGCATCGACGCATCGTCATCTTTGCCTCCTTCTGGGAATGTTACCGCGTTTCAAGAGGGCGATATCCTCTTGTCGAACATTCGCCCATATTTCCGCAAAACATGGTTTGCTACACATAACGGTGGTTGTAACGCAGACATTCTGTGCATCAGAGCAAATCCAGACAAGTGCGTCCCTAAGTATCTGTATTATCTTTTCACAACCAATAATTTTGTTAACGACTACCTCAAGTCGTGCAAGGGCGCGAAGATGCCTAGAGGTGATGTTCAACGTCTGCTCGATTATCAATTTGAGCTTCCCGACCTGTCTACGCAACTTCGCATAGCGGGCGTTCTAGGAAGTCTCGACGAAAAGATTGCACTGAACCGCAAGAAGATTGCCGAATTGGAGGCGTTGGCAAAACTTGTTTACGAACAATTCATTGCAAGAAAGCAATATGCCTATACGACAATTGGCGCAGAGATGCCAGTAATAACAGGTAAACGCGATTCAAACTTTGCAACCAAGAATGGGCGGTATAGATTCTTTACTTGCTCAAAAGAAAAGCTGATGTGCGACGAGTATGAATTTAAAGGTAAAAGTGTGTTACTTTCTGGCAACGGCGATTTGCATGTTAAATTTTACGACGGCCGTTTCAATGCCTACCAGAGGACATATGTTTTGATGCCGCGCAATGAGGCATTATTTGCGCCAACGTATTTTGCGGTGCAAGCAACGCTTAAAAGATTGACGAGTGGCGCGGCAGGATCAATTGTCAAATTCATAACCAAGGGGGATGTGGAGCGAATCTCAATCCCAATTTTTCCTAACGAGATTTCAAATCTTTTGAATGACCAATTTGAGAATATACTGGCAACTGAATCAGCGACCGAAGAATTGATCAAATTGCGCGACGAACTTCTTCCGCTCCTTATGAACGGTCAGGTGGTGGTCAAATAACCGATGGCGTGATAATCTCCGTTTGATTCCATGTCGGACATGGTGCCCGACATGACAAATGAAACGGAGGCAAAATGACAGAGCAATTCGCTCATGCGCTCAAGTTGTCTGACTTGTCAGGCAACACGATAACCTCATATTGCAAGGCGGTGGAATACTTCTATCGCCAGTATGGGGAAGTAAGCAAAAAGAACCTACTATCTTACAAAGGATGGTTGGTTGAAAACTACAAGGCGAAGACCGTAAATCTACGATTGCAAGCCTTGAATCGCTACCTCGACTTCATAAAGAAGCCTGGGCTAAAAATGAAATTCATCAAGGTTCAGCAGCAGAACTTCTTGGAAAATGTCATCAGCGATGCAGATTACCGCTTCTTCTGCCGCAAACTCAAGGCCGAAGGACGCATGAACTGGTATTTTGTCGTGCGCTACTTGTGTGCGACAGGAGCCCGGATCTCGGAACTTCTGCAAATCAAGGTGGAACATGTTGAGGTGGGCTACCTCGATCTTTACGGTAAAGGTGGCAAACTGCGGCGTCTTTACATACCAAAGCGTCTCAAGTCCGAGTCGGACAAATGGCTTATAGAGACAGGGCGCACAAGCGGCTATCTCTTCTGCAATCGATTCGGCAAGCGGATCACGGCTCGCGGAATTGGTTATCAGTTGAAGACGTTTGCCAAGGGATATGGCATCGATACAAAGGTTGTTTATCCCCACTCGTTTCGTCATCGGTTCGCAAAGAACTTCTTGGCCAGGTTTAACGATATCGCGCTCCTTGCCGATTTAATGGGGCACGAGTCAATAGAGACGACGCGCATATATCTTCGCCGGACTGCGACGGAGCAACGCGAACTCATCGACCGCATCGTTACATGGTGACAATCAGCGGGATAGTGGCTGCAACCACTATCCCGCTACTTCGACCTGTCCATTCATCAAGAGCGGAAGGAGTGTATCACGCTGGTTGACAAGCTCCAAATTCGCAGTACCCAAATGAACTTTTTGTTCTATGAGATTGTTTAATAGGGAAAGTTCATTTGTCATTGATTTCGGCGGTTTTGGCAATAGAATCTTATCAAGATGTGCTTTGCCTAGATGCGCAAGGGTAGCGCCAGTAAGCGACTTCTCAAGGTGTTTTATTGGCGATGCCAGTGACATTGATAGCCAGGCCGCATATAAATCGTCTTTGGCTCTAATCCTACACGACCGCTGAACAAGATATGCCTCGCCTCCGATCCAATGGTTCATATCAAAGTATCCATCCATCCCAATTAAGAAATCTCCATTGTGGATTATGTATTCTTTGGATGCGGCTTCTATTGTCCTGTCGTGTGTATATCCATCCTTCACATTTCGGATTCGAACAATTGGGAATCCCTTGCCACTTGTAGTGAATAAGGAAGAGTCAAAGGGATTGCCAAACAGATAGTCGGCTATTTGTGGTAGTGACTCCACATTCCACCCCTCAGGCACTTCACGTTTCAACTGGTCGCTCCAAACCATCTTGCCGCCAGAGGACTTGTAGGGTCTGCCGTACTTGTCGGGGAAGTCGAATTGAACGAACCAGTAGTCGTAAATGGTCTTTGCCAATGCCCCCAATTCGGCTATCTTTTTGCGGTTCAGGGCAATCTTTTCGTCGAGACTTCCTAGAGCGCCCGCTATACGGAGGTTGGAAGCGTCTCTTCATTCTTGAATTTCGGCAAGGAGATTTGGTACAATGTTCACTATAAAAGATAGATTGACCATGTTCGCTACGAGAAGGGCGGTTCATCATGGAAGATAAAGGTTTTGTCTATATCTTAAAAGATAGTCACTTCAAGCGTGGGGTGAAGATCGGGCGGGCGCACGATGTCGACAAAAGGATGCGCCCTATGCTTACGGCGAACCCTTGGCTGAGCGTTTACATAAAGGTCGAGACGAGCAAGTGGAAAGAGCTTGAAAAGGCTGTTCACAATGTCATCAAGCTTGTAGCCAAGACAAAGCAAGTAAAGAATTCCGAGTTTTATCTTATTGAGCCGGAAAAGGCAAAGAAGATCATGCTTGAGTTTGCGCCGCTTTTCGACAAGGATGACTTTGCGATTTATCTGGGCGATGGCACTGCAGTGTGTGCCCCACGCAAAGAGCGTGAGGTGCGCGCAAAAGCGCGTCACTCAGGCAAGAGCAAGTCGGTCGGTTTGTCTGCGCTGGGGATTAAGCCTAACGATAAGCTTGTTTTCATCCCGACCGGACTTACGGTTGCCGTTGCAGATGACAAGACGATTGAGTATAAGGGGAAGAGATATTCGCTTTCTGGTTTTACCAAAGAGTTCATTCCCCATCGCAACGCCTCCGGCGCATATCAAGGCCCGAAGTATTTCTCGTATAAGGGCAAACCACTCCTGAAACTCCGCAACGAATGTAATCCGTCTGATGGCAGCGGAGAACGCTGGGATGGGAAGACGCAGCTTGCGAAGCTGATTGCACGGCGAGGTGGTAACGAGGGTGCGTTTGGAGGGATCCTTCATTACTTTAGTCGGATGAGGCCATGCAGCAAAGCCAGCAAATGGCGGACGCTACTTGAGTCTGCAGGAATTAAGTTTGATGCAAACGACTATGTGATCAATTGGGCCGCAGCGAAGAATCCTCTTTGATTAACACAAAGGTTGGCAGAAACATTATGGCGATGCCACAGAGAGACGAGACGATTGAGGAAATCAAGCGGCTGGATGCGCTGCTTGAATACGCCGTCATGCATGATGACGAAGCCGAGGCCGCCCGCCTCCGCGCCGAGCTGACGAAGTTGGTGGAGAAGGTGTAGCGCGGCGGATTTGCCGCGCTACTGGAGGGGTGCTACCGCTTACCCCCGGGGGTCGTCCATCGGGGTCTTGCCCCCAT
>CACWJS010000080.1 GCA_902761275.1 uncultured bacterium | reverse complement strand
CCATTCGTGTCGGGCGTAGGCCCGCATTCGTGCCCGGGTGGAGCGGCAGACCCGAAGGGTCGATGCCGCCGCGATGCGCGGGCGAGCCGCGAAGCGGCTTAAGCCCTGGCGCAACACGGTGGCATCGCGATCGCGAAGCGATTGCCGCGACAGCCCGGCGTTCGTGGTCGCGCGCGAGCGCTCCCATCCCATTGGCTTTGCATAAATAACTCGCTGCGCCCTCGAGTCGCTGACCTAGACTCCTTGGGGCAGGGAGTGGAGGCAGGTGCGGTAGATGCCGTTGGGGCCGATGACGCCGAAGGACTTGCCGGCAGGACAGGGCTTGCGGTTCTTCTCCTCCCACATGTAAAGTATATGGAACATGCGCGTCTGGGAGGGCGCGGATGCGGCGCTTCACCTCTTCCCACTCGTCGCGCGAAATCATAAGCTCCTGATTCGCCGCGGCACGTCCGCCGAGGATCACGGGGCCGACCTGAATTGTGCTCGCCCCCGAAAGCGCCGCCGCGACGAACATGTCCGCCGCCTCGCCAAAGTTCGCCTTTGTGACCGTCATCGAAACCGCAATCGGCCACTTAAGCTCCGACGCCCTTGCGACAACGGCAAGGAGCCGCTTGTAGCTCCTGCGTGTTCCCGTCATCGCGCTGTATGTCAGAAGCCCCTGAAGCGATGTCGCAAGATGGATTTTGCGGCGCTTGAACTTCTTGATCAGCGTTTCGTCGAGACGGCTAGCGTTAGTGAAAAGCGAGAACTTCGCCTTCGGCAAAACGCGCCGCGCATAGCTGAGAATCTTGAAGAGGTCGCGCCGCAGCAACGCCTCGCCGCCTGTAAAGAGAATGTCCTCGACACCATCTGCCGCGCACTTGTCCAGAATTGTCTTCCACCCTGCCGCGTCAAGCTCGGGCTTTGCGAGCGCGGGGTATTCGTGCCATACGCAGTAGCAGTAAGGACAGCGGAAGTTGCACTTCGCCGTCAACTCCAGCGTCACATGGCGAGGATAGCGCATACTAGATTATTTCTTCGGCTGAATTCTTCCCTTAACCGATAGTGCTCCACTGCGGTCTTCATTCACGGCATTGGGTTGTGACGGAACCTTGATGATTTCGCCGCTGATGAGACTGTTTGCCCGCTTGTCATCAAAACTGTTGAGCCCCTTCAATTCAGCGACCGTTGTGCCATGTGTCTTTGCAATCTTCGTAAGCGTGTCTCCATGCTTGACGCGATACTGCCCTGAGGTCAAAGGCGGCGCTGGCGGCTTGCCCGGAAGAGGCATCGGCTCGCCTCGAACAACGGGCCCCTTACCTTGCGCCTCGCGAACTGCGTTCGTTTTCGAAGGTTCCTGTTCTTGCGCCGGAGTTTCTTCTGGCTCCGGAATTTCTCCTTCGGTCACAAACACCTTGGCATCTTCGTTCTTGGCGTTCTCCTGATAGCGCGAATCAGGGAACCGTCCCATCGTGTGTGCTGGCGTGTGGCGTTCGCCACAACCCGCGACAGTGGCGGCAAAGCCGACGAGAAGACCGCCCAGCGCCTTGCCGGATGCAAGCGCATCGTGTATGGCCTGCTGAACGGCCGCGCCCTTCTTAGATAGTTTCATCGCTCTTCGTTCCTTGTCTGGCCGCCGCATTACAGAGCCGCAGATGCCGCCGACCAGTTGAGATGTCCGTCGACAACCGCCTTGACATATGCAGCGCGCTGGTTCTGCCAGTCAAGGTAGTAGGCATGTTCCCAGACGTCGATCACGAGGAGCGGCTTGACGCCGGGCTTGCCACACGGCGTTTCGGCGTTGGACGTCGATTCGATGACAAGCTTGCCATCCTTTATGAGAAGCCACGCCCAGCCACTTCCAAAGCGCTTCACCGCCGCGTCGGCGAGCGCAGTCTTGCAGGCGTCAAGCGAGCCGAAGGACGTGCTAATCGCCGCGAGAAGTTCCGCCGACGGCTCGCCGCCCTTCCCGGCTGGCGCGAGCGACCGCCAGTAGAAGTCGTGGTTCCAAATCTGCGCCGCGTTGTTGAAGATTGCCGTATCGCCCGCGTCGCGAGATGCGGCGACGATCTCCCCGAGGGAAAGCCCCTCGTATTTTGTTCCTGCAATAAGGCCGTTCAGCGTCTTCACGTAGCCAGCGTGGTGCTTGCCGTAGTGGAACGAGATCGTCTTTGCGGAAACCGTCGGCGCAAGCGCGTCGTCGGCGTAGGGAAGAGGTGCAAGGGTAATTTCTTTCATGGCGGATTCTCCTTTCAGAATTCGACTGTGCAAAGCCATCGCGACACATGCCGCCCCGGCTACGAACTGTCTTCTTGTGTTCACAATATGTTGTCCTCTATGACGAAAGGCATTTTACCATACGCGCAAAACCCAAGTCAACATCGCGGGCTTGGCCGGGAAGTTGAGCCGCAAGCACCTTGTCAGCGACATCGCTCTCATTTTCACTGATTGTTTTTCGGCATTTTCACTGAGTGATTTTCGGAACATTAACTGAGTGATTTTCTATCCACAAGCGGAACCCGGTCATCGTCCACACCGCCGTCGAATCACTTTGAAACCTTATGTTTCCAATCGATTCCCTCCACGCATGGCTCAAGACTGCGGTCTCCTGGGTTAGGATTGGCAATGTGATAGAATGTGCCAAACCAACTCTCCAGCGTCAAGGCACCGTAATATTCCTTGCCCCCGCCATCGGAACGAAATACCTTGTATGCGATATAATCTGCAGGTTCCGGTGATTTATGCGAGGGCATCTTCAAGTCTGTAATGGTTATAGACTTCTCGAAATCAGCTGTTTCCGGCACTTCATATCTCGTGCAGAAACAGACTGAATCGCTTTCGCCAAGCATGGGTAACTTTACCAGACCGCTCTTCTCGTTCGTGACGGACACCGAAAGCCGTCCTTTTTCCGATCCGCCGTCTTTACGTGGCAAAAATTCGTTACGGAACACAAGGTCAGCATTCTTTCCTCGCCCCCGTGGCGGAGTCCAATCACGGTTTACCACATCATATCCATTGGTCCATGCTTTCGTAGTGCCATAATCGCCCCAGAGGCACGCATCCACTCTAATGCGGCACAGGGCAGTCGGACGGTTGCGTCTGAATATTCGAACGGTATAGACACGCCGCCCCTCGACATCCGTACTCCAGCTCGGCCCCTTGGCGCGATCTGGACACGTATCCCTGTCCTCGCCACCGACTTGAAACATATCTCCGCGTCGTTTGTGATAACCATCGGCGTTGACCTCGATCTGGGACGGCAGATAGTTCAAATGGGGGAAATACACCATGCCGTCCTTACCTGTCATGCCTTTGTCGCCTGAATCGCTCCAGAACATTTCGGAAGGACCTATTCCGTCAATCTCGACATCCGCCCCGGCCACGGGGAAACCGGATTCGTCAATGACACGGACATAGTATCCATGATACGGCTGAAACACGTCTATCGGCAGCATGAGCGTGTCTCGCACGGGGTTTACGACCGCAATTTCGAGACCACACCCGACAAGTCCAACAGGCAGAAACACGAACCAGCCGACAACTGGAATCTGTCCCACACGAAAGCACGTAGTGCTAATAGGCGAGACATAACGCGCCCTTGTGTCTTGATAGTATTCTCCCGTACGTGTGATACACCCGCCCACCGCCAGGAGCGCGACAATGGCAATCATTTTGTTGAATGTTGCCAATGTGGAAGTGTTGCCGTAACCGCCCCTTGCGGGGGTTCGCGACCCGAGGGGAGATGCGCCTGCGACGAAGTCGTCAGGTTGGCCGAGGCCGAAGGCCGAGCCGCGAAGCGGCCGCAAGGGTCCGCGCAAACACGCCGAGCGAAGCGAGTGCCGAGTTCCAATGTTGCCAGTTTCCAGTTTCTTCATTGTTCTTTCCCTCCTTTAGTTAGCCGCCGCATGGCTTGGTTCCGTACGTGTACCCACTCGCGCCGCCGTCGAATCATTCTGAAATCTTGGTATCGTCAATGTCAAGCCGGGCCTTACTTTATTTGGATCTGTCAGAAGCCCATTGTTCGAAGAATGTATTACCGGCCATCTGGAAGCGTCGCCGTAAAAAAGCCTTGCGACCCCGGAAAGCGTTCCTCCATCTGGGCCATCGCCCACGCGATATGAACATGGCAGAGGGCGGCTCCTGTACCAAGCGTGTACGGAACCTGACGCCTCCCCTGACACCTTCAAGAAGATTTCCGACAATTCTCGCCAAATCTCTTGAGGCGGACATACAAGACTGTCCCAGCACGGACGTGCCGAGCAGATAATGAAGCCAGATGTGAGCCCATCATTGATTCGCACCTTGATGGTCACCGTATCGCCATTTTGCAAAACACAATCCAATTCTCGAAAACGAAATGGATAATCTTCACCATAAGAATGCCGCCATCCGCTGTTACGCTGCGCCGATGCGAGCAACTGCAGGACCTTGTCGCCAACGCTCTTTTCCACCTTATGCAGACAGACGAAGCTACCACGACAGACGTCATTTGTGCGAACGCTTCTAAATGAAAAATCATTTCCCTCCCAAAATCTATACTCCCTTACATCATCCGCGGACGGAATCGACTCCCGGAAAGTGTCCAGACTTTGACACATGTACCTGTAATTCAACTTGTCGCGCAACACTTTCACCCGTGCGACAAGCTCCATCCCATACAGATCATCCTTGAAGATTTCCTCGTACCTCCCAAGAATGCCGTCAACGTATGGAGAAATCCCGATCTCGACGCCTTCGTCTTCAGCACGCCTTAACTCCCAGATGAGTCCAAGCCTACTCAAAGTCCATCTTGCGATTTCCCATGGAATCGCGGGATCGATATGCGTAGGCGGATATTGACCAAAGTCTCTAAACCTGTATTCATAGTCGCGCAAGATCAGAACCGAATACGCCGCCAGAAGCACATCTGGATTCTTCAACGCCAGAATACGGCATGCTGATTGAACGTCGTCAGGAATCGGCCCACACTGCATTGGAATGGACAGTTCCTCGTATTTCACGAAAGCGGCCGGACTACGGCACCAACGCCTAACAATATCCGCCGCATTCGTCGTATTCAACGTTTTAGCAGCCTGTACGTCTTTGCGCGCCGAAGGTCCTCCCGCCATCGCCTCAAACATCACCAGCGCGAGGGATGAGACGAGAATTGCCTTTGTCAGTCTCTTCATGGTTCATCTACTCCTTTCGCCTGCCACCGCAGGGTGCGTTCCAAGGCCGCAATCAGTTCGATGTACTCCGCGCTCGCCTCGGTCTCCTTGACGTTCTCTGTTTCAACCTTCATCGCTTTCTTTTCTTTGCGTCCTTCGTCTGCACAACAAAACTACGCCTTGATGTACTTTGTCCCTCGACCGCCGCCAAGGCGGCGTATGAGGCCGCCGCGTACCATCGCGCCAAGAACCGCCTCGACCGTAGTCGGACTGACATCCGGCAGGATTGAGCAGATATCGGACTTAGACAGCGGCGTGAACGAGTTCAATACCGTCGCTTCGATGCGCTTCTTCTTCGACACCTTCTCCGCCGCGACGGACGCAAACCTCTTGTCGAGTTCGCTATAGCACTCGTAGAGCGTCGAAAGAAAGTTCACCATGAACGGGAAATACCTCGGACGAGATTCTTCCCATCCTACGGACGACTCCTTGAGTGCATCGTAGTATTCCGCCTTGTGCGCATTTACCGCCGCCTCAAACGAAATGTACTTGCCCGCATCGAATCCGTTGCGATAAAGAAGCAACAGCGTCAGGAGACGGCTCAAGCGACCGTTTCCGTCCCTGAACGGATGAACGCAGAGGAAGTCGAGAACGACGCACGGTATCAGGAGCAGCTTGTTGACCGCGGCATCGTCCCTCGCCTCCACATACGCAAGAACGAGCTGCCGCATGGCCTCTGGCGTATCCGCCGCGCTTGTCGGCTGGAAGCGGACGACGCGCCGTCCGTCTGGCATCCGCTCGGCTATCACGTTGTCGTCTGTCTTGTACGCTCCGTCCGCACTCGGCTCGGCAAGGCGCATCATCTGCGCGTGAAGATTCCGTATGTCGCTTTCGCGGAAGTCATGTGCGGCGTAGTTGACATGTATCTCGTTGAGCGCATCGCGGTACCCGGCGATCTCGGCTTCCGTGTGGTTGAGCGGTGCGCTGCTGCCGCCAACAAGCGCACGGATTCGTTCATCTGTCGTAACGATTCCCTCAATTGCGTTGGATGCCTTCACCGATTCGATTTTCGCAATTGACTCCAGTTGCCGAAACGCCACTTTGTTATCCTTTTGCCGTATGGAGGTCATCACCTTCAGCGCGGAAATGTTGGCGGCAAGCGTCACCAACTGCGCAGGTAGCAAGTCGTCTTTAAGGAACGAGTAGTTAAAGATATGCATATAAAGGCCCTTCTTCTTCAATCATCTGCACATAGAATACCATTTTATGTGCAGATTCGCAACCGCAATATGCATATATTTTCTCCAACCATATGCAGATTATAATCATCATTACGAAGACGAGCCACTTTCCTTGAGCACGTCTGGCAATGCCTCGCGCGGACCGAGGAACTTGGGACTGCGGCGAAGAATCACGTCGAGGACTGCCGCAATCTTCGCAAGCTGTTCGCGAATTGTCGTCTTGATCGAATAGCGTCCGTTCACGTCCTTCGCCGCGTAGCCGTAGGCGTCGCATCCGAACCCTCGCGCCGTGAAGACCGCGCGTCGGACGTGGTCTGGCTGCGAGACGATGATGAACGAGTCGAGCCCGAACACCTTCTTCGCCCGCACGACCGTGTCGAGCGTGCGGAAACCGGCGTAGTCGCAGGCAATGCGGTCGGCGGGCACTCCGGCCTTCATAAGTGACTCCTTCATGTCGGACGGTTCGTCATAGCCCTTCACATGGTTGTCGCCGCTCACGATGAGGCAATCCACCTTGCCCGCCTTGTACAGCTCCGCCGCCGCGTCGATCCGCCGCGAGAAGTAGAGGTTGTTGAGTCCGTTCGGGAGCGTCCTCACGCACCCCATCACGACCGCCGCGCGCCGACGCGGTAAGGCATCTATGCTCGCACTGTCGAACACGCGCCCAGACGATACCGCATAAACAGCAATCGCCGAAGCGCCCCACGCAACAAGTGCGGACACAATTCCCCATGTCGCAAACTTAACTATCTTATTTCTCTTCATCGTGTAAATCTCTTTTCTCTGCACAGGAAAAGCGTCGCGGAACAGATCGCGCCGAGGGTGTCGCAGAGGATGTCCTTCTGCGCGTCAGGAGAAGAACAGCCCACAGTCCGACCGCCCACACCATCTCGACGCACCACACCGTCCGATCGGCGGGGTAGATGCCCAGCACAACCGCCAAGCACACAAGCGCGGCGACCATCCACAAATCCCACTTGGGGTGACTGTACGATATTGAATTGCTCATATGCTTGAACATCCGTATAGCAACGCGAAGGTGGATGCGGCTAAACCTCAAACGAGCCGATCCAGATTCGCGCGAACAAGTCGCGCAAAGCCCGATGCGAATTCGTCTGAAACAAGTGAATCGCCGAGGCCGGCGTCGATACCCGACGCAAGCGCATCCGCCACGCGCGAAACCGCATTGGCAGTCTGGCGTTCGTTGAGTCCGATCGTCTTTGCGAACGTCCGGAAGTCTCCGCCGTCGATCCTCGCCTTCTTGCCGTTCAGCGTCAGCGCCATGTCCTCCGTATCGTCCGGCATGAGCATTTTCACCGGCAGAAGGTCGTATGCGTCCGCAAGATGCCACGATCCGTCGTCCTCGCGCAGCAGCGAGAAGTTCTTGAGGTGCATGTCGGAGTTGCCGGTGAGGAACGAAAACAGGACGACCTCAAAGAAGCGGACGACATCCGCGCCGCCCGACGACGAATACAGCCTGATCTTCCTGGCGATCTGTTCGTATGAGCCGAAGTACTTGCGCTCGGTCAAACGTTCCGTAAGCTGGCAGAAGTCCTCCATGTGCTTCACGTGCGGCGTCCTGTCCATGCGCCGCGTCACGTATGCGCGGCGTCCGCCGGAAAGCGACGCAAGTGAGAAGTCCGCCGTCCTAATTCCGCATTTCCGTGCAAGCGACATCGTCAGATGTTCGCTCTCGATGAGCCACGGATAATCCTTGGACGGAAGTTTAAGGATGTAGTTGCCCTCGAAGCCGACAATCGTAATGCGCGGCGAATCGCCGGAATCGCGTTCAAGATGGACGGACAGTTTGGGCTGCACGCCACAGACGCTGACGCGCGATGCGACAAGCCGCCGCGCCATCTCGTTTATCTCCTCATCCGAGTACGGGAACTCAAATGTCGTCTCCCCTTCTGTCCATCCGCCGCCCGAAGTTTCGGCAGGAGAGGACGGCGGGGTGTCCCCGCGCCGCCGGACGCTGACAGCGCCTATGGCCGACGAACAGCACGCGAGAAGCAACCCCATGCGGTCGCGTCCGTCAAGCTTCCAGTTCTTCTCGGCGATGTCCAGGAGCCACCCTTCCGGGATGAGTCCGTCGAAGAAAGGGAAAAGTGCATCGGAGACATACGCCTCGCTTCGCAGAGGCATCGTGCAGCTCACGGCGACTGCGGACGAATCGTTCAGACACTGCTCATCATAGAGGAATGAGAACTTGCCATCGTCATTCTCCGTCAGCGCACCTGCCAACTTCCCAAACACATAGATGTCAGCTGTCCGCATAGACGCTCCTGTCAATCGGCACCGGACCCACACACGCGCTGAAAAGGTCAAGTACCTGGTTCACCTTGTCGAGACGAAGCGACACCTTGCCCTGCTCCAGTTCACGGACAAAGCGAAGCCCCACGCCCGCATAGTCCGCCAACTGGACTTGCGTCCAGCCCTGTTCTCGGCGCTTCGCCTTCACGAACGCCGAAAGACTACACCCTTTCGGGTATGATTTATTATCAGACATACAATCTAATCCCTTTCGGGTATAATTTTTACCGAACGCGCAAAATTATACTATATCGGGTGTATCACGTCAACCGTATCTTGTTGAATATGCCTTCTTAATCGTAAAGCGCCACTTGCAGTTTTGGTCGCGCTTGGAGGCGTAGGCGATGCCGATGCGCGGCGCGGCGGTGAACTTTACGCTCGCGCCGTCGCTTTCAAGCCAGAGGCGGTTGGAGTGAACAAGGTCTTCGCGGTTGAGCGAGCGGTCGATCTTGAGTAGCTTCGTCAACCGCCCCGGGCCTTCCGCACCTTCCACGCCACGAATGAGCACGGCCTCGGGACGCCCCTCCGCACCCGTCACGACATTCAGCATTTCATGCATTCCGTAGCAGAGGTAGATGTAGGTGCAACCACCTGGCGCATACATCACGTCAGTCCGCGCCGTGCGCCCCTTGTGCGCATGGCAGGCCGTGTCCTCCTCGCCGCAGTACGCCTCCGTCTCGGTAATGCGCCGCCGAACGACAGTACCGCCGTCGAGACGACGGCAAAGCCACGCGCCGACAAGCGCCTTTGCCATCGTCACCGCATCAACCGCATAGTCCTCTGCCGTCAATCTGCGCATATAGTTTTTGGACAGAATTTACATGCTCCAATCTCCTTGTCCCCTACAAGTTCATTTCTGCTCTACCCAAATGAGCTTGTCCGTATCATAGCCGCGCCGTCGCGCTTCAGCAAGAAGCTCGGACTTCGCGGTTTCAGACAGGCCTGGAGTGCGGGAGAGGAGCCAGATGTAGTCTGCGCCGCCGCTGCCAACAAGCGCGTAGGTATAATCTTCGTCGATCAGCATCACGCGGTAGTCGGCGTAGAACGGGCCAAAGAACGAGACGCGCAGGAGTCCAGGCGTGTCTGTCGTCTTGCCCTTCCCGACCGACGTCTTCGGCTTGCCGTCCTTGATTCCGGAGTTCACGACCTTGATCGTGCCGTCAGCATTCTGCGTATAGTTGGCCTTCGCCTGCTCCACGCCGCGCTCGAAGCTGTGGTCGAACCGTGCGATCTCGTACCACTCGCCGAGATAGCGGTTCAGGTCCAGCGCCGCCACTGGCGCATTGTCAACCTTCAGAACGCTCACGCACCCCGCCGCGAGGGCGAGGGATGTGACGAGGATCCCCCTACGCAGTGCTACGGAGGACAAGTTGATTCGTGCAAAAGGTTTTATGGGTTGCTCCTTTCGATTATCATCCCCTTAAGTGCCGCCAGTATCGTTCAGGCGACTCAAGGATGCCTTTGGTTATCTGATAGTGCTGGGTTTCTTCAAGTGTGATTTCATGTATATCGCCGCCGTCGAGTGAAAGAATCGTCGCGCCGGGGAAGGTCATGAGAATCGGCGAATGCGTCGCAATGACGAACTGCGTATCGCGATCTTCAACCATATCGTATATCAGTGTGAGAAGTGTAAGTTGCTTCTGCGGGGAAAGTGCGCTTTCGGGCTCGTCCATGAAAAGTATCCCCGGATACATCCATGCCCTCATCATGTGGAGAAACGCCTCGCCGTGCGACCGCTCGTGGAGGGATCTACCGCCATAGCGCGAATACGGGTCGCCGATAAAGTCCCGGTCATCACGGCGACTGTCCAGCAGCGACGCAAAACGCTCCTCGAATTCCGCGCGAAAGAAGAATCCATGCCCCGGACGCTGCGTCCACCCAGATCGCAGATACGGCGCGAGTTCGCTTTCTCCGCCATGATCCGCAAGTTCGCCCTTCCCTCCACCCCGCACGGGAAGCCCTGCGATGTCAACCAGCGCTTCAAGAAGCGTCGATTTCCCAGACCCGTTTTCGCCCACCAAAAACGTGACAGGTGTCGTGATGCGCAAGTCGAGATTCTTCACAAATGGAAGCGTAAACGGGAACTTGTCCCATTCAGCATCCTTCGGTATCTCGCTTCTGACATTTGTCAGATATATTTGTACGTCTCTCATTGGTTATTGGATTTGGTTATTGGCAACACTCTTCACGCCAGCACATAGTGCGTCGAGCGGCCCTGGCCTTCCCGGCGGAGTATGCCTTTGGCGACAAGTGCATTTATCTCGCGCGAGGCGGTGTCCTGCGACACCTTGCAGATCTTCGCCCACTTGGAAGACGTGAGATTCCCCTTGAATCCGTCGAAGAGCCTGTTCAGCATCGCTCGCTGGTTTGCCGTCAGCTCGTCCGAAGAGTGCGCTTCCCAGAATGCGGCCTTGTCCAGTATCGTCTTGAGGCGTACCTCCGCCTCGCCAACGGCACGACGATGACAGCCGAGGAACCACTTGAGCCACCGCGTCACGTCAAGCGTCCCGCGCTGGGCGCGTTCGATTTCATCGTAGTAGGCGTCCTTCTCCGCCTGTATCTCCGCAGAGAGCGAATAGAAGCGCATCGCCGAACGTTCGCCCTTCGCAAGCAGATATTCTGTGAGCGCGCGTGCGAGGCGTCCGTTGCCGTCGTCGAACGGATGGAGAGTCAGGAACCAGAGGTGCGCGAGCGCCGCACGGACAAGCCAGGGCGTTCCCGCATCGTCGCTGTTCACATAGTCCATGAGACGTTTGATTTCGCCATCCAGCAATTGCGCATGAGGCGCGACAAAATGCACGCGCTCCATCATCCCGTGGCGCGACACGACGCGCATCGGCCCGTCACTGTCGTCCCTGAATCGTCCGACCGCTATCTTGGATAGCCCGGAATAGCCCGTCGGGAAAAGTGCCGCATGCCAGGAGAAAAGCCGTCCCACGGTCATGGGAGCTTCCCAGTTTCGCGTTGCGTCGATTATCATGTCCGCACGCGACTCCGCCTCGCGGGATGTCGCGCTTTTTGCGCCCGACAAGACGATCTCCATCCTTTTCGCCACGCTTGAGCGCACGTCGTCGCGGTTGAGGCGCTCGCCCTCTATCTCGGCGGAGTTCAAGATTTCTGCGGAAAGCGTCTCGCAAACAGCATCGCTCTGCATCTCAAAGCCGATTGCGGCAAGCCGTCCAGAAAACTTCCCCGTCGAAAAGGAAGCCGCTTCAAGCTCCGCCGCCAGTTCGGCGGAATCCCACCGAAACTTGGGCCAGTCTTTATGTTGATAGATGTAGCGCACAGAAAATCTCCGCATCTTTTGCGGACATTATACCACATAATCTCCGCACGCTGCAATAGCAACACTCACCCCAGGCACTGTAGGCAAGACTCTTCTCCACCTCTTCTCCAAGCCATATCATAGCCATCACTCCTTTCCCTGCTTGACTTCGTGAGTGATCTTGAGCAGCGCAAGGTTCAGCTCGATCGTCGTCTTGCGCGACACCGTGGAAAGGTTGTCGCCGATGAGTTCCGCGAGCTTGTGCCCTGCGCGTGTGAGCATATTCGCCTGCTCCGGCGATCCAGCCTTCTCTGTCTGGAGCGCTTCCATGTCGCGCACCATCGAGCGAACCTTGGCGTAGGTTTCGATGATTGCTTTAGTCGCGCGCACGGCCCTGTCACTGTTCAACACCGTCGCCAACATGTAAAGTCCCCGCTCTGTAAATGCATATGGAGCTCTGCGCAGCCCCATCTTCAATCCTGCAATCTCTTCCTTCGACAAATTGGAGGTCACAATTTGTGACTTCCAATTTTCCAACTCGTGAGTATCGAGCTGAAATATATATCCTTCGTCAAAACGTTCCGCATTGCGCTTGACCGCCTGGTTGAGCGCTTTCGTCTCCACGCCGTACAGCGCGGCGACGTCGCGGTCAAGCAGCACCTGCTGATTGCGGATCGTGAGCATGCGGGATTGATCGTGAGCATGCGGGATTGCACAGCGGCGATGTCTATCGCATTGAGTTCGTTTGACCTTTTCATTGTCCTATTCCTTTCGGCGTTGTGTCGGCGCATTGCGCGGCCGAACGCCGGCCACAGGGTACAATACGCCAACGGCGCATTTTCGGAATAGGCGATGCCTCGCCAAGATGCCGACGACGCTTAGGCTGCGCATCTCGCGCTCAAGCCCGCGGAGGAAGCCTCCTCCATCACGTTCCAAATCGGCCGCCGCGGTTCCCGACATCGACGCCCCCTCCCGGACCGTCCGCCCACCCTTCAGGCTTTTCGATCCGCTCTCAGCGAGACTCGGCACTCGCCTTTGGCTCGGCTATCCCCTCGGCCTTTCGGCCTCGGCCCTCAAAGCAAAGCTTTTCGGCGGCTACCCTTCGGTTTCAACCCAACGGCTTTCAAGGCTCCCGTTCGTACCTCCGTCGCCACGGAGTTCAATCCCGGAGAGCACGAATATGATACCATACCTGCGCGTCATCCGTCAATCCGCGCGCTCGGAAATTTTGCGTCCAGATGAGCTTGTCTGTATCGTAGCCGCTCCGTTGCGCCTCGGCGAGAAGTTCTGACTTCGCGGTTTCATTTTGAAATTTCCTTATTTAGTCTCAATCTCCGCTTCGCAATGCGGGCAATGAATCCTCTCGCATTTCATGATTCGCTTTCCCCGATCATAATTCCACCACTTGGACAAAACCGACTTGCCGCAACGTGGACACTTCGTGTAGCGTA
>CACWJS010000079.1 GCA_902761275.1 uncultured bacterium | reverse complement strand
ATCGGGAATTGCCAGCAGTTCAAGGAAGAGCTGCAGTCAGATCACGCCATGTCGCTGCGGATGGTCGTGGATGTACCTTCAAACTGAATCACCATGCGTACCAGCTCGTTTGATCGCCCATTTCGTGGCGGATTTTGGTATAATATCCCCATGAAAAGAATACTGCTTCTTGGCGCGGCAATAGCCGCGGGTTTGTTGTGTTTTTCCGCCGAAGAGGAACCGTCGCGTTCCGCGGATGGTTTGAAGGTCCTGATGATCGGGAACAGCTTCTCGATCTGCAACCTCAGGCAGATGCCGCAAGTGGCGGAGTCCATGGGCAAGAAGCTTGACCTCGCCTCGCTCTTCATCGGCGGTTGTTCGCTCGAGAGGCACTGGCGCAACGTTGAGGTCGCGGCCACGAACGCTACTTTCAAGCCCTATCGCTTCGATCGCATCACCAACGGGAAAAGCGTCGTTGAAAATGGCACGGCCAACATTCCCGATGCGCTTGCCATGGACAAGTGGGACATCGTTACCATTCAGCAGGCGAGCCATTTCAGCTGGGATTCCGCGACCTACCATCCTTGGGGCGACAATCTCGTCGCGAAGATCCGAGAGCTCGCGCCGCAGGCGAAGATTCTCGTGCAGGAGACGTGGAGCTACCCACCGTGGGACAAGCGGCTCAAGAAGTTTGGTTTCGACCAGCTCGAGATGTACGCGCGACTTCGCGACGCCTACGCCGCGTTCGCGGCAAAGTACGGCTTCGAAGTGATTCCCGTTGGAACGGCCGCCGAATTCGCGCCAGACCGCAACACTCTTTTTACCAAGCCCGACTTCCACTTCAACCGCACTGGCGAATACCTCCAGGGACTCGTCTGGACGGCGAAACTCTTCGGTGCCGACGTCAGGAAGTGCGCATACCGCCCGACGTGGCTTGACGCGGCACGTGCCGACGAGCTTAAGCATGCGGCGATGGACGCCGTCTCTGGTGCGCGGCACATCTGCCGCGCTTTCCGCGATGCGCGCGTCACGCGCGGCAACACGAACATCCTCCGCATTCAGCCGATAGACGAGGCGTCGTGGGTGTGGCATCCGGACGCGAAGGAGCCGGATCTCGGAACGGCTGACTTCTGGGCTGGCGAGAGGCACGGCAACATTGCCGATGCAGGGCTTACGGTTCTTAAGTTCCGCAAGTCGTTCGATGTTGCAGAGGGCGACGGAACGCTTGTGTTCGATGTGTCGGCCGACGAGAGGTTTGTCTTGTTGCTCGACGGCAAGTTCGTCGCCCGCGGGCCCAACCGCGGAATCGTGGAGAACTGGCAGTACCAGACTTATGTCGCTATGGGGCTTGAGCCGGGGAAGCATGTTTTCGAGGCGTATGTACAGCGCATTGGCGACTTTGCCCCTCTCGCGCAGCTCTCGTATCGCGGCGGATTCGTCTTCAAGGCGAACGGCGCGTATGACGCGAAGCTGACGACTGGCAAGGCCGAGTGGGAGACAGGACTCGTTCCTGGAGTGCGCTCGATAGGCAAGGACAAGGTGGCGCAGGCGTGGGGCACTGGTTCGCAGTTCGAGATTGTCGGATGCGGGCCGTATTCCGGCGAGCCGACGGAGTGGAAGAAAGCCATCGTCGTCCGTGGTGCCGCAGGATCGAAGGGACCGTACATCTACGGCGGGCGCACGAAGGGATGGATGCTCTTCCCGACGCAGCTTCCCGACCAGACGGAGATCCGTTGCGTGCCAGGACGCGTCAAGGCCGTCGCGAAAGGCGCGGAGTTCAGAAGCACTCACGTCTATACAGAAGACGAGGCAAAGGAGACCATTGACCTCACGAAGCCGTTTACCATTCCGGCCAATACTCGCATGCAGCTCGCCTGGGATCTCGGGCGCTACTACTGCGCCTATCCCGATGTCGTTCTTTCCGGCGGCAAGGACGCGAAGTTCGCGATCTGCTTCGCCGAGGCGTCGCATCGCGGCGACAACAAGCTCAAGACGAGTGTGCCCGGCGCTCGCGATCTCATTGCGGGGCGCTATCTCCCTGCGTTCGGCGACACATTTGTAAGCGACGGACGGAAGGGTGCGCAGTTCTCCTCGCTGTGGTTCCGCTGCGGCAAGTGGGTTCGCATCGACATCGAGACGAAGGACGAACCGCTGACGGTCGACTCGGTCGCGATAATCGAGTCGCGCTATCCCGTCGAGATGGAGAGCGTCTTTTCGTCGCCAGACGACACGTCGCTCGGCGCCATACGCGATATCTCGGCGCGCGCGATGCAGATGTGCTGCCACGAAATGCTCTTCGACTGCCCGTTCTACGAGCAGCAGATGTACCCTGGCGACACGCGCGTCCAGCTGAACGTCCTTTCCGCGATGTCGCGCGATGACCGCATGGTGAAGAGGGCGATGGAGATCTACGACCTCAACACGCGCGACGACGGGCAGTGCCCGTTCAACTTCCCGACGCGCGGCATCCAGGAGGGCGCGAGCTACACGCTCTGCTATCTCCTAATGTACGGCGACTACGTAATGAACCATGCCGACCGCGAGTGGTTGAGGGCGCGTCTCCCGGGCTTGAGGAAGTCGATGGCGGGAATGGAATACTACGAGAACAAGGACGGACTTCTCGAGAACATCCCGGGCTGGAACTTTATGGACTGGACGGAGGGCTGGGACGGCGATGGCACGGCTCCGGGCTGCCGGTTCGGCGACGGCGTGAACGCAGAGCTCAACCTCTACTGGAACCTCGCCATGCGTTCTGCGGCCGCCGTCGAGCGCGCGCTCGGCCACGAACCGCAGGCGAAGTACTGGGAGGATAAGTCGGAGAAGCTCAAGCAGGCGATCGTCAAGGCGTTCTGGGACGAGAAGCGCGGACTTCTCGCAGACACGCCCGCTAAGAGGGACTTCTCGGAGCACTCTCAGTCGCTTGCGCTCATTGGCGACGTCCTTCCGGCGGACAAGGCCGAGATTGCGTTCTGTCATCTCGTCGAGGACAAGGACCTCAAGCGCTGCACCGTGTACTTCTCGTACTATCTCTTTGAGGCGTACTTCAAGTATGGCCGCGGCGACCTCTTCCTGAAGCGCCTCGACCTCTGGCGCGACTACGTCAAGAAGGGTCTTACGACGACGCAGGAGGCGCCTGACGGCGGCAAGAACGGGCAGAGGGAGTCGAGGAGCGACTGCCATGCGTGGGGCGCTCATCCGATCTGGTTCATGCAGACTGGCCTTGCGGGCATCAAGTCTGCCGCGCCTTTCTTCGAGAAGGTCCGCATCGCGCCGTGCCCCGGCGGGCTTAAGTCGCTCAGGGCGACGCATCCCCACCCGAAGGGCTGGATCGAGGTCGATCTCAAGTTCGACGGCGACAAGGCGACGGGAATGGTCGTCACGCCCGTCCCTGGGACGTTCGAGTTTGGCGGGAAGACGGTTGAGCTGAACGCGGGGATCAATGCCCTGTGACGGTTCCAAAACCGCCGAATTTTTGGTAAAATATCCCCAATGTATCTAAAGCAGCTCGACATAGTCGGATTTAAGAGCTTCGCCGACAAGACGAAGCTCACCTTCGATCCTGGCCTTATCGCCATCGTGGGTCCGAACGGCTGCGGCAAATCCAACGTTTCTGACGCGATCCGCTGGGTTCTCGGCGAGCAGCGTCCGACGGCACTCAGGTGCTCGAAGCTTGTGGATGTCGTCTTCAACGGCACCGACACAAGAAAGCCCCTCGGGCTCGCGGAAGTCACGATTACCTTTGCGGACTGCGAAAAGGAGCTTGGCACCGACTATCACGAAGTGACGATACAGCGCCGCGTCTACCGTGACGGCTCGGGCGAATACTTCCTCAACAAGCAGCCGTGCCGCCTCAGGGATATCCAGCACCTCCTGATGGGCACCGGCATCGGCACGTCGTCCTACTCCGTCATGGCTCAGGGCCAGATCGATGCGATTCTCTCTTCAAAACCAGAAGACCGCCGCGGTGTGTTCGAGGAGGCGGCGGGAATCACGAAGTTCAAGGCCGACCGCAAGGAGGCCCTGCGGAAGATCGAGCAGACCGAGCAGAACCTTCTGCGCGAAGCCGACGTCCTCAAGGAGATGAAGCGCCAGATTGGCTCCTTGCAGCGTCAGGTCGGCAAGGCGAAGAGGTACAAGGAGCTTCACGACGAGCTGCGCGTCCTTGACATCTACGTTTCGAAGCAGAAGATACATTCTTTCGACGAGGAACTTGTGCAGAACGCGTCGAACAGGCGCGACATAGACAAGTCGATTGAAGAGGCGTCGGGCGCAGTAGCCGAGGCGGAGCGCGGACAGCAGGAACTCCATGCCCAGGTGCACGAGCTCGAAGAGCGTCTCCAGTCGCTTGCGTCGCGCCAGGCGGCGGCTGACAACGCCTACAGCCGCGCCAACGAAGTCATCGGCGTAAACGCGCAGCGTATCGAGGAGTACGGCCAGTTCGCGGAGCGCGACGAACGCGAGATAGCCGATGCGAAGGCGCAGCTCGAGGAAATCGCCATGCAGGTCGATTCCCTCGACCAGAAGACTCGGCTTCTCACCGAGTCGCTTGCCACCGCGAAGGATGCGCTTGCCGAGAGCGAGGCCGCTTTTGCCGATATACAGGCGAAGATCGACGAGAAGCGCAGCGACGTCCAGCGTCGCAGGCACGAAATCGCGAATACTACGCTTACTGGCGTTCTCGTCGAAGATACGAAAGTCTCGCGCGAGGGCAAGACCGAGACATGGCCTGCTGGCACAAAGGTGACGACTGCCGACAGGCGCGAGATACTTATGGCCGAAATTGCCGCGAGCGAGGACGAATTGCGCACGCTCGAGGTCTCCACGATGTCGGTCTCGCAGCAGCTTACAGAGCGCCGCATCGCGACGAGCCAGATGGAGCAGGAGCTTTCGTTCGTCGGCCAGCAGAACGATTCTGCGCGTCGCCGCCGCGACGAGTTGCAGAGGGCGGTTGACGGGCGTCTCGAGGGCATCCAGCGTTATCATGATTCCATTGCGCGGCTCAAGGAGGAGTCGGGCGATCTCCTCGGGCAGCTCGAGGAGCTGAAGGCCACGGCCGCAGACTGCCGCGCCGAGATGGAAGACGAGAGAGCCCGCCGCCAGACGATGTTCGAGAGGATCGCCGAAGTCGACCGAGATGTCGCGGCGAAGCGCGCCGAGCTCGACCACGCGCGCGACTTCAGGGGCAAGCTCGAAGTCGCCGCCGCAGAGGCGACGATGCGCCGCCAGAACATCTACGACCACCTTCAGGACGAATACGGTCTTTTTGCCGACGCGGTGCTTCGCGAGCCAGATCCCACGTGGGAGGACGGCGTTGAGCCGCCGCATGCAGAGCTTGAGGCAAAGGTGGCTCGGCTGCAATCCGAGATCGCCGCGCTTGGACCGGTCAACATGGTCGCAATCGACGAGTGTCGCGAGCTCGAGGAGCGCTATGCGAAGGAGAAGGCCCAGGAAGAGGACCTCTTGGCGGCTAAGGCGCAGATACTTTCGCTCATCGACAACTTGAACCTCACTTCGGGCGAGATGTTCAAGAAGACGTTTGAGCAGGCGAACGCAAACTTCCAGACGATGTTCACGCGGCTCTTCGGCGGCGGCGAGGCGCGGCTTGTGCTGCTCGAGAACGCGGAGGATCCGCTTGAGTGCGGCATCGACATCATCGCGCGACCTCCGGGCAAGCGTCCGCAGAGCGTGACGTTGCTTTCCGGCGGCGAGCGCACGATGACGGCCGTCGCGCTTCTCTTCTCGATCTTCATGATCAAGCCCGCGCCGTTCTGCATGCTCGACGAGCTCGACGCCGCGCTTGACGATGCGAACATCGGCAGGTTCGTCGACCAGCTCAAGGAGTTCCTCGTCAACTCCCAGTTCCTCATCATCACGCACAACCAGCACACGATCGCCGGTTCCGACCTCGTGTACGGCGTGAGCCAGCAGGAGAAGGGCGTCAGCCGCGTCATTTCGATGAAGCTCAGCGATCTTGGCGTTCGCGAAGGCAAGAAGAAATGAAACTGCTCGTTCTCGCCGGCGAGGAATCTGGTGTCCACTACGCGGAGCGGATATCCGCGGCCGTGCGTGCGCGCTGCCCAGATGTGGAGATACGCGGCTATTCCGACTACGGCTTCAAGACGGCAGACCTCGCGGTGTTCGGGATATGGGCGGTCTTGAGGCGAATATTCTTCTTTCTCAAAGTGAAGCGCACGATGGTCCGCGCCATCGACGAGTGGAAGCCAGATGTCGTCTGCACGATAGACTATCCCGGCATGAATCTGAAGCTCGCGGCCTACGCGAAGTCTAAGGGCATCAAGGCGGTTCACGTTGTTTGCCCGCAGGTCTGGGCTTGGCACCAGGGAAGAATCCCGAGAATCGAGCGCTCTCTCGACAAGATATGCTGCTTCTTCCCGTTTGAGCCTGCGATATTCCGCCCGGGGCTTGCCGAGTTCGTCGGGCATCCTCTTGCACAGGAATTCGAGGGCACTGCGGATGGTGGCGAGGGAAGTCGCGAGAAGGGGCTTGTTGCGCTTCTTCCCGGTTCGCGTCTTGGCGAGATCGAAAAGCACCTTCCGACGCTTCTTGACGCTGTCGCGCCTTTTGAAGGAATCCGCGTTGCGATTCCCGCCGCGAACGACCGCGCCAGAGTTGCCATCGAAAGAATCGTGGCAGACTTCAAATCCAAACTTTCAACTTTGAACTTTAAACTTTCAACTTTAACTGTCCAGTCTGGCGGCGCACGGGATCTTCTTCGCCGCGCAGATGTCGCTGCAGTCGCGAGCGGAACGGCAACGCTTGAGGCTGCGCTTGCCCGTTGCCCGACGGTTCTCGTCTACAAGGTAGGTCCCATTCTTGCGGCGTTCCTGAGGCGTGCGATAAACGGCGTCAAGCACGTTGGGCTCGCGAATATCATTGCCGAGAAGTCTGGCGCGGAATGCCCGATGCCAGAGCTGCTTCAGGAGAATTTCACCGTCGAGGCCGTGCGCGGCTATCTTGAACGCTGGCTGGGCGACCCTGAGTCGCGCGCAGAGGCGGCCAAGAAGCTCGACAGGACGCTCGAGATGCTCGCAAGCCATGGCGATGCGTATGCACGCATAGCCGAGATTTTGATATAATAATAACCACTATGAAGCTTTCAGGTACGATTACAGCTCTCATAACTCCTTTCTCCGGCGACGGTTCCGTTGACTACGGTGCGCTCCGCTCGCTTGTGGAGAGCCAGACAGCGGCGGGCGTCGAAGGCATCTGCTCGGTAGGAACGAGCGGAGAGTCCCCGACCCTCTCGCACGATGAACACCACAAGGTCATCGAGAAGACAATTGAGTTTGCCGCGGGGAAGTGCAAGATCATCGCCGGCACTGGCGCCAATTCCACGTCCGAGGCGGTGTCGCTGACGAAAGCCGCGATCACTGCTGGCGGTGCCGATGCGTGCCTCCAGGTGACTCCGTACTACAACAAGCCAAACCCAGAAGGGCTCTATCGCCACTTCATGACGATCGCCGATCTCGGGCTTCCAGTCGTCCTCTACAATGTGCCTGGACGAACTGGGCGCGAGATTCCGCTTGATGTCGTCGTGCGTCTCGCCAAGCATCCCAACATCGTCGCAATCAAGGAGGCCGCCGGTTCCGTCGACAGGGTGAGCGCAATCAAGAGCCGCATTCCAGATTTCACGGTGCTTTCCGGCGACGACGGGCTGGCGCTCCCGATGGCGTCTGTTGGCGCGGATGGCGTGATTTCCGTCGCGTCGAACGTCATACCGAAGGAGATGGGCGACATGATGCGCCTTGCGCTTGCAGGCGACTTCGTCGGTGCGCGCGCGATTCACGCGAAATACTATCCGCTCTTCCACGACCTCTTCATCGACGTCAATCCCGTCATGGTCAAGGAGGCGCTTTGGCTTATGGGCAGGATTGAGCGCGCGTTTCGTTTGCCGCTCTGCGAGACTGACGACGCGAAGCTCGCGCAGCTCAAATCAACGCTGCTGGCATTAAAGCTAATTGGCTAACAGCGAGATAGCCGCCAAGATGGCGGCTCTCCCAGTCACTGACTCCTAACTACTGACCCCTGACTCCTAACTACTGACCCCTGACCCCTGACTCCTAATGAGAATCGGCTTTGGATATGATTCACATCTCTTCGAGAGCGGGAAGACCCTTGTTCTCGGCGGGGTTGTCATTCCAGAGTGCGATGGTCTGAAAGCCCATTCCGACGGCGATGTTCTTATCCACGCCGTGATAGATGCGCTTCTTGGGGCGGCGGCGCTTGGAGACATTGGCTCGCATTTTCCCGACACCGACGACCGTTGGAAGGGAGCTGACTCAGGCGAGCTTCTTAGGAGTGTCGTCTACGAACTTCGCGGCGCGGGCTATTCAATCGAGAACATCGACGCCACCGTTATCTGCGAGCGACCGAAACTGAGACCGTTCGTCGAGCTTATCCGTTCGTCGCTTGCCGAGCTTATGAGCATCGGCATTGGCAAGATTTCCGTAAAAGGAAAGACGAACGAGGGAATGGACGCAGTCGGCGCCGGAAAGGGCATCGTCGTCCACGCAGTCGCGCTATTGAAGTAGCGCGGCTATCTTTCTACGGACTTCGGCTTGACGTCGAGGTAACCGGCGACGCCAGTCGTGTTGGAAGGGAAGTGGACTTCGACGCCCTTGCCCTGTATGAGCATCCTGATGTTCGTCTGCGCGATCTTCATCGAGTCGTATTTCATCGTCAGCGTCTTCTTGTCGAAGTCGAACTTGAACGAGTCGGTGAAAATGCCCTCGCAGACGCGCGGCGGCCGCCCAGGACTGCGAATAGTGAAAGCGTCGACGACCTTCTGCTTGTCGGCCTCTGTCAGCGACGGCATTTCTACGGTGAATTCGCGGATGTCCTCGCGGCGGCACCCCGCAAGAAACGCAACCATCATGGCGGCCAGTATTAGCATTTTCAGTCTCACGTCAATATCCTCCATAGATTTTCTGCTTTCAATTTTAAGCCTTTCAACTTTTCAACTTTTCAACCTTTCAACCTTTCAACCCTTCAATACTTTCAACCTTTCAACTTTTCAACCTTTCAACTTTTCAACCTTTCACTTAAATGTGCTAACGTCTTTATCGGGGCCGAAAGGCGAGAGGTCGCGAAGCCCCTTGATGATAGGCGGGAGCTTTTCGAGTACATAGTCGACTTCGGCTTCGGTAGAGTATCGGCTTAGCGAGAAGCGCACCGAGCCGTGGATCGCGGTGAAGGGAACGCCCATCGCGCGTATGACGTGGCTCGGGTCGAGAGAGCCGGACGCGCACGCGGAGCCAGTCGAGATGCAGATGCCGATGTCGCTAAGCCGGTAGGCGATCGCCTCGCCCTCGATGTACTCGAACGAGACGTTCAGCGTGTTCGGGAGGCGGTGCGCCTTGTCGCCGTTTACGCGGACGTTCGGGCAGGACGCGAGGATTCCCGCCTCGAGCTTGTCTCTTAGCGCCGTAAGCTTCTTCGCCTCGTCTGCCATTCCGAGCCGCGCGAGTTCGCACGCCTTCGCAAGCCCGATGATGTAGGGAACGTTCTCCGTTCCCGCGCGGCGGCCGCCTTCCTGGTGCCCGCCGAGCATGAAGGGCTTGACCTTCGTTCCCTTGCGGACGTAGAAGATGCCGATTCCCTTTGGCGCGTGGAACTTGTGGCCCGACATCGCAAGCATGTCGACGGGAACTTTCTTCACATCTACCGGAATCTTGCCCGCGACCTGCACCGCGTCGGTATGGAAGATCGCGCCGCGCGCCTTGCAGATTTCGGCGATTTTCTCGATAGGGAAGACGGTTCCAGTCTCGTTGTTTGCCCACATCGTCGAGACGAGGACGGGGCGGTTTGCGGCTTTTGCGGAGTCTATTTCTGCAGCAAGTTGGTCGAGGTCGATCTGCCCGACGCCGTTTACCGGAAGTTCCACAGTCTCGAAACCGAGCGCCTTGAGGCGTCGGACTGGCTGGAGAACCGCGGGATGCTCGACTGCTGTCGTTATCACCTTGAGGTCCTTGCCGAACCAGTCGGCAGTGCCGCGTATCGCGGAGTTGTCGGACTCAGTTGCGCACGAAGTGAAAATGACCTCTTCTGGCGAGCAATTGAGGAAGGCCGCGACCTCTTCTCTCGCCCTGTCCACGAATTTCGCCACCTGTCCGCCGAACGCGTGCATCGAGCTCGGGTTGCCGTAGAGATTGCCGAAAAACGGCAGCATTACGTCTTTCACCTCGGGGGCGATCGGCGAAGTGGCATTGTTGTCGAAATAGACTGTTTGTTGCATTGACTGCATATTATACCACAAAAGCCCTTGCTTGGCGGTGCCCTGGTGTAAATGGCGGCGGCTTTGTTGCGTAGCGTTTTCATTTATCGTATTTCCGTTTGTAATGGCGGGGGAGATTTTGATATACTTTCCATATTACACAAGGAGACTTTACATGAATAGAAGGCAGTTCATTTCAAGTGTGGTTGCAAGTGGCGCCGCGCCTATGCTTTTCACTGGCTGTGTCGGCGGGTTTTTCGCCAACAGGAAGATCAACGTCGCAGTTGTCGGCTATGGCCGCATTGCGCATACTATGGACGTCCCAGGCGTCCAGCAGTTCACCGATCGCTGCGTCATAACCGCCCTCTGCGAGTATGACGGCGAGCGCGCGGCCTATGGCAAGAAGGTGATTGAGGAACGCTACGCGAAGAAGGGCATCGTCCAGGAAGTCAAGATCTACGGCGACTACCGCGAGATGCTTGCGGACAAGTCGATTGACGCCGTTCTCCTCTGTATCCCCGACCACCAGCACGCCATCGTCGCGACCGACTGCCTTCTCGCCGGGAAGCATATTTTCCTGCAGAAGCCGTTTGCACAGACGATTCAGGAAGGTCGCGTCGTCGCCAATGTCGCGAAGGCGAAGGGCCTTGTCGTTCAGGTCGGCGCGTGGCAGAGGTCGCGCCCGCAGTTCCGCAAGGTCGTGAATCTCGTCCGCAACGGCCGCCTTGGCAAGATTGTGCGCGTCGAAGTCGGCATTGGCTGCGACCGCTCCGGTGGCGACCGCCGTCCCGAGCCCGTTCCTGCGACGTTCAACTACGACGCGTGGCTCGGCCCGACAGACCCGGCTGTTCCGTACAACTGGACGCGTTGCCACAACCGCGACATCAAGCACATCGGAGACCGCCCGGGCTGGATTCAGCTCGCGCCGTACGGCTGGGGCATGATTACAAACTGGGGTGCGCACCACCTCGACATCACGGCGTGGGGTCTTGGCTGCGATCCCTCGTCGGTGCGCGGCACTTGCGAGTGGATGGACCTCTCGGGCAACAAGCTCTGGAACGTCCACACGACCTACGATCTCCACTACGACTGCGGCGGTACCGACGTCCACGTCAACAACAAGTTCCAGATGGGCGTCAAGTTCATCGGCGAGAACGGCGATTGGCTCTGGTGCACGCGCGGCGCGGTGAAGGTTACGCCGAGCGATCCCGATCCGAAGGTCGCGCCCGGGCAGCTTGGCCCGCTTGAGGCCTCGAAGCCGTCGCTTCTCGCGGATCTCAAGCCGAGCGAGATCAAGGACAACGTGCTTGCGCATGGCAACGAGCGCTTCCTCACGACCGACGACCACTTCCTCAACTTCCTCGAGGCGGTTGCGCGCGAGGATCCGCAGTACACCGTCTGCGACGCCGAGGGCGCGCACAGATCCACGGCGTTCTGCTCGCTTGGGCGTATGTGCATGGAGATCGGCCGCGGCAAGTCCGAGGGCAAGCTTTCGTGGAATGCCGCGAAGGAAGTCACCGGCGACCCCGAGGCGGACAAGCTGCTCGCGCCTTTCGCGCGCGGACGCTTTGATCTCGCGCTCTCGCTAAAGGCGGCAGGGCTCGACTACGGTAAAATGCTGAAGCCACTCGTCTGACACTGAAAACGAAATCTAAGGGAGAATTGACATGGACAAGACTATGAAGACGGCGCTTGCGGCTGCGTTTGCCGCAGCGACACTTGCATCTTTGCAGACAAGCTACGCAGCTGACGACAGCCAGAAGGGCGTAGAGGCACCGCTCGTGAAAAAGCTTCTGATTGGCGAGGATAAGAGCCCGAGCTGCACTACGTCGCGCCTTCCGTACAAGCTCGGCATAGCGCGCTACACGATGTACAACACGCCGTTTGACCGTGTCCTTGACATCGCTGAGGCGCTTGACTGCCATTACCTGAGCTTGATAGAGGGGACGATCGCTCGCGATGCCTCCGACGCCGAGATCGAGGTCTACAAGGCGCACCTCGCGTGGCGCGGCATCACGGTCGACACGCTCGGCCCCGTCTACTTCGACGACGAGAAGACGATCGAGGACGCGTTCGCGTTCGCGAAGCGCTACGGGATGAAGATGATTTCGGTGGTGCCGTTCGAGAAGCGCAAGGTGGACGGCAAGGAGACCCGGGTCGAGTCCGAGGCGATGCTCGACGTCCTCGAGCGCATGGTGCGCAAGTACGACATCAAGGCGGGCATCCACAACCACGGGCCGGATATCCCGTACCTGTTCCCGACCGGCGAGTCCATCCTCAAGCGCATCGAGGGGCGCGACAAGCGCATCGGCTTCTGCTTCGATGTCGGCCACCAGGCGCGATTCGGCGGCGGCGACCCCGCGAAGTTCATCCGCGACAA
>CACWJS010000078.1 GCA_902761275.1 uncultured bacterium | reverse complement strand
TTAGTTCCGGCGTCATCGTTTCGAGTTTTTCGCTCATGTTTTTACTGTCCTTGGGTTGAACTGAAAAATTTCTCTGTAGTGTGTGAGAGTTTACCCTATTCTGCCCTTGTTAGTCAAGGGTAAGTTCAAGATACGGAAATGGCGCGGACTTGAGGCCCGCGCCAAACGGAAGCAAATTCCCCGCCTCTGCGGCGTCTAACGGTCCTGCGGCGGCGGCAGCGGCTCCGGGACAAAGCCATAGTAGTCGAACAGGCGGCGGCGGACGCCGTTCGATTCCATTCGCCGCAAGCCCTCTTCGTATTCCCTGAGAATCGTCTTGGCGAACTCGGGGTCGCGGTTCGAGACACGGAAGAGCACGGCATCCCTGTCGATTTCTTCCGACATCCGGAAACGCTGAAGAATCGTCGACGAAATCAGCTCCGGCATGAGCATGGCGTTGTCGCACGTCGCGAAGAAAGCGTCCGCCTCACCCGCCTCGACAATCTTCGCGAGCTCTTCGCGGGAGCGGATGGTCGACACGACACTGACTGTGGGAATGCCATTGGTATTGCCTGCCTCCTGCTCCTTCAGCAGCCGCTGTAGCAACGGAAAGTCAAGGAAGTCGTCATTTGCCACGATCCTGAGCCCTGCAAGAGACTCCAGCCCTTTGTAGCGCCACGGATTGCTTCTTTGCGTCATCACGGCAAGTCGGGAATACGCAATCGGAAGCTCCGACACCACGCCGACGTCCTCGAGGGCCGGATGGTGTCCGTATCCCACGACCACGGCGGCAGGGTCCTCGCGAAGCACCTTGGCGAACTCCTTCACGCCGCCGCGCAGATGGACGAACGTCGCATTCGGGAATATCACCTGCATCGAACCAATGAGGACGCCATTGCGGTCGGCCAGCTTGTTCCGGACCGAGAAGCTCGTCCAGTTGAAGTAGTAGATACGCGGCGCGAGCGACGACGCCGCACTTGCCGCAGAGGACTCGCCGCCGTCGTTGGCTCGCGCGCCGGCTCTTGACGACGACATGCTCTTGAGCCCCTTGAAGACGAACAGGATGACGAACGCCACCGCCAGCGTGATGTTGATCTTGCGTATCATTTCGACTCCTCCTTGGCGGGCGCAGTCACCCGCTCCTTTTCGCGCAGGGCCCACTTGTGGAACGTATTCTCGGCAAGCCCCAGTGCAATCATCTCGTCAAGCACCGCAAGCGTCTCGGGCGCCCCTGGCGCAACGGCCGACTTCATGCGGTAGTCCGAATAGAGCGTGCGATAGCGCACGGCGAGCTCCTTGCGGGCGATTTCGGCGCGACGGCGCCAGTCGCCGATCGAGGACTCGTCCATGCCGACCGCCTCGCCCAGGTCGCAGAGGTAGATGAGGGAGACGTCGTCGGCAGTCGCGGCGCGCTTTTTGAGTGCCTCCACGAGGACGCCGCGCTCGCGCGCGACGAGCGGCGCGAAGGCCGCGTCCTCCTCGTCGAACACATCGACGAACGTCCCCCACGCGTCAAGGAGCGGCATGACGCTCGCGGCGTCGCCGGCCAGGAACTTGTCGCGCATGGGGATGTAGCCGGCAAGCGTAGTCCAGCGCTCGTCTGCGGCGACGCGCTCGCGCGACACGACCGCGCCCGACATGAACAGGTTGTCGTCCAGCGTGTCGAAACAGGCCTCGACGTGCTTCTCGGTCTTGGCCAGCCCCGCACTGCCTGCGGCGGACACGGAGAGGAAGAACTCGGGGAGCTTGACCTGCACGAAGTTCGCGATCTCCACCGCGTCGGAGAGGAACACGTCTGCGTCGAAACGGACGAACGTGGACTTGTCCACCTCGGCTATCAACGCCACCAGCTTGTCCCAGTCGCCCTTCTGGACCGCGACCTGCATGGCGTCGACGTCCTTCAGAAAGCGCACCTGAGCTGCCACGTTCTTCTCGTTCGCCTCGACGTCGGCGCCGCCGATGTGCCCCATGAGCTGCATTCCGCGAGAGATGAGGTCGCGCGTGACAGGCGAGCTCTCGGCCTTCAGGATCATCGGGAGCGAGCGGATGAAGGCATTGTCGTACACCATCACGTCTTCGTCGGAAAACTCGAAACCCGTAGTGTCGTGGTGGCGACTCGTCTGCACGGCGCCCGTCTTCGCCGCGACCGCGGCCTCTACGCCGCGGAGCTGCTTCGTCACGAACATCGCGCAAAGGCATACGAAGGCGACGACGAGGATCCCGAACAACAGCCCAGAGCGCGTCTTGCGCGAAGGCCACGAGAAGGGATTCCCCGACTTGGCCGCTGCCGTGGCGTCCGCCGCATCCATGGCCATAGCCTGGAACCGGCCGACGGAGAAAAGAACGTCCCGTTCAACGGAGAGCCGCTGCGCATTGACCCCGCTTGTCACGACGTCCACGCCGTCGGCAGTGGGAAATATCTCGCACAGCGTGTCGCCGCCAGAAACGGGAGGGTTTACAGAAAGCGAACCGTCGTCTGCGGCCACGACCGAGTTTCGTCCCTGCACGAGACGCTCGAGCGCAATAGCACCCGAACCGAACCGCCACAGCAACACCGGTCCGCCGGCGACGATCGCCGTGTCGAGACGAAACGTCCAGGGCCCGAGCGAGCAGGAGACGCCGGCCGCAAGCGGGCTCGACTGCGCTCGCTTCGAGCCGGAGGCGACGGGGAGGTCCGTCTTCGCGGACGCGAGAACCCAGCCGTCCTCGTCTCGCACAAGGGCGCCGAGGATCTCCGCGCCCTGTTCAACGGCGTCGACGAGCCGCGGCGCATCGCCCGCGAGAACCATAAGAGGCCCCTTCTCCCCGCCAAGGTCGCGTTCGAGGATGACCTTGCCGTCAGTTCCGTATATTTTCAGGTTCTCCATGTCAGTTGCCCTCCTCGGGAATCTTCGCAAGCGCATCCGCCGCACGCCTGGCGTCGACGCGCTCGCCGGTGAGAGTCGCGTGGTCGATGATCCACTGCGCTTGCGAACGCGCGGTTTCCCAGTCGCGCATGGCCATCGCCTTGTCCAGGACGACGAACCATTCCTCGACGTCGCGGCGGCGGCGTTCGAGGAACGTCAGATAGCGCTTGAATTCGTCCGTCCCGAGCGCAAGGCGCTCCTGGCGGATGGACGAGAGGAGCCTCATCGCCTCGCGGTAGTGCTTGAGCGCGGGAAGAAGCGCGGCGGTGGTGCCGGTCTCGACTCGGTCCGCGAACAGACGCCACAGCGCCATTTCGCGGTCGACCTGCTGGTGCACGCGTTCGTTCTGCTCCGCCGTGAGGTGCCCCGAGTTCACGACGGGGCGGTCGATGGACTCGCGGATGTTCGGAATCTTCATCACGTCGAAAAGCCGCGACATGTACCCGCGTATCTCGGCCTCCGCCGCTTCGTCCTCCTCCGGCCAGATGGCCCAGACGACGTAGCGGACGTCGCCCGAATAGAAGATCGCCGCCTCGCCCGAGAAAGGCGCGGTGTCGAAGTCGAAGTCGACGCGAACGCCCATGACCCCGGGCTTTACGGTGAACTGCGCGACGCCCTTCGAGACGAGCGCAAGCGTCGCCGGAAGGCCCGGTATCGCCTCCGACGTTATGTCCTCGTCTATGATGCGCAGCACGACGGCCGCGTTGACGTCGAGCGCATGGTAGGCGAAACCGTCGTCGTGCTCCGAGAGGAAGTGCAGGATCGGCAGGTCGACGCCCTTGCGCCGCCATACCGCCACCTCGTCGGTGACGTTGCTCCACTCCTCCCAGCCAAGAGGAGTCGTGACCGAGAAGAACGGCATCTCGATCGTGGTCGAGATTGGCTCCGCGAGACGCTCGCGCGCGGCGGAAAGCGCAGACCAGGACGAGTAGAGCCACATAGACGCGCAGAAGAGCGCGACGAGGACTATTGTCCAGAAGATGCCTTTCTGGGAAAGGACCGTTGGCACTATTGCCGGCTTTGGATTTATGTTCTGCATGGCGGCTACCTGTTGACGTACTGTATGACAAGCGGGGCGAAGAGGACGATGAAGATTCCCGGCAGAATGAGCAGAAGGAGCGGGAACGACATGTTCACGACGGCCTTCTGCGCATGCGCCTGGGCCTTTACGCGCGCGGCGTGGCGCATCAGCTGGGCGGCGGACTTGAGGTTGTCGGCGACGGACGTGCCCATTTCAAGCGACTGTGCGAGCGTCGAGAATACGGCGTTCGCCTCGTTCGTGCCGATGCGCGTGGCGATTCCGTTGAGGGCGTCGACGAGCGACGAGCCGATCGCCACCTGCGCGACGGCGCGCGCAAGCTCCTCGCGGACGGGGCCAGGGCCGCCTACCTCGATCACAGACCTGATCGCCGAAAGAAGGTCGCCGCCCGACTGCGAAACGAGGCGCATGATGTCCAAGGAGCCGGGAAGCTCGCGGGTGAAGCGGCGCGCGCGCTCCTGCGCCGCCGCCTTGAGCCCCGACTCGGGATAGGCGTACAGCACCGCGGCGAAGAACGCCGACAGCATGAACACCACGCCGCCGGAAAGCCGGAGAAGCAGGCCAAGCGGGACGATGACCGCGATGGCGAACGCGGGGAAGACGAACCTGGCGGCGAACACCTCGGGCGCCGTCGCGCCTTCGAGGAACTTGCCGCCCGACTGCACCACGAGCTTTTCGAGCCGAATCAGCGTGCGGTCGAGCTCCGCGTCCGCGCCACGGCGCCGCTCGAACGCATGGCCGACGAGCGAGAGAATGGAGCGGAGCGCAGACTGCCCGCCGCCGGAAGCGCGGCGGCTTGCGCCGGAGAGGGCGCGTACGAAAAGAAACGTGAGCGCCGCGGCGGATGCCGCCGCGCAGGAAAACGCTATGGCGAGGTCCATGTTCATTGCGTCACACCTTTACGTCCACGATTTTGCGTATCCACAGGTACGCGAGGCCCTGCATCGTCAGGAGAAGGCACAGCGTCCCCCATCCGATGCCAGTCGTGAAGAGCGGCGCCACGAGGTCGCGCTTTACGAGGCCGAGCAGCACGATCATCACAAGCGGCAGCGCGCTCATCACGATGGCCTGCATGCGGCCCTCGGTCGTCATCGCGCGGAGCTCATCCTCAAACGCCATGTTGTCCCTGAGCAGCGCCGAGAGCATGCGGTAGTTTTCCGCGAGGTTGCCGCCGTGGGAGACGCCGATCTTCGAGGCGATGACGACCATCGTCACGTCAGGTATCGGCAGGCGCCGTGCAAGGTTGTCGAAGGCGCCGCCAATCGAGAATCCGAGACGCGTGTCGTAGATGACGCGCGCGAACTCCTCGGCGACAAGCGGCGGGAAGTGGTCGAGGTTCCTCATGAGCGCCTGGGGCAGCGTGAGGCCAGCGGAAAGCGAGTTGGACACCATGTCGAGCGCGTCGGGAAGCTCCGCCCGCACCTTCGCGGCGCGGCGGGCGCGCATGATGCGGGCGACGAACTCGGGCATCCCCGAATCCCGCGCCTTCGCGGCGCGCGCCATAAGGTCGTCGGACGACTCGGCCTCCTTCGTGGACGCGTCAAGGAGACCCTTGACGGCAATGCCGACGAAGACCGCGAGGGCCACGATCGACAGGGCGGCAATAAAAATGTCTACCGTCATTCAGACACCCCCGCAAACACCGATTCGTCAAGAGGAACGCCGCGCAGCGCGAAGTCCTCGAAGAAGGTTGGCTTCGCGACGACGACGTGGTGGCCGAGGACCTTGCGGGTCTTCGGATCGACGCCTTCGCGCTTGAACTCGAAGATCGTCCTGAGCTTCGCGTTGCCCTTCTCGTCAAGTCCGCAGACCTCCGCGATCTCGATCGTCTTCCTCGAGCCGTCCGAAAGCCGCGCGGTCTGCACGATGATCGACACGGCGCTCGCGATCTGCGCGCGTATGGCGGAAAGCGGCATGTCCATGCCAGCCATGAGGCACAGCGTCTCGAGACGCGCCACGGTGTCGCTCGGCGTGTTGGCGTGGACGGTCGTAAGCGAGCCGTCGTGGCCGGTATTCATCGCCTGGAGCATATCAAGGGCCTCACCGCCGCGGCATTCGCCGACTACGATGCGGTCGGGGCGCATGCGGAGGCAGTTCTTGACGAGAAGGCGGATAGACACCTCGCCCTTCCCCTCGGCGTTGGCCGGCCTCGCCTCCATGCGGACGACGTGGCTCTGCTGGAGCTTCAGCTCGAGCGAGTCCTCGACCGTGATGATGCGCTCGTCCGGGCCGATGCAGAGCGAGATGGCGTTAAGGAGCGACGTCTTGCCGGAGCCGGTGCCGCCGGAGACGACGATGTTCTTCCTCAAGGCGACGCACGCGTCGATGAACTTCATCATCTCGGGGCTCATGGAGCCGAACGAGACGAGCTTGTCGAGCGTAAAGAGGGACTTGCCGAACTTTCGGATCGTGAGGCACGCGCCGTCCGGCGTGATGGGCGGTATGACGGCGTTGACGCGAGAGCCGTCCTCGAGACGCGCGTCCACGAGCGGGCTCGACTCGTCGATGCGGCGGCCCACCTTGTTGACGATGCGCTCGATGACGCGGATGAGGTGGCCCGGGTCTCGGAAGTGGCGGTCGGAAAGCGCGACCTTGCCCTTGCGCTCGACGTAGATGTGGCGATAGTCGATGACCATGATCTCGGTGATCGAGTCGTCCGCGATAAGCGGCTCCAGGGGGCCAAGCCTGAGCATGTCTTCGACCGTCTCGCGGCGGAGGTCGGCCAACGTCGCCTCGTCAAGCCCCTCGAAGTCGGGGAGTCCCCGCGCGAGGATGTCGTCAAGCGACGCGTCGACGCGCTTCTCGAGCTCAAGCGCGTCCTCGGACGCGGAGTCGGAGAAGGTGCGCGACAGCTGCGAGAGCGCATGGGCGTAGAGTATGTCGGAGGCAGTCTCGCGGCGGCTCTTGCGCTCGCCAGACTGCTCGCTCGACACCTCGAACTCGAATGAGCCGACGCGAATCGACGCCTTGCCGACAAGTGCCTCGGCGGCGGTCTTGCGACCGTTGATCTCGAGACGTCCGTCCGCCGCCATGTCGCCGATCCACCAGACGCCGCCAAGCGGCGAGAACGAGACCTGCTGGGGCGCAAGTCCGAACTCCGCAGACACGACGATGTCGCATTTCGCGGCGGAGCCAAGGGTGAAGACCTCGCCGGCCTTCCCCTCCTGGGGGGTCAGCGTCGCAATGCGCTTCCCCTCTCTCGTGAAGACAAGCGGCTTCATTAGGGCATCTCCACTTCGACCTTGCGGTTCTTCATTTCGTCAAGACGCGCCGCGGTCGCGCCGCCGTCGTCCTCGAGCGCCCAGTTGACGGTCACGACGAGCAGCATGTCCTGAAGCTCCATCTTGTTCGCGGTGTTGCCGAAGAGATAGGGCCCGATCCACGGGATCTTAGAGAGCCAGGGGGTCCCCTTCTTGTCCTCGCTCTCCGAGTTGTGCCTGTAGCCGGAGATGGCAATCGACTCGCCGGGGCGGACGAGGTACTTTGACTTCGTCTGGTAGCGCGAGATCTGGGTTCCCGTGTTGTCCAAGGGTTCCTTGTTGTCCAAGGAGAAGTCGAGGTTGACGGTGTTGGCGTCGATGATGAGCGGCGTCGTCTTGATGATGTAGCCGTACTCGATCGACACCATGTCGCCGTTCGAAGCCATGCCGGGAGTCGTCATGATGTTGAACGTGCCGCCGCTCTGGAACTCGGCCTCGATGCCGGACTGCGTGGAGAGCGTCGTCGAGTAGAGCGACTTCGCCGCGCCGTTCAGCTTGAGAAGATTTATCGTCGCCTGTACGCCGTCGACCTTGGCGTGCGCGCCGCCGGACCAGTTGTGCGCCCACGAGTTGCCGCGCGTAATGTCGTTCGCGATGTCGCTCAAGAAAGTCGCCTTGTCGGACGTTTTGTCGGTGGGAGTCTTCGATGTCTTGCCGTCGTCGCCCTTTTCCGTATTGTAGCCCGTCTCGGACGAGTAGTCGCGGCCGAACTTGGTGTTGTGAGTTCCGTCGCGCCCGCCCTTCGTCTCCTTCTTGTGCTCGTAGCCGAAATTCCAGTCCAAGCCGGCGGTGATCTTCTCGGGTCCCGAGAATCCGAGGTTGCGGGACATAGAGTCGCTGTACTGGACGAACTCGATGTTGATCATGATCTTCTGTTTGTAGATCCTGAGCTCATCGGTGTTGACGGACATGCCGGGGAAGTCCTTGACGAAGCCCTCGACGCGCTTCCTAAGCTGCTCGATCGACTGTTTGTCGTACATGCGCCCCGAAAGGCACACCTCACGACCCACGACGTTTACGCCAATGTTCGTGACGGCGGCGCGGGAAAGGAAGTCCTTGACGAGCTCGGCGATCTGCGCCGTCGAGTAGCTGACCTGCGTCACGATGCGCGAGGGGTCGAGCGCCTTTGCCGTGTCGACGCGGCGTAAAGTGTCGACATTGGCGGTATAGCCGCCGACCACGACCTTGTCGCCCACTATGTCGACGGTGATCTCTGGATCGTCCGTGAACATCTTTCTCAGGACCTGCCAGAAAACGGGCACGACCGTGATCGGGCGCGATGCGAAGATCTGACCTTCCTTGACGTAGTCGAGACGGGCATCGCCGAGACGCGTCCCCGAGACCACGGCCTCGCCCGACTCCCTAAGAGCCGCGCCGAACACGGCCGTGTTGGAGCTTCTCACCGAATTCGCGCCCATAGCGTCAAGCGAGATCGACTCGCCTTCTACCACGTTTTCGGCGGGGAGCTTCCTCACAACCGCCGCGTCCGCCGAAAGCGCCGCGCAGAACGCCGCCGCCAATATCAATTTAGTTGCCTTCATGTTCATGCCCCTTTCTGGATTCTCAGTTCTGGAACGCCCTCACGGTGTCGCCGAAGGACATTCCCGGCGCGACGGTCACGTTGGAGCGGTCCTGCTCTGTCTTCGTGTCGCGCACGTTGCGGAGGAGATACGTGATCTGCCCCATCGTGCGCGCCTGCACCATCATGATCGCCGCCTTCGTCGGCAACGCAAGCGTCATCGTACCGTAGCCGGACGGATTGGACTCGAGGTCGTACTGCCTGTCGGTCGCGATGACCGGGACGTTCTGCAGGATAATGCTCGAGACAACGCGCGCACCGGCCTCCTTCGCGGCCTGTCCGGTGACGAGCCCAAGCTTCTCCTCTGTCGCGGTCAGCACGACGTCTATGCGGCTTCCGGGCTTGATAAAACCGCAAACCGAGCTCACCGAGTCGACAGGCACCGTGACGGCGCGGTTGCCGTCGGGGATCAGGTCCGCGAACGGGATCTTCGGCTCGGTGTCGATGTCGGTCCAGAAGACCGGCGTATTGACCGCGATGAGGCGCGTGGCCTTTCTCGTGACGATCTTCTCGAGCGCCTCGGAAAACGCCTTCTGGTAGCCGGCGTCGTCCTTCGCGGGCAGCGCGATGTGGTTGTTGGAGAGCGCCTCGAACGGAATCTCCGCCGAGCCGAGCATCTCTTCGCCTATCTCCGAACCCTCCTTGATCTCGGCTGTCGCGACAAGAATGGACGCCTTTGGCGTCGGCGCAACGGTGGTCTTTCGCGTTATGTACTTGTTCACGGCCACTACCGCGAAAAGCCCCACCAATACAGCCGCGACAGCGGCGATTTTCGTGTGGTTGTCAGTTTTCATCTTTATTTCCTTTCTTTAGAAATGAATACTTCGTCATCTGTGAAGCGGTAGTCGACGTCACACCCGCCGCCAACTGGGCGAGGCACAACCTCGAAGTAGAAGGTCAGATTGCCCTTCGTCCAGCTCTCCGCACCACCTGTCGGCGCGCCCTTGATGCCGGCAAGGGGATTGCGGTCCCTCGTCCAGCCCGACTTCGCGGCCGCGTCCGTAATGGCGCGCGTCGCGTCGGCAGCAGACGTCTCGGCGATGCAATGGACAATCAGCGCGGCGCCTCCGCCGCGGTCGATCAGCTCGGTAAAAAGCGGACTCCCGATGACGACATCGCGCACGACAGGCGGCATCAGCTCCTTCACATGCACCGCACTGCGACGCGCCAGCACGTCGGGTGTCGTCTGCTCGTCGGGCGCGGGTATCACCTCGGCGGGAATCAAGAAGTCCTCCATTAGCGAGTCGTCACCCATGATGGCGCGGACTTCGCGGAGGACGATCGAGCCCTCGGGCGTCCTGTAGAGGCGCTCCATGCCGGAAAGGTTCTTGATCGTCAGCGCGTTCTCGTCGTCGAGTCGCTCCCAGCCGGCGCTCTCGGCCCTCTCCGCCGCGACGTCGACGGCGAGATCATACGGCATCCCAAGCCGCTCGGCGTGACGGCGGACGACGAGTCCGGCGAGATTGACGCGGAGCTCAGCAGGCACGAGCGCGTAAAGGGAATAAACACGCGGCGACGGCGCGAACGGCATTTCCGGCGCGCAGACGTCGCGGTTTGCCCTGTACGCGCGCGACATCGCGGCGCGCACCGTCCAACGCACGGCGAATACCGCGAGGACGACAATGGCGACCGAAAGCGCCGTTCTGGCAATCTTCTGCCTCAATTGACAAGCCCTTTCAAAAGCGGATGCTTCGCGCACCACGACTTGAACTTGCGCACATACGTCTCTGGCGCGACCGGCACGGAGTCGATGACAGGCATATAGCAGTAGACGCGGTGCCGCTTCTTGGCGTTAAGCTTGAGATTCCACGCAGTCGCCGCCTTGCCGCCCTCGAGATCCGGCGCGAACTGCCCGACGCCGATCCTTCCCCCGCCTCCGCCGCCTCGTTTCGGCAGGGAAATCGCGGCATACGCGGCAGACGGTAAGATGGTCGGTATGTACACGGCCGTCGAGATCTTCACGGCCCGGTCGTGGGGGACGACATCGGTAATGTAGTTGACAGTCCTAAACGTGACGAAATTCATGATCCCGCCGAGAATCTTGCCGATGAGTTTCAGGAACAGGTTGTCGTCGCCGAATGCCTGGCCCTTCATGAACCTGTTGATCCAGTCCACGGCGACGGACAGAAGGTTCTTCAGGACATAGCTGTCGCCCTTGATGTAGACGTCGCCGACGTTCTCCACCACATGCGCAACGTCCACAAGATAGCGCTTGGCGACGTTCTTAGTGGCGCTGCTCGGCGTCTTGCCGTTGCCGTAGTAGTTGGCCATGTGCGCCTCCACGTCGGCAGCGAGCCGCGTCGCGATCTCGAGCTGCTGCTCTGTGCGCAAGATGCGCATGGTGTCGGCGGAATAGATGGCGACGATGAGGACAAGCGGAGCCACAAAGGCGAACTCGAGCATGACCGTCGCCCGCTCGCCGCATAGCCGCCTCTTGATGGCCTTCAGAATGTCGCTTTCACCTTTCAACTTTTCAACCTTTCAACTCTCAATGGTATACTATCGCATCGACCACATAGCCAGCGCCCTTGGCTATGTCGTAGAACACCTGTGAAACGGGGACGAGCTTTGCGGTCGCGCCCGCGCCGAAGCCAGCGGGCCGCTGGTTCGTCTTGTCCTCCTCGCTCTTCTTCGAGTGCGGCACGACGTCGCCAGTGATGCACTGTCCCGCCGCGATCGCAAACATCGGAAGCTTGTGCGTCCAACGGTCCTTGTCGCCCGAGTTGAAGAAACCATCCAGCGGCAGCGTCTCGATGTTCTGCCCCAGCTTGAAGGCGATCCAGAATGTCGGCCCAGGTAGGACGCCCTGGTCATCCACCTTCGTCGTCTCCTTGCCGCCCTGTTTCTTCGTCTCGACTTTGATCCCCTCCTTGTCGCCGCGTTTCGAGACGTACGGCTTGATATCCCATGCGTCGCCCGCTCCGGTGAACTTGTAGATCTGCTTCCACGGCGAGATGGAGTTCTCGAAAATACTGATCTTGTCGCTCTTCCACGGCGCCTTCTTCACCTCGTCCTTCCCGGACTCCGCGAGCGGCAGCAGGAACGTGTCCTTGACCGGCCACGAGACTCCAATCGAGTAGATGCCGAGATGCCACCCGTCCGGATCCGTCACTGACGAGGATGGCGAGCAAGCCGCAAGTGGGTCGGCTTCGTTCTGCGAGGCGAGCTTCTGCGCATTGACCACCCCGAGGATAGACGACCCGTAGACGTAGAACATCGCGATCCACTTCAGGAAGTACTTGCAGATCCGCGTCGCAAGCCACCCCCCGGTTCCGCCGGCGAGCACGGCTATCGTATGCATCGCGATGGCTAATCCCTTGAAGATAATGCCGACGAACGGTATGTTCGAAGCCGCGTCGAACCCGAGGGCAATGGGCTCCATGATTCTGGCGAAGTTCCTGAGCTTGACAGAGAGAGAGAGCGCCTCGTACATCTCGTCGTTGATGTTCTGCACGGCGTTCATGCCACGCGCCTGCCAGACGGCATGCGCAAGCGCGGCCGAGTCCGCCGCGTTCTGAAGACGCATCTTCGCCTTCGAGAGCTGCGCCGTGTTCCACGTCATAGTCATCATCCCCATGACTACGAAGATGACAAGCGCCATCACGACGCCGACGCTGCCGCGCTCCGAGGCAAGCCGCCCCAGGAGCACGTTCCCCGTTCCCCATTCCTTGTTCCCCGTCATTTCCATTTCCACTCGCCTCCCGACCACTCCTGGTGGTCCTTGTCGATAATCGAGCCCGTGTCGCTGCCCGGCGCGAGGGAACCCGGGGAGTCCTCGTCGATTCCATCCGCCTCGTCCACGATCTCGTCGGGCCTCTTGCCTTCCCTCTTTGCCTTTCCGGCACTCTGGAGTCCAAGAAGCGAACCGTACTCGACCTCCCTGTCGTACGCAGCGTTGATCTTG
>CACWJS010000077.1 GCA_902761275.1 uncultured bacterium | reverse complement strand
CTTTGCCGAGACCTCCCAGCAGCACATCGCACCAGGGCCTGTCTCCACGCCAAAGCCCTGCACCTTCCCGTCCTTCTCAGCGAGAAAGTACCACGGCGAACAGATCGTCTTGTCGCCAAGCGTCTGCCATTCCAAATCGCCATAGCTACGTTCCCAGGCATCGTTCAGCACCTTCGTTTCCGGCGCAAGCGACTCCCCAATCTTCAGCCGCACGAACGAAACCGCGCCAGTGGACGTCACCGTCACGACATCCTGCAAAATACGCACGTCCGCGCAGCCGTCAACGGCAATGTCCGATGCCGAAGCAAGCTGGACCGATAACGATGCAACACAACCGAAATACAGTATCTTATTCATCATTTGTATTCTCCTAATCACTTAACACATGCCGCGTTGCGTCCTGCGACGCAAATGGAGCCGAGGCGGAATTCCTGCGGTTCGCCATCGGCGAAGACGGGGCGTATCTCCAAGGTGTGTTCCGCATCGGCGTCGAAGTTGCCGCCGATTTTCCATACAAGATAGGCGGCCGGCGCGAACATCCGCCCGAAATCGGCGGTGTCGCGCTCTGCGACGCGCTTTCCGTCCACGAACACCTCGCACTTCGGACTCCATTCCGCTGACTCTCCGTAGAGCATCAGCACCTCGCCGCGGAACTTCGCCCGCAGCGGCTCGACGTCGCCGGGGACAAGTTCGCGCTTGAGCGTCTTTGGATTGAACGCGCAGTTCGCCGCCACCGCAAGGCCGTCCTGCCAGCGCGAGCACAGGAAATCGAATGTCCCCGCCCGCACGTAGCACACATCATTGTGCCATCCCTTGGGCAGGTCCCTCCATGCCGCGACGTTCTCGCGGACGACATGGCGGAACTTAGGTGCAAACAACCAGTCTTTCGGCATCGTCGGAGACTTGCCCGACGGCTTCGCGAATATCTGGTCCCAGATGATGTCGGCATAGACGGAATAGCCGTAGTCGTGCGGATGCGTCGTGTCCCCAAGGAGCGCGGACCATGCGGGCCACATCCGGTCGAGGTCGGCCTCTCCGGCCGCGTGGCGGCGGCGCATCTCGCCAAGAACGTCGGCGCGGACAAGACCGTATGCCGCACCTGTTCGCTTCTGCTCGTCCCAACGAACGAGCTTAGATGCATCCGGCTCCTCAATCGTGCCGCGCGTCGGCAGCATCACCTGAACGGGGACGCATCCCGGCAGACGCTCCATGAGATGCCGGATGATGCCCTCGTAGGAGCAGGAACTGTCATCGCCGGCCTTGCACTCACCGTCGTTCACGAGACAATCGACAAAAACGATGTCTGGCTTGTAGGGTATCACGTCGCGTTCGAGGCGGAATATGCCCAGCCCCGAACCGGTTCCGCCAATCGCCGCATCGACGAACTTGAAACGCGCGTCCGGATAGCGCTCCTCAAGCCTGCGTCCGATCAACGCCCTCCATGACGTCTTGTTGGGATCCGTCGCGTTGGCGCCCCACGAGAGCGAGCCGCCGAGGAACGCGACCGTAAGCCGCTCGCCCTTCTCCGCCCTCTCGCAGAACGACGCAACCGAATTGGCATTTGCGGACAGGCTCAGCACCACCGCAAGTATTGTTCCGCACAGTGTTCTCATGTTGAATTCCCTCCTCAAGCGAAATGCTCGTTCTGCCATCTATTTCAACTTTCACTTACGTTATTTTCCAAATCTTGCGGTTTTACATTCAAAATCTAAACTGTCAAAGAGGTTTATCCCCACCATTTGCCCACAATCTACCCCCACAATTACCAGACATCACCACACGTTGGCTGCGTTTTCGGTATCGACCTCAGACGCACGGACGAGCGGCCGCGGCAATCCTTGAATCGGCTTGGGTTCCGCAAGCTCCAACTCAACGATGTCAATCTCGTTGTCCCCTTTGCGGAGGAAGGGCGCAGGACAATAGAGGCTGTACTGCGGTCCAACGCTCCAATAGCGACCGAGATTGTAGCCATTGACGTAAATTGTGCCCTTCCGCCACTTAGACATGTCGATGTATGTGTCCGCAACCTCGTCGAGCTTCAGCGTCGCGCGAAAATGTCCGCCGGCATATCCGTCGTACGACGCGGGCTTTGCATCGACAATGGACTTTTCCGACAACGGCTTTAACGCGACACGCCAATTCTCGAGCGGCTTTCCATCAAGTTTTACGTCTCCGACGATACCCTTGCGGTCGTCCTTCATGCCCCTGCCGAAATTGATGTGTCCCATCGCCTCTACCACGACCTCGAGCTCGGCCTCGCGAGTCCGCGCCGGAATCTGGATCGGCGTCAACTTTTGGCGTCGGTCGACCGTCGCGATCCGCCTTCCGTCAAACCATATCTGCGCATAGTCGGCCACGCGGTCGAATGTAAGTTCCGCTGCGTCGCCAGACGGTAGCGTCGTGCGGTAGAAGGCCATGCCCTGGTTCTGCCCCATCTGTTCAAACGTGGGCGGACGGACATGGGACGTCTCCTGCCCGAGTCCATTCCGAAGATTCGCGACGCGAGCGGGGATGACGGAATCGAACGACATCGACGCAATCGCATCCGGGACGGGCGGCGGAGGCTCGCCAAGTGCTCCGAAGATGATCGCGCGATAGTCGAAGAACGCCTTTGTGGGCCGCCCCTGCTCGTCAATAGGCGAGCCGTAGTCGTAGCTCGTCAAGTCTGGCTCATAGCCACCTTCACCGCCGTCGTTAGCACCAGCCATGAAGCCGAACGACGTGCCGCCGTGCGCAACGAAGAAGCAGAACGAACGTCGACCTTCCATGAACCACTTAACTGTCCCCGAAATATCAGACGGCTTCCAGTTTCCCTCGCCCCAATGCCTAAGCCAGCCGGGATACGTCTCGGAGGACAGAATGGGAACGCAAGGGTTGTATTTTCTGGCAAACGACCAATCCTCGTCATTCATCGCGGGATCAAAACCAACCGCTATCTCTTTATCTGGATAGATGAGGTCCTTGAGAAACTTGTCGCCCGCACCGTCTGCCATGTAAAACGGTCCGAAGCCACGCGCCTTCCAAAAATCCTTCAGCCACTTGAGATAATCCTTGTCCTTTTTGAAGGGCCAGCTGCCATATTCGTTTTCAATCTGCGTCAGGACAATCGGACCTCCGTTCTTTGCCAGAAATGGTTCGGCAATCTCTGCAATGGCGGAAAGATACTTTTCCGCCTCGGCGAGATAGCGCGGATCGGAAGAGCGGATTTCCATGTCCTTCGCAAGTAGCCGTGGCGGGAGTCCGCCAAAATCCCATTCCGCGCAGATGTACGGCCCCGGACGAAACAAAACCCACATTCCCTCATCTTTGCACAGGGAAAGAAACGCCGCTACGTCCCTGTTGCCGGTTTTGAAGTCGAACGTGCCGTCGGCCTGCTCGAAGTCGTTCCACGCGAAATATGACGAGATTGCGTTGAGCCCCATCGCCTTGCACATCCGAACGCGGTGACCCCAATAGTCGCGCGGGATGCGCTGCGGCTCAAGCTCGCCAGCGCGAATCTGGATCGATCTGCCGTCCACGATAAATTCTTCGCCATTAATGCCGCCAAAAGAAACGTCGCATCCACTCGAATTTGAAGGTGCCGCCGCAGCCGCCATCCTGTTCGCCGCGTCCTTCTCGCGGGACGACGCAACCGAATTGACAGAAGCGTCGTTCCCCTTCGCCACCGTTGACATCTGAAGGTCCTGGATGTTGACATCGTCCTTCCAGTAGCGCCAGCGCATTCCGACAAGCGAATAGAAAGCCTCGCGCAGCTTTGGCGGCGCGTTGTCGAAGTTGCACGTGTAGCCGATGACAAGCCTCTGCGAACGGTCGCAGAGACCTTCACTCCCGCCGACGCCGCCATGCCCGAAGACGCGGGAAATGTCGTCCGCATCGCCCCAAAGCCCATACCCCATGCCGAAGATCATGTGCCACTTCTTGAGCCCCTCCGCATCGGGAAGCGGGTCGGATTCATGGCGGCACGGCTTAAGTGCCGCGTCGAGCGTTGACTTGCTGATAAGCGGAGGCTGGCCGTCGAAACCGCAAAGCCGGTTGTAGAACTTCGCGATTCCCCTAGCGGAAGACACGGCCCATGAACTCGGCAAAAGGGAACGACGCGCAATATCGTTGTTCATCGTCTCGAACGCCGCGCCGTTGTAAGCCGTCGCAATTCGCGGAATCTCGTCGTCCCCGCATACGAAATAGAAATCCTTTTCGATGCCTGCCGGAATCAGCACCTGCTCCCGCAGGATGTCGTTCGCCGGCCTGCCCCACGCCTTTTCCAACAGGCCGCCTAGCGCCCACCCGTACGACTTGGGCATATAGCGCTGCTTGGTGCCGGGTTCAATCTGAGGCTCGCTGGATGCATACCATTCAAGCATTCCCCGCCAATCGGACATGGTCGAGACGTCGTACCATTCAACCCCCGGCTTGCGGTCGGGAAGTCCGCTGCGGTAGCCCATAAGTTCGCGCACGGTCAAGGTCTCTTTTCCGCCGCCCCTGAATTCCGGCCAGTATTCGCACACATGCTTGTCGTATTCAAGCTTGCCGCGTTCGACGCTGCGGTGAACCGCCGTCGCAAGCAAGGGCTTTTCGGTCGAGAAAATTGGGAAGAGCGTATCGCCGTCGATCTTCGCCGCTCCGGCATTCGTCGTCATCGTCCCCGCCCAGACGTCAACAATGCACTTGCCGTCCTTGTACGCGCAGAACTGCAATGCACCCTGCAAGCCTTCCGTCACCGCAAGGTCCGCCAGCGCCTGCGCCTTTTCCTGAAGCTCGCCGGTCGGACGCTCTTGCCAAGCGGCTGGTAAATCAGTGCACACCACCGCCAGGCATGCGACGGCAAAGGCCCATTTTATCCGTGTCATAAGCATCACCTCACCTCGAATAGCGCGGCTTCATTCGGAGGAAGTTCGATCGAATCCGCATTGACCTTGCCGCGCCAGACGCGACCGATGCGACCATTCAGCGACATCGGGCATGCAATCGCGCGCGGCTCGAAATTGATTGCCATGACAATTGTAGAGCCGTCCTCGGCGGGATGCTCCGTAATGCCAACCCACGGACAGTCGCCTTTCTCCACGACATGCCGGACGCCTGCAATCTTCGCCGCCTCCCGAAGGACAAGGTAGTACGGCATGACCGTCTCCCCTGTCAGGACGTCGGTGCGCTCGACGGCCTGACGGTCTATCGGCGCGTTGCAGACGAGAATCCGGCCCTTGCCGCACCTGAAGGACGTAAACACCGGCTCGCCGTCCGTCGTACGGCCGAGGACCTCCGCCTCGCCGTCGAGAAGCCTGCATGTAGTCCTGTCCCAGGCTGAGATCCTGCGCGCCGGGAATGCGGACAGCTCAAGCGTCCTGTCCCTTGGCGACAGGGCGCAGTAGTCGATCTTCACGCCGGCGTGCTCCCTCAGCTGCGTGAAGCGGGACTCGCCGGAGTATATGAGCAGCACAGTCGCGCCGTTCTTGGCTTTCTCGTATATGCGCTTCTGCGCGGTATATGTGTAGGCGACGTCCCGCCCGGCGGAGCATACGACATACAGCCCCGCCTCCGGCAGGTCTCGTTCCGCGCCGGCGAACGACGGATTGATCCCAGCCTGCCGCGCGAGGAGATACGCGCCGAATCCCGCAATCCAGCCTCCCTCCTTCTCGGGCACGACGATCACGGCGTCGGTCCTCGCCTTCGGGAGCTTTTCGAACGGAAGGGAGCGGCGGAATTCCTGAAACGCCTTCATCTCCAGCATGACAGGCTTTGGCGATAGGTCCTGACGCAGCATGCCTAGCTCGCGCTCGCACGGCGTAAGCGTGTATGGCGGGAACTCCAGTACCTCCTGGTCGGAGTTGCACCACCACAAGACGCCCTTGAGGTCGTTCGCCCATGCGCTGAACATCGTCGCGCGCATCCCGGCCGCGCTGCGCTCGTCGCTCGTGCAGCTCGTGCCGAGGTTGCCGATCTCCTCGATGAAGCACGGCTTGCCGCCGAGGTCGCGGTAGAGGATTGACTCCGCAGTCGGGTGCAGCTCCGTGCGCATCGTGTTGAACGCCTCCTTGCCGCAGCCGGGGACGTAGAACTGGTACGGATGGGTGCAGAGGATGTCCGAAAGCTCGCCGTTCAGCCGGATGGGCGCACGGTCGCGCTCGCAGGTGGAGAGGCCGTGCATTCCGGAGACGACGGGACGCGTCGGATCCGCAAGGCGTATTGCCGAGCCGATGTGATCCATCCAGTTGTAGAACTCCGCCTGCGTCGTCTCGCCCATGCAGTTGCACTCGTTTCCGTAGTCCCACGCGGCTATGGCCGGATGATCCTTCAGTTCGCGCACGAAGAACTTGACGAACCGCGTCTGCCACATGACGGCCCCGGGATCGGAAAGGACGTTCCTGTTCTCGAACACCGGCGGGACGAACTGCCGCCCCGACATCCAGCCCGTCACGATGCCGACGATGAGCCTGATGCCGTTCTTCTCTGCGATGTCGCAGAAGTCGCGGAACCTACCGATCATGACGGGGTCAACTCCCGCCTCGTTGGGAAGCGGCCTGTTGTCGCGGAAGCGGAAGGATCGGTAGCTTCCGCCCATCGCGCAGTCGCCGGTCAGCGGCTGGAAGTCGCTCCACAGCGGAAACACGCGCATCACGGAGACGCCGTTAGCGGCAAGCGCGGCAAGCTCCCTCTCCACCACGTCGCGGTCCCACTGCGACCACATGTACATTCCGGCGTTCTTCGCCCAATAGTTGCAGCCTACGAAGAACTCCCCCTGGGTGAAGATGTCGCCCTTGCAGACGGCTTCCGCCGACGAGGCGAACATGCACGACGCGGCAATGGCCAGTGCCACGGCTTTCTTGATGCGACGCGATGCAAAAAGGCCGAGCCCGAACAGGTAGGCGATGCACAGCCCCAGCGTGGCGACTATGCCGACCGGTCCGAACGCCGACTGCGCAAAGCCGAGAAGGGCCGAGACTATCCCTCCGCCTACAATCGCCATCACCATGAGTGACGTGATCTCGTTTGCCTTCGCGGGGAAGCGCTCGATTGCGAGAGCCATGCACATGCCGAAGCTGTTCGCCGTGAGAAGCGCAACCACAGCGACTATCGCAAGAAACGCAAACGGCGTCCCGACGAACGGAATAGCCGCCGTCGCCGCAAGGCCTATCCCCATGCACCACGGGAAGCACTTCGCGGCGGAAACCTTCGCAAACACAATCGCCCCGGCGAACGCAGCGACGGTCTTGGCGATGAAATAGACAGTCGGCCCCATTCCGGCGAGGTTGACGTCAACCTTGAAGACGTTCTTGAGGTATTCGGGAATCGCCACCGAGAACCCTACGTCCGCCCCGACGGAAAAGAGAATCCCCGCCGTCATGGCCGCTACATACGGCTCCTTCAGCATTGCAAGGCAGCCGGAGAAGGTGGTTTGAGAGTTTGAAGGTTCGAAGGTTTGAGGGTTTTGAGCACGCTCGTCGGGGATTTTCGTCAGCCAGAGCCATGCCGCCGCGCCGACGGTCAGCGCACCGTATAGCGGGAACAGCAGCTTCCAGTCGCCGAGAGCGGTGGCTGTCAGATATACGAACACGGGCGTCAGCGCGGCGCAAAGCGCCTTCACGAACTGTCCGAGCGATATGCGACTTGCAAGCTGCGACGGCTCAACGACGTTCGACATCAGCGCGGGAAGCGCCGCCTGGATTATCGTGTTGCCGATTCCGACAAGCGCAAACGCGACGACGTACAGATACCACCTCACCGCATTCGCGAAAAGCGGCACGACCATTGCCGCAACAGTCACGGCCAGCGAGACCAGAACTGCATTCTTCCGCCCAATGCGTCCCGAGAGCACCCCCGTCGGTATCGAGATTACGAGGAACCAGACGTATGCGAAGATTGGCATCAGCCACGAAATCGAGTCCGCGTTCGCCGCGCACTCGGCCTTGACCTGGTTCATCACCGTTCCGATGATGTCGCCAAATCCCATCACGAAGAACCCCGCCAGAAGCGGAAGCAACATAGCCTTCTTATTCATACTGTCCTTTCCTCCTTTGCCTAACCACCAACCACTAACAACTAACGACTAACAACTAACTGCTAATGCAGCATAGTCGCCGATGTTCTCGCCCAGTTCCGCCGGAACGATCCGGCAGGCCTTTCTGGCAAGCGGCAGGGCCTCTCGGTCAAGAATCGGATCCACTACCGGCATGAAGAGATCTGCGTTACGCATGAACACTCCGCCAAGTGCAATCACCTCTGGATTGAGGATGTCGATGGTGAACGCAAGAATCGTCGCAAGCTTCTCCGCCGACTCGCGGAACACCTCGGTGCAGTCAGGGTCTCCTGCGCGGACGCGGGAGAAGATTTCCTTTGTCGTCAAATCAAGCCCTTTGCGGATCTTGGCGAGCCTTGCGATGCCGGCTCCCGAGCAGAATCCTTCCGCGCTTCCCTCCTTGTTGTAGCCGACAGGGCCTATCGGGGCAAGGCGTATGTGCCCGATTTCGCCGGCGTTGTCGTTCGCGCCGGAATAGAGTTTGCCGTCGATGATTATTCCCGCGCCAAGCCCGGTGCCGAACGTCATGAACACGAGGTTCTTCACTCCGCGCCCCGAGCCGTAGAGATACTCCGCGAGCGCACATGCGTTGGCGTCGTTCTGGACTGCGACAGGCACGTGAAAACGGTCTTCGAAGAACTTGACGACCGGCACGTTGTCCCATCCCGGAAGATTCGGCGGCGACATGATGACGCCGCGCCGCGAGTCAAGCGGCCCCCCGCAAGAAATGCCGATGGAGGAGAGAGTTGGGAGTTGTGAGTTATGAGTTGTGAGTTGAGAGTTGAGCAACTTCTCAATTCGCTTCGCGAACTCATCTAAGACCTGCTGCCAGGAAAGGCCAGCCGTCGGGAACTCCTCGCGGGAGAGTATCTTGATTGCGCCGCCTTCGCACTCTCCAGTCGATATGGCGCACTTCGTTCCGCCGATGTCCAGCCCGATGTTCAAAACAGTTCCTCCTCTATTGCCGCGCAGAGCGCATGGTAGATTGGCAGGTGCAGTTCCTGCACCTTGTACGTCTCCGTCTCCGGGACGCGTATCGTCACGTCGCAGACTTCCGAAAGGCGCGATTTCTTCGCCCCGGTGAACGCAATCGTCTTCCCGCCAATGGCCTTCATCACCTCCGCCGCCGCGACGCAGTTGGCGCTGTTTCCGCTCGTGGAAAGCGCAATCAGCACATCGCCCGGCTTCGCGAGCGCAAGCACCTGCTGCGCAAAGGCAGTCTCCCACGCCACGTCGTTGGCGAACGCGGTGATGATTCCGCTCATCGAGACGAGCGAAATGGCCGGGAGCGCTCCTTCGAGCTTCGCGGCAAGTTCAGGTCTGAGCTTCGCCGCAATGTCCGCCGGAACGTCACGGTGCTTCTTGAATTTCTTCAGCAGCTCGCCGCAGATATGCTCCGCGTCCGCCGCGCTTCCGCCGTTTCCACACACGAGCACCTTGCCGCCGCCACGAAACGCGGCGAGAAGAACATCCAGCGCGCCGACTACGGAGACCCTGCACGGCTCAAGAGCCGGACATCTCGAAATCAATTCCTCTATTGACTGGCTCATTGGTGGAATTATTACACCTCCGCGTTCGGCAAGTACGCGCCAAAGTCCTTTAGCTTCTTCTGAAGCGCCTTGACGTCTATCGCGTGAATGTCGCACGCCCCGTCCGCAGCCATCGCCGCGGCCATGCCCGCCGCCTGTCCCGTTATGTAGCATGCCGGCATCACGCGGATCGACGCCTGCACCTTCTGGTCGGTCGAGACGCAACGTCCGGCGACAAGCAGGTTCTTGACGTCCTTGGCGCAGAGTATGCGGTACGGAATGCCGTAACTTTCTCCGTTCTTGTACTTGTACAGCCTATCGAACTCCTCGCGGTGCTTCTCGTACGCCGCCTTGTCCGCGCTGGACGGATGGATATCTATCGGATATGCGTAGCGGCCTATTTCGTCGGGGAACACAGCCCTCTTCATGTAGTCGTCGAGCGTCATCTCGTAGTCGCCGGCGATGCGCCTCGTCTCGCGAACGCCCATCATCGCGGCGGTTTCCACGAGCCGGACGTTCTCCAGCCCGCACTTCAGGTATTCGCGGAAGTACCGCTCGTACTCCTTCATCGATTCGCGTCCGCGCACATATCCCTTCGTAAGCGAACGCTCGTCCGTTCCGTCGAGGTTGAAGACATGTCCTATGTTCGCCGTCGCGTAGCCGTTGGGGAAGCGGTAGAGCCCCGTCATGTGGAGGTCCGGCTCCTTGAACACGCCGTCAGCCGCCGCTCGCGCAAGCTCCGCGCCGAACGGCTGTGAAACCTTCGGGTGCTCCTTCGTCCACCGCTCCCAGTCTATGCCGCTCCACGCGGAAAGAAGCGACGCGGGCATCATGTGACCTGTCGCGTCGCCCTTCGCAAACGGAACGCCCGCCTGCACTGCGAGATCGCCGTTTCCGGTGGCGTCGATGAACACCTTTGCCTTGACGGCCCATATCCCGCCTGGCGCGGCTACTATCGCGTATTTCACCGCGCCGTCTTCCGCCACGACGTCTATGACGCGCGTCTGGAAGAGGAAGTCCGTCCCGGACTCAACCATCACCGCGTCGTATTCGCGCTTCACGTCCTCGAACCAGAATGCGCCGTTGTTCATCGCACCGGCCTTCTGCAGCCGCTCGCGAAAGCGCGTGCCGAAGCCGCATGCGAGGTCGCGCGTTCCGTCACCCCACTGCATGAACACGGGGACTCTCGCCGCCGTCCCCATTCCGCCGAAGCACGTGAAGCCCTCCGCGAGAAACACGCGCGCCCCGGCGCTACGGGCTGCGACAGCCGCCGCGACACCGGCGGAGCCTCCTCCGGCGATGAACACGTCGGTCTCGACCTTCACAGGCAAAGTCCGGGAGTACGCGATTCCACTAGCGCAGGAATCACCTCTTGCGGCATTCGACGGACTGTCCGCCAAAATCCTTGCCATCGGCGCAAAGCCGGTGGCAAACATGGCGGATTTAATGAATGCACGTCTGTCAATGTTCAACGATGTCATCTGTTTTTTCATATCACATTTACTCCCCATCTGTAATTCTTACACGTGCGGACGCCTTGACTTTCACGCCCGCCTTGACCTTGAGCCTAAGCTTGACGGACTTCGGCCATGCAAGCACCGCTGGCAATGCCGGCCTGTCCACGACTTCCGCCCCATCTACTGCGAAATCCTCAAGCGTGAGGACGCTCCCCCACTCCGGCTGGATAATAAAGGTCGTCTCGCCATTCGCGTTGGGAACATATTCGTCGCCGACGGACCCTGCCGAAACAGGAGCCTTGACGATGTCACGGTCAGCAAGACGAACATTGACATTGCAGCCAGGACGGTCGTAGGAGATGTACAAGTCCTTCCAGTTCTTCGGCATGCCAAACTGCTGTCCGCTCTGGTAGGCTGCGGAAAACTCACCTGCCGCATCTTTGGCAAGATCGTTCACGAGCAGCCCCGCACCAATCACGTTGCCATGCCTCGGTCGAAGGTCCGCAAACGGCAGCGCCTCCTTCGGGAACGTCACGTCGTACACGGTCTTGCCGTCTGAACGACGGATCACCGAGACCGGGATGTCCGTCATCTTCGGCAGCGGATACTCCTGGAAGACCGTCGGAGTCTTGCCGTCCACGAGCCCCACCTGGAACACGACGTCGTCCTCGTCGTACCCCGTCCCGGTGTCGAAGCGGGCGTTGTTCAGCTGGTCAAAATACAGCTGTAGACAATCGTGCGTGTACATGGTGTTTGGCCTCTCCGGCGGTATGAAGTCCTGCTCCTCGACTTCTGCATGAAACTTAAGCCACTGCCCCGCTGGGTCGAAGAGATATGTGAACGTGGTCACGTTGTCGTTTGTCCCGAGGCGGTCAAGGATGTTCTTATTTTTGCCGTAGTACCAGCGCTGACGCAGCGTTCCGCTGCAACCGGACCGTTCGAGTCCGTCCTTCTTCGAAAACAGTGCATTGAACTGGTACGCCATGCCCTCTTCGCCCTTACCTTCTACGAGGGTAACACGGAACAGATGGTCGCGCGGAGCCGAGCCGACTCCGTCCCTGCCGCAGTCGTACGGTATGCGGCACTCCCCGACGCCGTTCACGGGAATCTCAAGCGGGGTGAACTCCCTCAGAGGCTTCCAGTCGTGGGCCGGCAGCTTGGCCTTCACTCCGCCCTTGAACGGCCTGCGTCCGTAATTCCTCGCGCGGAACACGAGCTCGCCCGTCTTCCAGTCGAACCACGGATTCGCCGCGACGGTGCGCATGTTGCGCACTTCGCGGCCCACGCGCGTCGTCGTAAGCGCGTACGCCTGGAACAGCCGCCCGTCCGCAACGGCCGCGTCGATCTTCGCCATGAGCGACTTCAGGTCTTCACGTCCGGGGTTGGCGCGTAGGATCGTGTGCATCTTGTCAAGCGTCGCCTTGAAGTCCTTTAGGTACTCCGCGTCCACCTCGCAGTGCACGTCGCTCACATTGCCGCCACCGGCAAAGTACCTAAGCTCGTTGCCGTCGAGCTTAACCGTCCGCGCCTTGCCGCCGACGCGATATGAGACAGACACGGGCGCCCAGAGCCGGTTCACGAGATAATGCCCGTTCTCGTTGACGCGGATTGCAACGGGGTCGTTCGTCCACCCTTTGAGAAGGGCGAACTTTTCGCGGGGAATTGAACGCAGCTGGTGGTAGAACCGCCGGAACTCGGAATGCGCGCCGGATTCCGGTATCCCCCAGAAACCGTGCAGCAAGTCCTGCACGTCGTAGTCCGCCACGGCAGCCGCCATCTTAGCGAGCGCGAAGGCGTTGTCGGGGTGCGGCGTCGCGTAGTTCTGGAAATCGACCTTCCCCGGCACGTTGCATCCATACGGCCACCAGAACTCGCCCTTCCACGCGTCCTTGCTCTGGCCGCGTGTCATGCTGGGAAATATCTCGAGATTGCCGTGGCGTTCGATGAACATGTTCGGCATGTCGTGTCCGTACGCCTCCGCAGTGCGCGGGTCGTACGGGATGTATTCGTCGTTTAGAAA
>CACWJS010000076.1 GCA_902761275.1 uncultured bacterium | reverse complement strand
GACCGCCGGTGACGCCAGCAATCGCCGCGACGACCTGGAGCTGCGAAGTGCCCTCGTAAATCGTCGTGATGCGGCTGTCGCGGAGGTACCGCTCGCACGGATAGTCCTTCATGAAGCCCGAGCCGCCGAGAACCGCAATCGCGCCCTGCGCGTTGCGCATCGAAAGCTCGGAGCCGTAGTACTTCGCCATCGGGGTGAGCATCTTGTTGAACGCCGCGTACTTCTTGAAACGCGCGCGGACGGCTTGTGCCTCGGGCGTCCCCTTAAGCGACTCAAACTTCTTGCCGAGCCCCGATTCGAGGTCGACGTTCTTCGCCGCATAGTAGGTAAGGAGACGCGATGCCTGGAGCTCTACCGACATCGTCGACATGAGCTCGCGGAGCGCGGGGAACGTGTCGATCGTGACGCCGAACTGCTTCCTCGCCGCGGCGTAGTCGCGGGCAGCGCGATAGGCGGCCTCGGCAATGCCGGTGCCCTGGGCGGCGATGCCCATTCTGGCACCGTTCATGAGCGCCATGACGTAGGTAATGAGGCCGCGCTTACGAAGACCGATCAGCTTCGCGGGCGCCTCTGTGAAGACCATCTCGCACGTGGGCGAACCATGGATGCCGAGCTTGTTCTCGAGGCGGCGCACCTTGACCCACGGGCCCTTCTCGACGAGAAGGCAGCTTAAGCCGCGTCCGTCGCTGAACTCGGGCTCGGTGCGGGCGAGGACGAGAAGCACCTCGCCGCAGCCGTTCGTGATGAAGCGCTTGACGCCGTTGACGCGCCAGACGCCGTCCTTGTCCTGGTAGGCGGAAGTCTTGACGGACTGGAGGTCGGAACCAGCGTCCGGCTCGGTGAGAACCATCGCGCCAGTCCATTCGCCGGTGACGAGTCGCGGAACGTACTGCTTCTTGATTTCCTCGTCGGCAAACCAGTTGATCGTCTCGGCGATGCCCTGAAGCCCGAAGAGGTTCATAAGACCTGCGTCGCCGCGGCTCACGATGTCGTTGCACGCGGTAAGGACTGTGCAGGGCATGTTGAGGCCGCCGAGGTAATATGGAATCGTGACGCCCATGAGACCGGTCTTCCCGAAGAGCTCGATCGCGAGCTTCATGCCGGGTGCGCGCGTGACAGACCCGTCCTCGTTCAGCGTGTTTCCGACAAGATCAGTCTCTTCCGCGAGCGGGGCGATGCGGTTCGCCATGATGTCGCCGCAGAGGTCGATCGCGCGCTTGTAGTTGTCAATCGCGTCAGCCGCGTCTTTCGGCGCAAAGTCGTACTCCTTCGCAAACTTGAAGTCTTCCTCGAGAAGAGTCGCGACCTCGCTCAAGTCGAGAAGGTCGATGACGTTCTCGATGTCCTTGTTGTCCCTGTAGAAATTGCCCATGGTGTAAGAGGTTGAATAGTTGAAAGGTTGAATGGTTGAAAAGAAGAAATGGCAATCGCTATTTTTCCTTGATAGCCTTGATTAGCTTCGGAACGACCACGTTGAGGTCGCCGACGATACCGTAGTGCGCTACCTTGAAGATCGGCGCGTCCTTGTCGGTGTTGATTGCGATGATCTTCGCCGAGTCCTGCATGCCGGCGAGGTGCTGAACAGCGCCGGAGACGCCGCAGCTGATCATGAGCGCGGGGCGCACCGTGACACCCGTCTGCCCGATCTGCCGCTCGTGCTCGCAGTACCCGAGGTCGACAGCAGCGCGCGATCCGCCGACCGCGCCGCCAAGAACGTTCGCGAGGTCGTGGAGAAGCTTGAAGTTCTCCTTCGAGCCGACGCCCGCGCCGCCGCACACGATGATGCGCGAACCCTTGAGGTTGACTGTCGACGCCTTGCGGACGATTTCGACGACCTCGACAGGAATCTCGATGCCGTCAAGATGAGCCGAGTGCTTCACAATCTCGCCCTCGCGCCCTTCCTCACGCGGGAGCGGCTTCATCACGCCCTCGCGCACAGTCGCCATCTGCGGCCAGTTGCGGGCGTTGACGATCGTCGCGATGATGTTGCCGCCGAACGCGGGGCGGATCTGGTGGAGGACGTTCGTGAACGTTTCCTTCGTCTTCTTGTCCTCGTAGTCGCCGATCTGGAGATCGGTGCAGTCGGCGGTAAGCCCGCACCTGAGCGCCGAGGCAACTGAAGGCGCGAGGTCGCGGCCCATGTGCGTCGCGCCGAAGATCGCAATCTGGGGATTAACCTCCTTGACGAGCTCGACCATCGCGTGGCGGTACGCCTTGTTGCGGTAGACCTTGAGCGCGGGGTCGTCAACGATGTGAACGACATCGGCACCGGCCTCGAAAAGCGGCTTCGCGAGCGATTCGACGCCCGAGCCCATCAGGACCGCGCCAACCTTGACGCCAAGCTTGAGCGCGAGTTCGCGCGCCTTGCCGAGAAGTTCAAACGGAACGTCGGAGAGCTTGCCCTCCTCCTGCTCCGCAAAGACCCAAACTTCGCCTTGTGTGTTTTTCATGGGTTGAAAAGTTGAAAGGTTGAAAGGTTGAAAAGTTGAAAGGTTGAAGAGTTGATGAGTTGATGAGTTGAACAATTACCCGATGGTGTGGTCCTTGATAAGCTCTGCTACAAGCCCGCCAATTCCCTCGTCGGTCGCGGCAACTTCCTTGAACTCGCCGCCCGCGAGGACGACGGACTCAATCTTGTTGACGCTCGTCGGAGACCCGGCGAAGCCGCAGCGGTCATCTTCGCAGCCGATAGCGGCGCAATCTAGGATCGTGGGCTCGGCGTTCTTGTACTTCATGACGCGGCGCATCTCGAAAGGCCTAAGCTCGCCATACTTCTCGGTAACTGTAAAAAGCGCTGGAAGCTTCGCGCGACAGGTCTCGATGCCAGTGCCGATGTCGCGCGTCGCAATCGCCGTGTCGCCGTCGATTTCAAGCTTCTCGAGGTAGGTGACAACCGCGCAGTCAAGCTTCTCGCCGATCTGCGGGCCAGTCTGAGCCGTATCGCCGTCGATGGCCTGGCGGCCGCAGAAGACGAGGTCGGGATTGAACTTCTTCACCGCCTGGGAGAGAATGTAGCTCGTCGCGAGCGTATCAGACCCTGCCGCCTTGCGGTCGGTGACAAGCACCGCCTCGTCCGCACCGCAGGCAAGCGCCTCGCGGAGAATCGCGGTCGCGGCCGGAAGACCCATGGCGATGGCGATCACCTTACCGCCGTAGCGCTCCTTTACGGAAAGCGCCGCTTCAAGGGCGTTCTTGTCCTCGGGGTTGAAGATCGCCGGCAAAGCGGCGCGGTTGATGGTTCCGTCGGCCTTCATGGCCTGCCCGGTCACCTTCTTCGTATCTGGCACCTGTTTGATGCAAACAACACACGTATATCCGTTCATGCGGATATTATACCAAAACTTTTGCCATCCTTGGGAGTCGAAGCAGGTCAATATCCCATCGGGAACGCAGCTCCGTCTACTGTGCGGTCGGAGAATGCGTCACGATCGTCAGGTTCGGGGGCGAAAAGCATGGCGTATTCGTCCAAGAGATCCTTCGCGCAATTCGTCGTAACCGTATCTGCACCGACGGCAAAAGCCCGAAGCGTGCGCGGGAGATCGTCTATCGTCCAGACATGGAACGAAAGCCCTTCCTTCTTCACGGCCGCTACGAACACTTCGTCAATGACGTCGGGGTCGAACAACATGTCGACGCCGTCTGCCGTGGCTTCGCGCGCCCCCGCGACGACCTCTTCGGCCGTAATCGGGCGGCGAGCCTCCCCAGCTCCGACATGCGAGCCAACAAGCCAATAGACAGTGTATTCAGGAAGGATGTCTTTTACGGCCTTGCACACGCCCTTGTCGAAGCAAATGAAGAGTACGTTGTCGGGAGTAGCGTTGCTCTGCGACGAAAGTATCGCCTTGATGACAGGCACGATTTCGGGGCCTGTCTTGATTTCGAGGTATATGCGCCTGCCGTTCTTAGCGAGCGCAAGGACGTCTTCAAGAAGCGCAGGCGGTGTTCCCGCAAACTGCGAGCCCTTCCACTTTCCCCAGTTGCCGACGTCGAGCTTCGAGAGCGTGTCCGCCCAGGTAACCTCGGAGCACTTGCTCGAGTTCGCCCCGTCGGTCGTGCGCTTCAGGTTTGAGTCGTGGAATGTGAAGACGCGTCCGTCCTTCGAAAGATACAGGTCGCATTCAAAGCCAAAGCCACGCTCTACCGCAAGCTTGTACGCGGGCAGCGTGTTCTCAGGAGCGTCCTTCGATTCGCCGCGATGGGCGATGAGGGTGTCGTACCCTGGCTTACTCACGGTGGCGCACCCAGCAAGGGCCGCGATGGCAATCGTCTGAAGAGCTAACGTCACGATTTTCATGTTGCTTTCCTCCTAAAATTTCCACGGCAGCTGCCGTATGCCGCCATTTTACCAAAACCACACTCGCCAGGCAAGTGCTCACCGTCTACTGCGGCTTTTCCGCTTCGAGCGCCTCGAGCTCCGTAGCCGCCTCTTCCCAGTCGGCGGTGTAGCGGTCGATCTCGAACTGAAGCGTACGGACCTTCCTGTTCGCCTCCGCGAAGTCGGTGTCGGGCTTCGGGTTGAAAAGCTCCGCACTTGCCTCGTCAAGCGCCTTCTGCAGCTCGTCTATCTTCTTCTCGGCCGTCTCGATGCGTTTCTTGAGCTCCTTCAACTTCGGAGCAATCTTCGCACGCTCCGCCGCCCGCTGCTGGCGCAATTCCTTCTTAGAAAGCTGCCCCGACTCCTGACTCCTGACTCCTGACTCCTGACCCCTAGCCCCTGCCCCCTGACCCCTGACTCCTGACTCCTGCCCCCTGACTCCTGACCCCTCTGCTGCCTTCTTCTCACAATAGTAGTCATAGCCACCAGGGAACTGGCGGATTCCCTCTCGCGTTATCTCGAGCACCGAAGTCGCAACGGCGCGGACGAAGTCGATGTCGTGCGAAACGAGGAAGATCGTTCCCTTGTACTTCTTAAGAGCGTCTTCGAGAAGCCGCCGTCCGTCGAGGTCGAGGTGCGTCGTCGGTTCGTCAAGGAGAAGAAGATTCGGCGCAGTAAAGAAGAGACGAAGGAACGCAAGACGAATCTTCTCGCCGCCAGAAAGTACGCCAGCGGGCTTTTCCACGTCGTTCTCGTCGAAGCCGAACGCGCCAAGCTGGTTGCGGAAAATCTTCTCCGGCCCGCCGCCATGCGCGTCCCACGCGTTCTTCGCATTGCGGTAAACAGTCAAGTCTGGTGGTATCGTCTCGGCAAACTCCTGGCTCAAGTAACCAGGAACGACATTGTGTCCGATGACGGCCTTGCCCTCGGTCGGCTCTCTCGTGCCCGCCATTATTCGCATAAGCGTAGTCTTACCGAGGCCGTTGTAGCCGATGAGCGCGACCTTGTCGCCGCGCGTCACGTTGAACTCGAGACCAGAAAAGACATTCTTGACGCCATCGTAGCTGAAGCCGAGGTTTTCGCAGCGGAACATCTCTATGCCACTCGGCGGCGGCTCCGCGAGACGGAGACGCCCCGACTGCGTATAGCGCTTCGGAAGGACGATCCTCTCCTCGTCGATCTTGTCGATGAGCTTTTGACGGCTCTGTGCCTGCGCCGCCTTTGTCGCCTGCGCGCGGAAACGGTCAACGAACCTCTGGAGCTGCTCGCGGTGGTGGTCCTGGTTCTCCTTCGCGGCCTTCAGGTGCTGGTACCTGACCTCGCGCTCGGTCATGTAGTAGTCAAGATCGCCCTCGTAGCGCGTCGCTGTCCCCGCATCGACTTCGACGGTGATGTTAGTCAGCGTGCGAAGAAGATAGCGGTCGTGCGAAATCAGCATCAGCGTGCCGTCGTACGCCTTGAGATACTTCTGCAGCCAGTCGACGGCAGGAAGGTCGAGATAGTTTGACGGTTCGTCCAAGAGGAGAAGGTCCGGCTTCGAGGCGAGGACGCGCGACAGCTCCGCACGCATGCGCCAGCCGCCGGAAAACGACTGGAACGGCTTTGAGAACTCTTCCACTGCAAAGCCGAGACCACCAAGCGCGACCTTGACTCGCGTCTCTATGTCGTAACCGCCGAGATGCTCAAACTTCGTCTGGAGCTCGCCGTAGCGCTTCATCTTCGCAGGGTCTGCGAGATCGGCCTCAAGTTCGGCCATCTCCGCTTCGATCTCCGAGAGTCCCGGAATGCCCCTGAGGGAATACTCGAGAAGTGTCTCGTCGGGAGTGTCTGGCGCGGGATTCTGGCGCGTAAAGCCAATGCGCGGGCTTCCTTCGATTATGAGTTCGCCGGAATCCGTTCCCATCTCGCCAAGAACTATCTTGAAGAGCGTCGACTTGCCAGAGCCATTTGGCCCGACTACTCCGATGCGATCGCCCGCGTTGACGCGGAACGTCACGTCCGTAAGGACGTTCTGATGTCCATAGTGGACGCTAATTCCCTTGAAATCTAGCATTGCCGTAAATCTCTTGCCTGCCGCCGTCCATTATCCACAGCGCGGAGACTTCCATGTCGCCGACGAGAAGTTTCAGCTTGTCGTCGAGGAACTTCTTTCCCTCTTCCGGTCCAAGCACGAAGAGCGTCGTGGAAAGGCCGTCTGCCCACATCGCGGAATTGCAAAGTACCGTCACCGACGCGACGCCGTTGGAGACGGCGAGGCCCGTCCGGCCGTCGTAAATGTGGCTTCCGCGGTAGTAAGTCGCGCTCGTCGCAAGCGCCTCGCCCTCGCGAAGTTCGACGACTGCGGCAAATCCGTCGCCAAATGGATCGCGAACGCCTGTGCGCCACGGCCTGTACGAGCCGTCCTCGCTTCGAAGCGCCTTGAGGTTGCCGCCGAGGTCAATAATCGCGTCGATGGGTCCAACGCCAGGTGCCATAGACGAGGCAAGGTCAACGGCAAACCCTTTGGCGATCGCGCCAAGATCAAGTGTATTCGTGCCCTTCCATCGCGGGTTGAAAGCGCTGCCGGACTCATGCATCAGCTTAAATGCCGCCTCGTAGCAGGGCTTCATTTGCGCGTCACACTTCTCAAGAATCTCACCGTCGTCAAGCATCGCGAGTCGACTCAGCTCCGACGTGGAGACATGCGCGTTAAGCGCCTCGGAAACATCCTTGAATACACCCATGGCATACGCGGAAACATGTCCCCATTCGTCGGGATAGCCGCGAACTTGCACCGCGGCGATTGTCCCCATAATAGGCCACTCGACGCGCTCGATTTGCTGCCGTCCACACCCAGCAAGACACATCGCGGCAACCACAAGCCACAACCCGCTATATCTCGACGATTTCATCTTGGCAGAGAACCCTTAGGTCTATGTCCGTACGCCCGATTTCGCAAAGCGTAGTGCGCATAGCATCCTCGGCGACATGCGGCACGTTGCAGTCTCGCGAAAGATGCGCGAGCGCGAGTTTCCTCAGGCGCGGCGACGCGAAGCGCCTGACGAGATCGCACGCCTGGTCGTTCGAGAGGTGACCGCGCGGGCCTGCGATGCGCTGAATCAAGCTTGGATGGCGGCCGCTCTTGCGCAGGAGAACCGCGTCATGGTTCGACTCGAGCGTCGCTATATCCGCTTCAGAAAGGTTCTCCCCTATCGACTCAAGAGGAGTGCCTATGTCGGTCGCGTGGAAATACCTGCAGTCGCCGTCCGCTACGAGAAAGCCGACGGGGTCGCTCGTATCGTGCGGAATTGCAAACGGCTTGATGTCGAATGGCCCGACCTCGAAGTCCTGACCGTTCTCGAATACCGAAAAGTCCATTTCGTCGACGCCGGTCGCCACGGATATGGAGTCCGCCGTCATCGCATTTGCGAAAAGCCCCGCCCCGGGAAAACAGTCGTGGAACTTCGCAACACCCTTTATGTGGTCGTCGTGGCTGTGGGTGAAGACCGCCGCAACGACAGACCCGAGGTCGACGCCTGCGGCGCGGCTGCGCTTCAAAAGCTCGCGGCAGCTGAGGCCACAGTCTATCAGGAGGACACTGCCCTCCGACTCGACGCAATACGCGTTTCCTGCGCTGCCGCTCGCGAGGGAGACGACCCTCATCCCTCGCCTCCGTCTGCCGCGCGCCTGTTCTTGATGGAGTAATAGCAGTAGAGCGCAAGGTCGGTGGAGACGAGGAGAATGTCTACTGCGTATATGCCTATGACCCACATCCCGACGCCGCTCACGAGATGGCTCGCTATGCCGCAGAGGTAGCCCGCGATGACGATGACCTCGAAAAGCGGGCTCTTCCCGTCGACACGCTTCGCCCCATAGGTCTTCGCTATCGCAAACGGCCACGACACCCCGAAGAGGGCGAGCATCATGAATTCGAGAAAGTGCGCAAGCATCGCAACAATCAGCCGCGGTCAAAGGCGCGGTGCGCTATGTCCTTGCGGTAGAACATCTTGTCGAAGGCGATCTTCCCGACGCCGGCATACGCCTTGTCAACAGCCTCGCGCAGCGTCGCGCCCATGCCGGTGACGGAAAGGACGCGCCCGCCGGAGGTCTCGACTACCTGGCCTGCCGCGCCGGAGTCGGACGGACGAAGGCGGGTTCCGCAGTGGAACACGATTGCGCCAGCCGCAGCCGCTTCGCCGAGACCAGAAATCTCCTTGCCCTTCTCGTAAGAACCGGGATATCCGCCGGAGGCGACGATCACGGTCGCAGCTGCCTCGTCCTTTACGACGACATCTTCGTCCTTGAGATTGCCAGTCGCCGCGTGGAGAAGCGCAGTCGCGAAGGATCCGCCGAGGCGCGGGAGAACGGCCTCGGTCTCGGGGTCGCCAAAGCGCGCGTTGAACTCCACGACATTGACGGCAGAGCCGCTCTTCGCGATTGGTCCGTGGGGATTTGAATTCTCGTCGTTGACCATGAGCCCAGCGTAAAGGACGCCACGGTAGACAATGCCGCGCTTCTTGAGCTCGCGCACGACAGGAAGAATGATCTTCTCCTTGATTTCGGGCAGCCGGTCGGCAGTCACGACAGGCGCGGGGCTATAGGCGCCCATGCCGCCCGTGTTCGGGCCCTTGTCGCCATCGAACACACGCTTGTGGTCCTGCGAGGATGGAAGAAGAACGGCATTCTCGCCGTCGACAAGCGCGAGTATCGAGCATTCCTCGCCGTGCAGGAACTCCTCAATCAGCACTTCCGCGCCGGCCGCGCCAAACTTGTTTCCGACGAGCATGTCGTCAATCGCGTCTTCTGCCTGCGCGGCTGTCTCTGCGACGATCACGCCCTTCCCCGCCGCAAGTCCGTCGGCTTTGATCACGACTGGAAGCCCAAACGACGGAAGCGCCGCCTTTGCGGCTGCCGCGTCGGTGAAAACCTCGGCCTTGCCGGTAGGAACTCCTGCAGCGTCCATCACTTCCTTCGCAAAGCGCTTCGAGCCCTCCATACGCGCACCGGCGGCGACAGGCCCGAACGCGGGAACGCCTATCTTCTGGAGCGCATCCACAAGCCCCTTCACGAGCGGCGCCTCGGGACCTACTACGACAAGATCTGGATGGTTCGCAGTCGCCCACGCGACTACGCCATCTATGTCTTCCGCCGCGACTGCGACGTTCGTCGCAATCGCCGCGGTTCCGGCGTTACCAGGGGCGCAATAGAGTTCATGGCCCTCTTTGTCCTGTGCAAGCCGCCACGCAATCGCGTGCTCGCGTCCACCACTTCCAACTACAAGTATCTTCATCTTACCCTCCACAAATTACTGACCCCTATATACTGACCCCTGACTCCTGGCTCCTGACCCCTATTCTTTCGGAACGTTGAGCTTCTGCCCGATCTTAAGCGCATCGCTCTTCATGCCGTTCATGTCCTTGATCTTCTGGACGGTCGTGCCGAACGCCTTTGCGATGAGCGACAGCGTGTCGCCAGACTGGACCGTGTATTCGTAGCAAGGCCCCGTAGGACGCGGTTTTGGCGCAGGCGTCGGCTTTGGCGCAGGCGGCTGAATCGTGGCGATCTTCTTCGAGAGATCGCGGACGATCTCGTCTCGCTGGCCACCCATCTCTCGCCTCAGTTCTGAAATGGCGCCCTTGAGCGCGGCGACTTCGGCGCGCAGACTATCGATCTCGGCCTTCATCGCCTCAGTCTTGCGGAGACGGTCGGAAAGCTCCTCCTGGTTCGTCGCAAGGACGTCCACTTGCGCCGACACGCGCTGCATTTCTGCAACCGCCTGCTGTTTCAGAAACGCATCGCGACTTGCGCCGGCCGGCGCCTGTGCGGACACGGTTCCGGCGGCCAGCGCCGCCACAAATAAAGCTGTCGTGATTCTAGTCTTCATTTTCCTGTTCTCCTTATCGATTTCAACTTTGCACTTTGAACTTTAAACTTTGCACTTTGAACTTTGAACTTTAAACTTTGAACTCTTCTTCCCGTTACCACAGCAACAGCACCAGCCACAGCGCCGCCACTATTCCCACTGCGACGAGAAAGCGGTTCTGTCGGGCGTTCAACTCTTCCTGTTGGACAGTTCGCCCGAACGTGCGCATGCCGCCGCCGGAAATATAGTGGAAAAGCTTCCATCCGAACCTCGCGCCCTTCGACGTCTCGCCGTGTGCATCGCGGTAAGTGTCGAGCCGCCACGGCACTTTAGAGCGTGTATAGGCGTGCGCGTCGCCGACGATACTGGTGTGAATTGCGCTCATTTCGGAAGCTTGAGCGTCTGACCTGTGCGGACGCGCCCGTCGGTCGTGATGGATTCCTTGTTCGCCTCGCGTATCATCTTCCACGCAGAAGTCCTGCCGTAGAAGCGCAACGCGATCTTGTAGAGCGTGTCGCCTTCCTGCACGACATACGTATCCGGGATCGCATCCTTCTTCGCCTCGCGCTCGGCCTTCGCCTTTTTCGCCGCGTCCTCCGAGGCCTTCTTCTTCTCCTTCGCGTCTGCCGCCTGGGTCGGAAGAAGCGACGACGCGGCTCCAGAATCGTCGTCGGCTTCCGCAAGCGCGTTGAGCGACTTGGCCTCGTCAAGAGCGGCAACGGACGGCGCGGTCGGCTCGTCCTCGTCAAGAAGATCCTTTACAGACGAGACGATGTCGGTCTTCTCTGGAGTCCCGCTTGGCTCGCCGCCGAGCGACGCGAGAAGCTTCCTCAGGCGCTCGTTTTCGCTCTTGAGCTTCGAGGCCCCTTCCTCCGACTCCTTGAGCTTCTCGGAAAGGCCGTCACGAGCCTTCTTCATGTCGGCAAGCTCCTTGCGGGAGCGCTCGATTTCCTCTGCAATGGCGGAGTCGCCGATCAGGTTCATCTTCTTCGCAAGTTCCTCGGCAAGAGCACGCTCGCAGATTGCAAGACGCTCCTTCGCCATCTTCGCCTTGTCGCTGTCGGGCGCCTGCTGGAGATACTCGCGGTAGTTGCAGAATGCACCAAGGTTATCGTGGCGACTGTCCTGCTGGAGGCAGGCGAGCTGGAAACGCGCACTCGTGTTGGAAGGATCTGCGCGGAGAACCTTCTCAAAACCCTTGACGGCCGCTTCGAGACGACCTGCCGTGTAGTCGTCCATCGCCGCCTGATACTGGCGGCTCGCGCGCTCCTGCTTGAACTCAGAGGCCGTGCGCGAATCGCAGGCCGCGAGACCAGCAAGGACAAGAAGCGCAATAAGCTTACTCGTCGTCTTCATCTTCATCCTCCTCTTCGTCGATGTCTTCTTCGTCCTCGTCATCTTCGTCTTCATCGTCAAATTCGTCAGGCGTATCGTCGATAAAGAAGTCGTCTTCCTCTGCCGTCGGCTTGGCTGGCGAAGATTCGTCCTGCGCCTCGATGTCTTGCAGCGAATCGTCTTGCTGCTCGACGTCTTGCACCTCGGGGACTTGCGACGAATCGTCTTGCGTCTCGCCGGCTTCCTTGTTGGCTTCTTCGGCGGCCTTTTCAAGTTCTGTCTTCTTCTCAACACGCTTGTACTGCTCGGCCTTGAGGCGCGGGTTAGACCTCTGCAGCGTAGGATCGAGCTCGTTAAGCTGCTGGAGGTTCGCAAGCCCGAAGTGGTCGAGGAAGATCTGCGTGGTGCCGTAGAGGAACGGATGACCGGGAAGCTCCGAGCGACCGACGAGGCGGATGAGCTGGAGATCCATCAGCGTCTTTATGTTCGCTGAAACGTCGACGCCGCGAATGTCCTCGATCTCGCTCTTCGCGATCGGCTGGCGGTACGCGATGATTGCAAGCGTCTCAAGGGAAGCGCGCCCAAGGCGGCTCGGTCTATCGAGCTTCAGCATCGCGCGGACATACCTGCCGCAGCTCGGCTCGGTCTGGAGACGGTAGGTTCCGCCGGTGCATACGAGCCGAAAGCCGCAGCCGGCGACTTCAAGCGCCTTGCCAAGCCCCTTTATGGCCTCGTCTATTTCGCGCGAAGTGCATGTCTTGTAGACGTCCATCACCTCGGCGTTCTCGCCCTCCTCGGGCTCCACAGCGCGGACTGCGTCGCGCAGTTCCGTGGCGGTAAGAGGGTCCTGGCTTGCGAAGAGAAGCGAGCCCACTATCTCCTGCAAACTTCGCGGAAGCGGAATCTTAACCTGGTCACTCATAGTCGTCAGGCCTTTCAAGCGGTTTGTCGTCCGGCTCCTCCTTCGACGGGAGGATCGTGATTTCGTGGAACGCGGCGTTCTGGTAGACGATGACGCGGTGCTGGCGCAAAAGCTCCAGAAGCGCGAGGAAAGTGACTATCACTTCGCCCTTCGGCGCGTCCTCGCGGAAGAGCGTCACGAACGACACCTGCCCTTCCTTGCGCGCGCGCTCAAGAACGTAGTCCATCTTCTCCGGTACCGAGAAGCGTATACCCTTCAGCTCCTCGTGTGGAATCTCGTTCGCCCTCGCAAGCACTTCCTGGAACGCAGTGAGGAGGTCGTTGAGGTCGAGGTTCGCGAGCGCCCCGCGCGCGTCGGCGGCTGTCTTTTCAAACTTGGGACGGCCGCCGCCGTAGTCGAAGCTGTCGGACTGCAAGGCCTCCATCGTCTCAAGCCGTATCGCCGCATCCTTGAACTTCTTGTATTCGATGAGCTGCCGCACGAGATCAAGGCGCGGGTCAACCCATTCCTCGTTGCCATCTTCGTTCACCGTGCGCCTGTCTACGGGAAGGAGCATGCGCGACTTGATCACCATCAGCGTCGCGGCCATCACGATGAACTCGCCCGCGATGTCGAGGTTCATCTCGCGGGCCTCGTTGATGAACTTCATGTACTCCGCGGTGATGTGCTCGATCGGGATGTCGTAGATGTCGAGCTCCTCGCGGCGTATCAGGTACAGCAGCAGGTCAAGGGGCCCCTCGAACACGTCGAGG
>CACWJS010000075.1 GCA_902761275.1 uncultured bacterium | reverse complement strand
CAGAACGTGCAGCATGACCGTTTCCAGCTTGGAGGCGCCCAAACTACTACCGCGAAAAAGGTATTTGACGCGAAGCTCGCGTTCTGGCGCGTGTCCGACGAGGCCCTGACGTCTGGCTCGATGCTCTGCCACCAGACGTTTGCCACGACCGTGGCATACTGGCCGATGAACGTGTTCGGGGCATTTTACAATAATGCGGCACGGATGATTGTGCCGGACGCGGCGGACGAACGAAACACGCTGATGCTTCGTGACACGGCTTACGGCGGCGTCACATGGACCGCCAACGACATCGGCTGGACGACACCGCCGAATCCAGATGCGGACCTGACTGCCGCCGGCGTCAGCTGCCCGAGCAGGCAGATGGTCCGTTCAGGCAACAACACGACGATGATCAACGACCAGTACCGGCAGGTTTTCACGACCGTGACGAACGCGCCCGTCATTGAGGCGACGAAGTTGTGCACGAACTTTACGATTGAAGGGTTCGCCAAGTTCACCTCGCTCCCGGCTGGCAGTTCCAAGAACCAGATATTCGTCTTCAACACGCTTGCGGAGAAGGGCGGCTGGTGCTGGAACCTCTACGGCGCGGACGCGAACGGCAATCTGGCGATGAAGGTGAGTTATAACCATGATGGTACGACCATTCGCAAGACGCTGACGCTCTGCGGGAGCCTCCGCGCCGAGGAACTGCTGAACGTCTGGAACCACTATGCCCTCTCGTTCACGCCAGGCAACGGCAATGGCAAGACCGAATGGCGTTTTTACCTCAACGGACGTCTTCTCGGCGTGAGTTCCATGGATGATGTATTCGGCAACAACGCGTTCTCCGCTCCGAAGTTCTACATGTCCGGAGCGCCCTCGGGCTCTAATCCCCAGGCGCTGACCGCCGACATGACATGCTGGCGCGTTTCCAACAGGGTGCTCGCGCGACGGGAATTCCTCTGTGGCGTGGAGACGCCGGCCATTCCCGCAGGTGCATTCGTCTGGAAAGGCGCGGCGGACAGCGCGGAGTGGTCTACTGGAAGCGTGCTGAACTGGACTGCGGACGGGGCGCCCGTGGCCTGGACCGACGCCAAGGACGCGTACTTCGACGACACCTGCGACACAAATCGCGTCGAGATCACGGGCACCGTCACTCCCGCGTCGATCAACGTGCAGGCCGATTCCGACATGCGGCTCGATTTCAGCAATGCCCGTTCAAGCGTGATCGGCGACGGCTGCACGAATTTCGTGAAGCGCGGCGTCGGGACCTTTGAAATCTACTATGGCGACAACTCGGTGAAGAATCTGGCGAGCGGCACGTTTCCGATCGAAGTGCGCGAGGGGTGCCTCAAGGTCTCCGCCGTCAACTCCAACGGTGCGCTTGGCGACGCTTCGCGAGGATACGAGGTCAAGGTCTACGACTACGCGAAGCTTTGGTTGAACGGACGCGGCGCGATCGGCAGCGCAACGCCGGACGTCGCCAACGACAGCGTCTTCACCGTCTATACGAACGGCACTTTCGACATGAGTTGCGCTAGTGATAGTTTTAACCTTCAGGTGCTGGGGGCCTTGGACCTTCTGGGCGGAAACTTTGTCGCGCCTGAAAGGTGCCACGCAATGGGATATCTTCTGATACGCAACCGTTTGACGCTCGGCTGCAACCCCAGCAAGCGTCCGTATGTCTTTCCGGAGGCTTTTGACAATGCCAACCCCTGGAACAGAGCTCCAGTTGGTATCACCTTTGGGCGCAACACCGAGTTCCGTGTGGAGGACGTGACAGGCGACGCTGCGGCGGACGGCATTTTCAACTGCGCGGTACTGGCGCGTACTGCCTGGCAGAACGCACAGAATCCGTGTGGTTTCCGCAAGACCGGCGGCGGCACGATGGAACTCAACAATCCGAATATCGGTCCGAACGGAACTCAAGACAAGCCCACCGGCGTGATTGCGGTCGAGGCCGGCGAGCTTAGGGTCAACATCAATTACAGCAAGGCTTCCAAGTACACGGTCGCGGACGGCGCGTTCCTTTCGGGTACTGGCAAGGTATCGAAGGTCGAGTTCGCCGTCGGCGCGGGCATGCGCGTCGATGCGACGAAGGCGGACGTCCTCGAGCTCACAGGCGCCGATTTCGCGGGAGGCGGCGTAATCGAGCTTTCCGGCGTGTCGGCGGCGGAGCTCAAAACCATGCAGATGAACTGCGCGAAGGTCGGCAATCCCGTTACGGGAGGCGAGAATCTCTCCAGCTGGATGGTGAAGGTGAACGGCGTGGAGGTGCCGCGTGTCGCTCTTTCCATGCACGATGGATTCCTCAGGGCGTCGGCCATTAAGGGATTCTGCCTCATTGTCAGGTAGGTTGGAGTGCGTGCGGGTGAATGCCATTCAAAAATCACACCTGTCACAAATGTTCAGATTTTCATTGTTGGCGGCGGCGGTGGCCGCGCTTTCGGCGCACGGCGCGGTTGACGCACCGGCAGCGACAGCTGGCGCCCTCTGCCTCACGTTCGACGACAGGAACTTCGACACGTGGGAAAGATGCATCCCGCTCTTCGAGAAATACGGGGCTCACGCGACGTTCTTCGTTTGTGGTCCGATAGACGCTCGCGCCGAGTCGTGCATGCGCAAGTTGTCCGCCGCCGGGCATTCGATCGGTCTTCATGGTCTCAAGCATCAGAAAGCGACGGACGCACTTGCGCGGCTTGGCGAGGAAGGGTATATTCGTGAAGAGATACTGCCGCAGCTGTCGGTTTGCCGCGAAAAGGGACTCGATGTCCGCTCGTTCGCCTATCCGATGAGCGCACGGACGGCGGAGACAGACGCGCTCCTTCTGCGACATTTCGCCCGTCTGCGAGCTGGATGGGGCGAAGTGGACGGCAAGTCGTGGGGCGAAAAGACGCCGCCTTTTCACGTCGGCGAGTCTGTGTCGCGCCCCGTTGTGGTGGCTCAGTGCGGAACGAATCCGGCAGACATGCCAGAAAGAATCGCCGCCATGATGCCGCAGATCGCCGTGAGCAACCTTGTTCTGGCGGTGTATGCACACGACATCGAGGCGAAGGGAAGGAGACACAACCTTCACAACATCTCGGAAGAGAATCTGGAGAAGGTGCTGTCAGCCGCGAAGGAGGCGGGGGTTAAAGTCGTCGGCTTCGACGAACTCCCCGGCGGGAACATTTCTTCCACGCCGTTCGAAAAGACGCATCTTGCGCCGTTCAAAAAGGCGCAGGTCAACTTCACGCGCCAGCGAATCTTCCCCGGTTTCGACGGGAGGTTATGCAAGATACAGCCGTCCGTCGCGACTGACGGAAAAGGCACCGCGCTTCTCGGATTCCAGAAGCTTCTGCTGACCGGCTCGGACGTTTTCTACGGCCAGTTCCTCTCGAAGAGCGTGGACGGCGGAAAGACATGGAGCGAACCTGTCGAGCAGACGGCCCTCGCAGACACGGTGGAGAACGGACTCCGCGCCGCGCGGTACGCAACCGTGCGCTACAGCCGCGCCCACGGGAAGTGGTTTGCCCTCGGAATGAAGCAACTCTACGAGAACGACAAGGTTCCGTTCCAGAAATACGTTGACGGCCGTCCGTACGGCACTCCGATCTACGTATCGGTCGATGTCGAGAAGGGCTGCTTCGTCGATTCCAAGACGCTTGCGTTCCCCTTCGAATACGAAATGGCGCTTCCGTTCGGGCAGATGCTTGAGTGCGACGATGGTGACCTGCTCGCGTGCTTCTATTTTCGTCCTGTTGGCGCGGGGAAGAAGGGACGATGCGTCACGGTGCGCTACGCCTTCGATGAGGACGGTCTTCGCGTCGTCAAGGCCGGAACGCCCGTCGTTCGCGACGACCTTGTTCGCGGGGTCGGAGAACCGTCGCTTGCCCGGCTTGGAGACAAGGTGTACATGACGCTCCGCAGCGACGAGATGGGCCTCTGGTGCGTAAGCGACGACGGCGGGATGACCTTCTCCAAGCTGCGTCCGTGGACTTGGACGGACGGGAAGATGATCGGGAACAAGAACACCCAGCAGCACTGGATGACGTGCGGGGGCGGGCTCTTCCTCGCCTACACGCGTGAGGACGCCGCGAACGGACACGTCTTCCGCAACCGTGCCCCGATCTACATGGCGCAGTTCGACCCTGGCTGCGGCGCTCTTGTTCGAGAGACAGAGTTCCCGCTCGTGCCGGAGCTTGGCGCGAGGCTCGGGAACTTCTGCGTGGACTTCACGGGGAGGGAGTCGTGGCTCGTCACCGCCGAGTGGATGCAGCCGCTTGGCTGCGAGAAGTATGGTTCAGACAACTCGATATGGCTGATAAGAGCGAAGTGACAAGACAAAAAGGGAGACATGAATATGAACGAGATCAAGCGAAGAGATTTTATCGCGAGAGCGGTCGCGGCAGGCGCCGCGTGCGCAGTTGGGAGCGTGGACGCCAAGGAACGTCCGGCGGCCGAGAATGGCGATCCGCTTGGCATGGCCGGAGTGTACACCGCGCTTTTCACTCCATTCACGCTGGATGACCGCGTGAACGAGGAGATGCTTGGCCGCATGATGGAATATGGTCTTGCGAACGGAATCAAGGGTTTCTACCTTACGGGCGGAACTGGCGAAGGGCTGCTTCTCTCGAAGGACGAGCGCAAGCTCGTCTACCGCGTGGCGGCAAAAGCCGCGAAGGGGCGAGCGAAGCTGATTGCGCACGTCGGCTGCGTCAACACGAACGACGCCGTTGAGCTTGCGCGCGCGGCGGCGGACGCAGGGTGCGACTGGGTGTCTAGCGTGCCGCCTGTGTATTACGGACAGAAGCCCGCCGACGTCTACAACCACTACAGGCTCATTTCCGGGGCGACGGATCTTCCGTTCCTCATCTACGCCAACGGCGGCGTCGTGAATCCGGAGGCTGACGCGCGTCTCTTCGACCTCAGGAACGTGAAGGGCATGAAGTACACCGGCACGAACTTCTACGACGTCCAGCGCCTGAAGTCGCGCATCGGCAAGGAGGCCGTGTTTTTCTCCGGCAGCGACCAGCATGCGATTGCGGCGCTTTCGTTCGGGGACGTTTTCGCCGGCGTGATCGGCACTTTGCAGAACGTGATTCCCGCCCATTTCGTGAGGATATGGAACCTCGTGCGTGCAAACGACTTCCGCGCCGCCGCGCAGGTGCAGTCCGAGGCGAACAAGGCGGTTGAGTTTGTCTGCCACACATTTGCAAAACAAAGTCTCCGCAAGGCGGCGATGCGATACATCGGCCTTGACTGCGGGATGTTCCGTCCGCCCCACGAGCCGTACACCGAGGCGGAGTACGCCGACTTCTGCGCGAGGGCTGACAAACTAGGCATCTTCCGCCGCAATCAGGGAGTGGCATGATCAGGAAGTCTGCGCTTTTTGCCATGGCGCTTTGCTGTGCTTCGGCGTTTGCGGTGGAGCGTGTGGACGTTCACCCTCACCAGTTCGTTCCCGGCGGATGGAGTCTAGACGCACAGTTCATGGATGTAATGGGCTCTCCGTACCTTATCGCGCACGGAAAGGGCATCCGCGTTGCGGACGCGACGGCGCAGGTCGAAATCCCAAAATCTGGAACATGGCGCGTGTGGGTGCGTTCGCGGAAGTGGACGGACGGCGCGGGTTCGTTTGCCGTGCACGTGAACGGCGCAACGCTTGGCAAGGTCTTCGGCGCGTCGCAGTTCGAGTGGAATTGGGAGGACGGAGGTGCCGTGGAGCTGCAGGAAGGCAAATGCGACATCTCGCTGGTCGATGGCGACGGATTCGACGGACGCTGCGCCGGGATTGCGCTTGTTCTTGACGGTGGGCGGCCGCAGGGTGCGCTCGACTTTTCTTCTGCGCCGTGCGAAGACGTAGAAGCCGACCTTGTCGTAGTCGGCGGAGGACTTCCGGGAACATGCGCGGCAGTCGCGGCGGCGAGGCGAGGTCTTCGCGTTGCGCTTGTGCAGGACCGTCCGATGCTTGGAGGAAATGCGTCGTCGGAGATACGCGTGTGGTCTGGCGGCGAGGCAAGGCATCCGATCGTGAAGGAGCTTCGCGGCTGGTTCATGAACCGCGACGCGAACATGGCGATCTCGGACGCGCACCGCCTCCGCGTCGTGCAGAACGAGACGAACATCTGCCTGCGCCTTTCGACGCGTGCGTTTGGAGTGGAGAAGGATGGTTCCCGCATTTCGGCAGTGCGGGCTTTTGACTGGGCGCATGGGCGGTTGGTGCGCTTTCGCGCGCCTCTCTTCTGCGATGCGACCGGCGACGGATGGGTCGGTTTCTGGGCTGGCGCGGACTTCAGGACGGGACGCGAAGCAAAGGACGAGTTCGGCGAGACGTTCGCGCCGGAGAAGGCGGACGGCGACACGCTCGGGGCGTCGCTCATGTGGACGAGCGCCGTTGCGAACACGCCAGTTCCGTTCTCTGCGCCGTGGGCCGAGTCGCACGCGCAGGGAGAGGTTGCCGTCAACGGAGAGTGGAACTGGGAGTATGGCATTCACCGCGACATGATTGCTGAGGGCGAGGCGATACGGGACAGGCTGCTGCTCGCGACGTATGGCGCGTTTTCGCTCGCGAAGCGGGATCCTGTGAACTCACGCCGCGTTATAGACTTCCTCCCGTTCGTTCTCGGAAAGCGCGAATCGAGGCGTCTGCTGGGCGACTGGATCTACAGCGAATCGGACGTCACGGGGAAGCGCAAGTTTCCCGATGCCGTCGCGACGGGCTCCTGGAGCGTTGACCTGCATTACGACGACTGCAGTCCGGGGGTTGACTTCCTCACGACCTGCCGCCAGCCGCACTATGGACGCTACTGGATTCCGTACAGGTCGCTCTACTCGCGCAATGTCGAGAATCTCTTCATGGCAGGACGATGCTTCAGCTGTACGCACGTCGGATTGGGCGGCGCGCGCGTCATTAACACGCTCGCCCAGCTTGGCGTTGCGGTCGGCGAAGCGGCGGCGATGTGCAGGCGGCTCGGCGTGATGCCGCGCGGAATATGGACTGGCGGACATGCGCGCGAACTGCAGCGGCTCATAGGAGGCGACTTCCCAGGTAATCCAGATCCGGCGTATGCCGGGTGGCTGATCGTCGACGACGAGGACGAGGGCGTAAAGTTTCTGGGCGGATGGCGCGAGACGTTCTGCTGCAACGGCGGACAGGTAGGGGACAAGGTTCACGAGCCGACGGAAACGGCAGGAAGGGCGGTATATCCGCTTCCCGTCGAGAAGCCGGGTCTATATAGATTGATGGGAAGAATCAACTACCGCTGGGATGTCAAGGACGACTCCGAGACGCTGGTGGTTGTTTTTTCGGGTGGACGTCGCATTGATTTCAAGTGGAATCAGGCGGTGCGTTCCGGCGAATGGAACGAGATAGGTGCCGTCGAGCTTTCGCCAGGGGCGACGCTCGAACTTGACGTCAGGTCTTCGCACGGAACCGTAGTGGCCGACGCCTTTGCGATAGCTGCCCAATTGACGAACGGAGCCGTCGTTGCGTCGGTCGACGAGGCGGGCAGGTATGCCGACGGGAATCCGCATTTCCTGCGGGCAGTCGAGTTTCTGCGCGGCAAGGACCTGGCAGGTCTTGCCCCTGGCCGCCACGAAATCGACGGTACGAACTGCTGGGCGATGGTGTTCGACATCGACCTGAAGCCGTGGGGCGAACAGAACCAGTACGAATCGCACCGGGACTACATCGACATCCACATTCCTGTTTCTGGCGACGAGACGATAGGGTCGATCAAGACGCCGGACGCCGGCATAGGCGAGTTCGACGAAAATAACGACTGCGTTCTCTTCAAGGCCATGGGGACGCCCCTGAAGGTGTTCCCCGGCGAGTTCGCCGTCTTTTTCCCGCCGGAAGGCGGTCATGCTCCCGGTCTTACGCAAGGCTCGCTTCGGAAGCATCGGAAAATCGTGTTGAAGGTGCTGTCCGGGAAATGAGTGATGCCGAAGGTGATTCCATCAAGCGGCTGTTTCCGGACGGGCGCTGAAATAGGCGCATATCCCCGAGGCAAAGCCGAGCCGCGTGGCGGAGATTGTTCGGCTTGTCTAATCTCCTACAGTTTTGTAGGAATTTTGGAGCAAAAAGGGTCATGGTTGCCACACTAAAGAAACATGGCAGCAACAAACAGAATGAAGATTGGTATGGGTCGGGGCGTCGCGGCAAATCTGCCGCGTTTCCGTCTCGTCTCTCCGCCGCAAAAGTTTTTTACGATTTAAGATTAGATTTAAGAAAGGAAAAGATAAAATGAAAACACTATGCGGAATAATTCTCGCGGCGGCGGTGTGCGCTACGGCGACATGCGCGGTCGCCGCTGCGCCTGTGAATGCGGGATATTGCGGCACGGCGACATGGATTTCTGGTGACACGCTCTCGCCTGAAAAGCCGGCGCCAGTCCTTTTCAGGGAGTTTGAGCTTAGCGTGAAACCGACGAATGCCGTATTTACTGTCGCTGTCGCGGGGTGGTGCGAAGTCTACGTCAATGGCGAGAAGGCGGGGCGGGATGTCCTTTCTCCGGTGACATGCCAGCCGGACAAGCGCCTGTCGTCCGTCGCTCGCGATGTCACGCCGTTTTTGAAGAAGGGCGAGAATGTCGTAGAGGTTCTGCTTGGCAACGGCTGGTTCAACTGCTTTACTAAGGACGTGTGGGGCTTTTCTTCCGCGCCCTGGCTTGGTGCGCCGAAGGTCTGCGGCGAACTCGTTGCAGACGGCAAGACGCTTCTTGTCACGGACGGCAGCTGGACGGTTCGCGATTCGCCGATAGTGTTCAACGCGCTCAGAAACGGCGAATACTACGATGCAAGGCGCGAGGGCAGCCATGCGAACGTTCGCGCCGCGAAGGTAGAGGCGGCTCCGACCATGGTTGTTTCGCCAGAAGACGCCGTGCCTTGCCGAGCTTTCGACCCGATTTCGCCTGTGCGTTCGTTCCCCGCCGGGAACGGCGGCACAATCTACGACTTTGGCTCCAACCGCACGGGATGGTGCGAAATCGAAGTCGTTGGCGAGGCTGGCTCGAAGGTGACAATCGACTACGACGAGTGCCTTACGCCGGCTAATACGCTTCTCGGCGACATCGGTGTTTTCATCAGGTGCAACAATGATCCCCGCCCGGCGCAGCACGACGAATACACGCTTGCCGGAAAGGAAGGCGGGGAGAGGTGGCATCCTCGCTTTACCTACCACGGCTTCCGCTATGCGCAAGTGCGCACGGAAGGGAAAGTGGAGCTTAAGTCCATCAAGAGCGTGTTCGTGCATTCCGACTTCGACTCCGCGGGCTCTTTCAGGATTTCCGATACCGTCTTCGGGAAGCTCCAGGATGCGACGCGCCGCAGCTACCTTTCGAATTTCACGGGGATTCCCACGGACTGCCCGCACCGCGAGAAAAACGGCTGGACGGGCGATGCGCAGCTTGCGATGGAAACGGGGCTCTGGAACTACGACGCAAAGGCGGGATATGTCCATTTCCTGCGGATGATGCTTGACGAGCAGAAGCCGGACGGGAAGGTTCCTCGCATTCTTCCTTCCACAGACAAGTTTGGATATAGCCAGGGTTCTGGTCCGGCGTGGGACGCCATTCTCTTTGAAGTTCCGTGGCAGATATACCGCTTTTACGGGGATGACGCCCCGGCTCGCGAGGCGTACACCGCAATGAAGAAGTATCTTTTCTTCATTGGCGGCAAGGCGCGGCCCGACGGACTGGTGGAACATGGACTTGGCGACTGGTGTACTCCGACGGGCGTCAAGGTCGCGCCGGTTCTCCTGACGGATAGCGCCTATGTCTACGAGTTCAACCGCCGCGTCGCGTTTTGGGCAGAGCGTTTTGGGGAGGGCGATGTCGCCGCCGAATGCCGTGCAAAGGCGGCAAAGGTAAAGGCGTCTTTCAACAAGGAGTTCTACAAGGGCGGCGGCGTCTATGCCGGAGGCGAGCTTACGTCGCTCGCCGCGCCTCTCTATTTCAAGGGGCTTTGCGCGGACGGGGAGGAAAGAAAGGTCGTTGGCGAATTGCTGCGCCGTCTCCGCGAGAACGGGCACAAGGCCAAGTTCGGCATCCTTGGCGCGAAGTGGATTCCGCGTGTCCTCGCAGACTATGGCTACATAGACGACGCCTGGCGCATCTTTACGCAGCCGGACGCTCCTGGATGGGCAATTTGGATGAAAGACAACGACACTTTGCTCGAGTCGTTTGACAACACGGCGGGTGGAACGCCTGTCTCGCACAACCACATCATGTTCGGCGACCTTTCCGCGTGGGCGTTCGAGTATCTTGCAGGAATCAAGATCGACGAGCCGGGCTTTGCGAAGTTCCATGTCGAGCCGCATCTGCCGGATGGCGTCGAATCCTTTGAGGCCGAGTTCATAACCACTTGCGGACGAAAGATAAGAGTTCGTGCCTGGCGAGAGGGCGGCGAAGCAATGTACGACACGGCTATTGCCAATGCGCAGCCGTTTTCGTCCGTCGAGGCTGCGCGGGATGCGGCGCGGACGATGCCAAAGCCCGCCGTCGTGCATCTTGCGGCGGGCGTGCATCGTCTTGAAAAACCGCTTGTGCTTACGCCGGAGGATTCGGGAGTAACGTATGTCGCCGACGGCGACGTGGTGATTTCCGGTTCAAGGCCCGTGACGGACTGGCGCGTAGAGGCGGACGGCACGTGGTCTGCGCCTGTGCCGTGGGTCAAGGCGAATCGGACGGACGGCTTTCGCTCCATGCGCGTCAACGGGGCCATGCGTCCGCGCGCTCGGCTTCCGAAGAAAGGGCATTTCACAATTGTAAACGACGACCTTCCGGAAGGAGAGAGGTGGAATGTGCCGCGACCTTCGTTCTTCTACGACCCTAAGGAGTTCAATCCCGAATGGGCGAACCTGAAAGACGCGGAGATTGTATGCCATCATTTCTGGATCGACACGCACTTGCGCATCGCTTCCGTCGATGCCGTCTCAAACAAGGTGACGTTCGTCGCGCCGGCGAGGGTGGCGTTTGACACCGGTTGGTCTAACAACAAGTCTGGCGGGCTTCGCGGCATCTATGCGATTGAGAACCTTCCCGCCGCGATGACGGAACCAGGCGAGTGGTGGCTTGAATACGGAGCGGGGAGGGTTCACTACAGGCCGATGCCCGGCGAGACGCCGGAGACGGCAAAGGTGGAAGTGCCGTTCTGCCCAGCGCTCGTCTCGCTGAAAGGAACGCCTGAAAAGGACGGACGCTATGTCGAGGACGTCGTCTTTCGCGGCATCCGCTTCGAACTTTCGCAGTTCGAGCTTTCGGAAAGGGACGTGAACAATGCGCAGGGATCGGCGACCGTCTCTGCGGCAGTGAGGCTTGTCGGGGCCAGGCGCTGTCGCTTCGAGGACTGCGCTTTCGGGGATATCGGCGGCTATGCGGTCGACATCCTCAAAGGCTCGCGCGAAAACGTACTTTCACACTGTGCGATGACGCGTCTTGGCGCGGGCGGCGTGCGGCTCGACGGCGGACTTTTCGGATATCCTGCGGTTGAGCTTAACATCAGCAATGTAGTTGAAGACTGCGAGATCGGTCCCTACGGACTTGACTTTCGCTCTGCCGTAGGAGTCTTCCTCAAGAACGCGGCGCGGACGCGGATAGTCCATAACCACATCCACGACGGATACTACACTGGAGTTTCCGCAGGATGGGTGTGGGGATACCATCAGAGCGCAAGCCGCGAAAACGAGATCAGTCACAACCACATACACGACATCGGCAAGGGGCTTCTCTCCGACATGGGAGGCATCTACACGCTTGGACCTTCCTACGGCACGCGCATTGCGAACAACCGTATTCACGGCGTCAATGCACGCTCCTACGGCGGCTGGGGCATCTACCAAGACGAGGGCTCCACTGGAATCCTAGTCGAGAACAACGTCGTCTACGATACGAAGTTCGCGCCTTATGACATCCACTATGCGAAGGAGATCACCGTGCGCAACAACATCTTCGCGTTTGGAAAGAAGGATCAGGTCGCGCGGACTCGTTGCGAGCCGCACGTTTCATGCGAGCTGGTAAACAATATCTTCTACTGGACCGAGGGGGATCTCTATTCGGGGAACTGGAACGATATCGTGGCGCAGTCCACCGCCCACCGACAGGACAACGACCAGAAGACGAACGAGGCGGGTTCAACCGTGACGTTCAAGGCGGATAGGAATGTGTATTTCAATCCCATGCTTTCTGTTGATAAGGTCAAGTTCGGCGGCGGCAGGAGTTTCGATGCCTGGCGCAAGATGGGCAAGGACATAAATTCTGTCTATGCCGATCCGCTCTTCAAGGACGCGGCGGGGCGCGACTTCCGCCTCAAGCCTGAATCGCCCGCGTTCAAGATGGGTTTTGTCGATTTCGACCAGTCCGATGTGGGGCCGTGTTCAACTTCCGTCACATATTGCAATAAGTGACGGAAGGGCAGAGTCGTGGGGGTGGTTCCTGCGGCGTATTTGCCGCGTTTCCAGCTCGTTCCTCCGCTGCAAAAGTTTTTTACGATTTAAGATTAGATTTAAGATTCGTTTGGTAGACTTAAGTATTTAGACTTTTCCCAATTGAGAAGGCGCATCGATAGTCGATGCGCCTTTTTTTTATGCCGTTTTAAGACCTTCTGGTTTCGTGCCAGAAGGTCTTTTTTGTTTGCCGGTTGACCAACGCGGCAGATAGCGATTTCTCGCGGTCGAGTGACTGCGGGGCTAACACAAACAACAAAAACAAGGAGAAAAAAGATGACGAGAGTTATCAACAGCCCATGCGCCGCCTCGCGAGGGCGGCAAACCTGTCTCCGTACTTGACAAGCTTCAGTCAATCGTGTCGATACCGACGGCAATCTCGTTCGCCGACAGGAACAACACCTCCAGCCGACCCGACGGCGACTGGTGGGGGAAGCCTGTCCTGCTCACCGCGACCATCGGCGGGGAGGAAGTTCGCCACTGGGTGACGTTCTACGACCCGTATGCATAATGGTCTCCGACCACGCGGTTATGCGAAAAGCGGGGGGCGCGGCAAATCTGCCGCGCCCTCCTTTTTGTTTGGTGGTTGAGGTTGAATTGTTTATGAGTATCGGTTGGAGTTGTCGAATCAGAGAAGTAGGACGGTTTAGTCGAAATCGTGTCGTTCTTGTATTCGACCCGAAGGATGGTTGGCTCGTGGTTGGAACGTGGTTGTTGAATGGATGGAAAATGGTTGTGGAGCATTTTTGCCGTGGTTGAGTCGTGGTTGGAAGGAGGG
>CACWJS010000074.1 GCA_902761275.1 uncultured bacterium | reverse complement strand
TTTGCGCGAAGGAGATGATCATCGACGAGCCGTGGTGGGGCGTCGGCATGAACAACTGGGGCATCAAGATCAAGGCCCCGTACGAATACGCGGCGCGCGCAAGGCGCGACATCGACTTCGCCAATGAACAGGAGGACGGAATCGTCGAGACTGTTTACCTGCTTGTCTGCGCAGAGTGCGGCATTCCTGCGCTCGTGGCAATGTTGGCCTGGTTCCTTAGGTATCTTGTCCTTTGCGTCAGCCTTTCCAAGAAGCTGTCGGGAACGTACTACGCGGCGATTCCGGCGGGGCTTGCCGGCGGACTTGTCGCATGCTATCTCCAGAGCTGCCTCGAATGGGTTCTGCGCCAGCAGATGAACCTGATCATCCTCATGGTGTTCTTCGCGCTGCTCGACCATCTCGCAGCCAACGCCGCAAGTCTGAAGAGCGAATCTGCAGGGAAGGGGGTTGCCAGTGCATAGTATGCTGACAGTCCTCGCCGCCTCTATGCTTTGGTTCCTCGATCCGTATACATCGCTGTACCAGACGGATGACGACAGGGAAGGACGTTCCCTCGCTTCCGAACCTGGTTTCTGGCCGTCGGCGAACGGACAGGAGGATCCACTCGCGAAGAATCCAAAGGCACGCGTCCTCTATAGCGTCTTTCGGCAAGGCGACAAGCCGTTTTCGGACTACGACCCCGCAAAGCCAAGTCCGCTCTTCAAGATAAACCAGGTCGGCTACGCCCCGGACCAGCCGAAGTTCGCGTACCTTGGCGCGTGGCTGGGGCCGAAGCTCGGTGCGTGGAAGCCGAGGTGGGGTCAGGAGTCAGTAGTCAGGGGTCAGGAGTCAGGGAAGTGGGAGTTGGTTGATGCGAAGACTGGGATGGTCGCGTTCGTCTCGCCTGTCCCGCCTGTCCTGCGCGTTCTGGACGCGACGACGAAAGAAGGAACGCCTTTCACTGGCGAAGAAACCTACGAAATTGATTTCTCGTCAGTCACCAACGAAGGCACCTACTTCATCCGCGTTGATGGCGTGGGTAGAAGCGCGGACTTCCGGATATGGCGCGGCGCGGCGGAGGACGCGTTCAGGGTTCACATGGGCGGGCTCTACCAGAAGCGCTGTGGAATCGCGAAGTGCGAGCCCTATACCCACTGGACGGCAGGCGCGTGCCACACGAACGTCGTGCGCGGCTCCTTCGCCCCAGAGGAGGGGAAGATTCCGAATGGCGTCAGGTGGTTCGACATCATAAGGCACAACACCGACTGGGAAAATGGCGAGCGGCTTTCGGTCGTCGGCGGATGGCACGATGCCGCCGACTACGATCGCCGTCCCGCTCATCTGAACATCGTGAACGACCTCTGCGCCGTATATCTGATGAAGCCGTCGAACTTCACGGACGGACAGCTTGCAGTGCCGGAGAACGCTAACGGAATCCCCGACATACTTGACGAGGCGGAGTGGGGTCTCAGGCATCTCCTTGCCGTGCAACAGAAAGACGGTGGCGTTGGCACGTGGATCGAGTCCACGGGACACCCTGGCCCCGGGAATGTAGCGGAGCGCGACCCGATGCGCTATGCAGTCTCCCGCGCGACGCGCGCAAGCTCCCTCGCATACGCCGCGCACGCCTCGCTTCTCGCGCGGTGCCACGAATCCTTCCGTGCAAAGTATCTCGAGTCCGCGAAACGCGCGTGGGATTTCGCCATGCGTTCCGAACCGTCGTCCGAGACTTTTATAGTCAAAAGGAAGCGGCTCAAGATATTGACCGACGTTGAGGAAGTCTACTGGAGGGAGCCGAAGTCGCTCCCGTCGGCGTCTTTCATAAAGGCGGCCATAAATCTCGGTGCGCTCACGGGCGAAAAGGCCTATCTTGAAGCGCTCGACGCGAAGTCCCGAGAAATTGACGAGGACTTGAAGAGGAACGAATGGCGCTGGGGTGCTCTTACCTTCGCGGGCGAGCGGGAGCTTGGCATTCCGCCGCAGGCGGCGAAGTTGATGGCGGAATGGGAAAGGCGTCTTCTCGGCCGCGCAAAGGACATGCTCGGGCAGATTGACCAGGCCTACGCCTATCGCTGTCCGTGGTGGGCTCCTGGGAAGGGCTACTGGAACGCGATGGGCTGGGGCAGCTGTCTTCCGCTTCGTCGCGCGCAGACGCTCGTCGCCGCGCACCGCATAAAGGGTGACGACGCGTATCTGCGCGGCGCATTTGCCGCGCTCGACTTCCACAACGGATGCAACCCCGTTGGCATGACGCTTACGAGCGGACTCGGGCAGGTGTATCCTGTCTCGTTCCTCGACTTGCCGTCGTATGTGGACGGAATCGCCGAATATGTTCCCGGCATAACTCCGTACAGATGGATCTACGGAATGCCGGCGAAGGCGGTGGAGATGGTCTACGGAGGCGACAAGGAATGGGCGTCCAAGTGCCCTATATGGAGAAGATGGGGCAACGTCGAGAACATGACGGTCGCGGCGAGCGAATACACGGTGTGGGAGACGATCGCGCCTGCGGCGTCGGTATGCGGCTATCTCCTTGAGCCTACGGGAACGCCGCCGCCGGTCAGGCCTGCTCCGGCGAAGGACGTGAGGAATCTTCCTGGCTACTGGGCGATGCCGTAATCGAAAGAGCGCAACTTCGGATGAAACTTGATTTCAAGAAAAACGTGAAGCGAAACATGGTCGCAAATGCCGCATCGAGCGGCATACGGCTTCTGTTCCCGTTTCTGAACCGCACGCTGTTCCTTTGGCTCCTCGGTCCCGCGTATCTGGGACTCAATGGTCTTTTCGGGTCGATCCTCGGCGTCCTCATGCTGGCCGAACTCGGTTTCGGCACGGCCGTCGTATGCTCGATGTACAAGCCCGTCGCCGACGACGACCGCGAGCTGCTGTGCGCCTACCTGAAGTTCTACCGGACGATTTACCGCTGCGTGGGCGCCGTGATCTTCTTTGGCGGGCTTGCCCTCCTTCCGTTTCTCGACCGGCTTGTCCACGGCACTGTTCCGCCCGACATAGACTTGCATGTGCTCTATGTGATCCACTTGGTGAATACTGCGGCGAGCTACTTCCTCTTCGCCTACCGCGGCGTCGTGCTCGGTGCGCACCACCGCAACGATGTCGTCACGAACATCCGCACAGGTGTCTCCATCGCCCAGTACATCGCGGTGTTCCTGATTCTCCTCGTCACGCGCAACTACTACCATTACGTCCTTGCGACGGTCGCGTTCACTGTCGTGCAGAACGTCTTGCTCGTAACGGCCTCCCGCAGGCTCTTCCCAGACATAGAGCCGCGCGGCTCGCTGTCGCTGGACGTGCGGCGCAAGGTAGTGTCGGACGTGAAGTCCATATTCATGCACAAGGTAGGCAGCGTCATCACGAGTTCCACGGACAACCTGGTGATTTCCGCATTCCTCGGGCTTGTGGCCGTTGCCGCGTACGGCAACTACTACTACGTCGTCACGTCGGTCGCAGGGCTTGTCGCCGTCGTGTATTCCTCGATGGCCGGTGGCTTCGGCAACAAGATATATACCGAGTCCAAGGAGGAGAACTTCAAGCTCTTCATGCGGATGAACCGTCTTTCCATGGTCGTGGTCCTTTTCTGCTCCGCGATGATGGCGGCGATGTATCAGCCGTTCATGGCGGTGTGGGTGAAGGACGACCCATCGTTGATGCGCCATGCGCTTACTCCGGCGCTAATGGTCTTTTACTTCTACATCATGCAGTCTCGCCAGGTGCTGCTTGAGTTCAAGTCCGCCGCGTCGCTCTGGCGGCAGGACCGCTGGAAGCCGATTGTCGCAGGCGCCGTGAATCTCGGCTCCAACATCCTGTTTGTCCTGTTCCTTCCAGACGCCTACAAGCTCGACGGCGTCATCTTCTCGACGATCATCGGCTTCTCGTTCATACAGATTCCGTGGGAGTCCCACGTCGTGTTTTCGTCGTTCTTCGGCAAGGCCGAGGCGCGCGCATACTGGCGCGCATATTTCGGCTTTGCGGCGTGTGCGCTCGTGCTGTGCGTCGTCGCCTGGTGGACGGCGTGGATCATTCCCGTCGACGGCATTCCCGGCCTTGCCTTGAAGGGCGCCGCGTCATCCGCGACGGTGGCTGTCCTGCTTTTTGCCTTGTTCAGGCGCGACGTCTCCACGTTGTTGCGCAACCGTAAGTCGGCATTTGCAGAGGAAAGGAGGTCTTGATGAAACGTGACAATACCATTGTGACGATTGGCGACATAAACTATATCTGGGGGATATTCCTCCTGATCGCCTCTGCCCGCAGGGCCGGGATGGACGAGCCTTTTCTCGTCGGAGTCAAGAAGTTCACGCCGGAGGCCGAACGCATTTTGGCGCAGTTCGGAGACGTTCGGGTGCTGTCGCTGGACGGCATGAAGCGTTCGCTTACTTGCCTCAAGGCGCATGTCATGCTGAACGTCGACACTGAATACGCGACCTGGGCCGACTCGGACGCCTTCTTCACCGGAAACGTCTCCGAAATCCTGACGCCGTCTTCCCCGGAGGAAATACACTTCCGCCTTCGCGCGCCGTTCGAAATGCCCGGGGCGTTCAGGGGGCATACCTTCGGCGAGGACGGCAAGTCCATCCCGAAGGCGATTCTCGAGGCCTGGAGAAAGGACATCGAAGACGTGGCGGGCGAGGCCCGTGGCGAGCCGAGGTATGCGACGTCTGGCTCCGCTTCGTTCTGTTCCTTCTCGATGGCGCGGTTCAGGAAGTTCGCCGAGATATGGCACGCACTGCAGATGAAGGTCTTGCCGGAACGTGACGTCGGTGTCGAGGACAGGTCCCTGCTCTACTACCACCAGCTTGACGAAAGCACGCTGAACGCCTGCCTCAATTTCGTTCCCGATGCGCCGCGCGTACAGGACGTGTACAGAATGGACAAGGACCGCGACAGGTTGTTTGTCCACTTTATCGCAAGGCCGAAGCCGTGGGAAGGGTGGACCAAGCGTGCGTTCATGCATTTCGACGAGTACGTGTCCGTTGTGGAATGGGCGGCCTCGCAGGGACTCGCGCTTCCCGGTGCTATACCTGGATGCCTGACCCGTTCGCGCAAGGGGCTTATGCGCGCGCTGATTCCGTGGATGACCCTCAAGCCCAAGATCGCAAAACGGCTTAGGCGCCTTTTCTGACTGTGCGGCCGCCTTGCGTTCTGGCGGATTGATTATACCAGGATTTTTTCGAGAATCGCGTTCTGGCGTTCCTCGAATTTGCCGCGCGAGAACTCCAGCGCCCGCGACTGGCAGTGCCTTTGCATAGTCTCCGAGAACGCGCTGTCCGAGACGAGGCGGGCGAGTTTGGCGGCGGCGTCCTCGTTTGTCGAGTACGAGAGTTCCGGTCGGTCGACAACCTCACAGGAACCGCCTTCGTCGGGAACGACGGGGATGAGCCCCGCCTTCAGATATTCCGTCACGGCGATGCCGAACTCCTCGTCGCGCCTTGCATGCACGGCGAAACGTCCAGAGCGCAGGAGATCGTCCTTTGCCCTGCCGAAAACGCCGTCCACGAGGGTGATCCACGCCCTGGCCTCGACAATCTGCTTGATCCTCGTCGCGTATTCGCCGTTGCCGCAGGGACCCGCCACCGTCAGCTTTATGTCTTTCCCGGAAAGCGCGCGGGAGCGCTCTACTATGTCTATGATGTCCGTAATGCGCTTCTGCGGGCTGATGCGGCCAAGGCAGATGACGCGCATGGGATCGCGAGGCGGAGTTTCGCCGGAATCTTCCGGCTCGTATGTCGTCGGCGGATAGAAGATAGTGTCGTGAAAGTCGCCGTAGAAGGCGGTCAGGCGGTCGTGGACATATCTCGAGTTTGAGTAGAACCGTTCGCGTCCGTCGGCGAAAATGCGCTTTTTTGACCTCATCCCGACAATCGGGCGGATCACTTCGTCGACGAGAAAGCGCTTGACGCTGGTTTTAGGCCTGATTATTCCGCTATGTGCGGTAAATGCGTGGTCAACGCCGGAGAGCATGTTGATGAAATGGTGCGCCGGACGTCCGAAATCGATGACGTTCGCGGCCGATATGCAGATGTCGGCCTTCGCCGCGAGGCGTTTCAGCCGCGTGGATCTTCTGAAAGACCAGTAGGAATTGTGCAATCGGGAGCCGAGCCCGTCCGGGAGAAGCGGCGCGACCTTGATTCGTTCGGTGTCCAACGGCACGCCGAACGCCTCGAGCGCCCTGCGGAATCCGGCTTCCGAGTCGACTGCCAGGGTGAGGTTGCATCTTGAATGCAGCCACGACGCGAAGGTCAGAGGCAAGATATCTCCGCCTCCGAGCGGATAGCTGAAGTTGTAGTATAGCAGGACGTTTTTCATGACCGCGACGACTTAATCGTTGAAAGGAGGAAGTAAAGCCTGAAGAACATCTCGATCGGGATGCGCAGGAGCGGACGTTTGGTAAACAGGTACATGGCCTTTCCGGCAAGCCGCAGAGACGTTGACACGCCGCCAAGCAGGGGGCCGAAGTCGCCGTAGCCGTTCTTGAAAAGCAAGTTGAGCGTTTCAAGACGCCGGGCGCGTGGAATGCGCCGGATGCGCGCGGGGCTAAACCATGTGTAGGCGATCCAGCTAATCCAGCTCTGTCCCCATCTGGCCGTCAGGCGCCTGTCAAAGCCGGGATCGGAGCTCACGAGGGTGTGGAACTCGAAAAGAGACTGGTGTATGATTGCTTCGTCCTTGAGGAGCACCCCCTTGTCGATCGACGTCACGACAGATCCAGTCCTGTTGTTAAGGTAAAGGTAGAACGGCTCGTGCAGGGGGCAGACCCGCTTGGCGAAATAGAGCGCGCGGGGCGAGAAGTTCCTGTCCTGTCCGCGAAGCCCGTAGATGCACTTGAGCTTATTCTCGACAAGAAAGTCTCTTCGGCAGATCGTCAGCTGCATCATCGGATATGGATGCTTGCGTATGCCGGCGATGAAAAGCGTTGCCTCTGGGCCGGTAAACTCGGGCTGTGCGTCGGCAGGATAGTTGTCGCGCACCTCCGTGACCTTTCCTGTCTTCGCGTCCAGGACCTGAACCGCGCAGGGGTAGAGGTCTGCGCCAGGGCGGGCGGCAATCTTGTCGTGAAGGCGCTGGAGCGAACCCTCGACTATCGTGTCGTCGCCGTCGAGGAAGATAATGTACTCGCCCTGGGCCATGTCGATGCCGGTATTGCGCGAGGCGGAGCACGAGCCGCTTCGCGGGCCGGTGAACACCTTGAAGCGCGGGTCCTTCGCCGCGTATTCGCGTGCGATTTCCAGGGTTTTGTCTTTTGAGTCCTCGACGCCGAGAAGACATTCCCAGTCCGCGAACGGCTGGTTCAGGACCGAGTCAAGGCATTCGCGCAGGTATTGCTCGACGTCGCAGCACGGAACTACTATTGAAAAGAACGGATTCATGGCTTGAATGGCTCCTGTAGGTTTCCTGTGTTGAATTCCAATGTCATTTGCTATGTCGTTTTAGCCGCCGCAAGATAAGAATCACCGCGCCAAGGGCGATGATGCCGCAAAGCGCCATGCCGAGGATGTACAGCCAATGAAAACGGACGAGATCGGCTACTTCGGCAACGCGCGAATATTCGCTTGCGGGGCGCGTGCTCGGCTCCCAGCCGCGCTTCCGCCACATTTCAGCGGCTGCGCTGGCCGTCATGAACTCGCAGCCGAGTGATTTTGCGCATTTGACAAACGATTCGAGATCGGCGAGGGAAAAGTCGTCTTTCCCGCTGTGAGTCATCAACACGATCCATTTGTCCCCGTCTTTCCTTGTCGCCTCGCGAAGCCACCGTTCAACCATGAAGCGGTGGTTGTGCGAGCGCATGGGGAATCTGCCGATGCAGAGGGGATGGTAGTCGTCTGGAGTCGTCACCCCGCCGCGCGAATCGAAGGCGATCGGGAATCTCCTGCCGACAATCTCGAATATCTGCCTGCGATAGTCTTCTCCCTTGAAATTGCCGAAGGGATATACGAAAGCGGTCGGCTTCAGCCCGGAAGTGGCGAAGACGGCATCCGCCAAGTCCATCTCCTTTTCCATCGCGTCCGCAAATCCGTCGCGCGGCCCCGCCCGGTTCCATACGGAGTCCCAGTGCGAATAGGAGTGCGATGCGATTTCGTGGCCCGCGGCAACGCAGTCGCGCAGATACTCCGCAAGCTCTGGATTCTTTTCGACGCTTTTCGCTATTGCGGCGAAAGTCGCCCTGACGCCGTTGCGCTCGGCCATCTCGCGGACGCATTTCACGGCGGAGACGGACGCAGTGTCGTCGTCGATGATCGATATGATGGTCTTGCTCCCGCTTTCGCATGCGGGAGGTTCTTCGGCTGCGCCGACGGTCGCGTCCGGCCTCCCGCTCTCGTAAGACGACAGGCGTTCGAGGAAGTATTTCGTATAGAGTGCCGCGCCGTTCTTGTTCAGGTGGAAGTTGTCGAAAAACAGTTCTCCGCGAGGGGAAAACTCGGGATTGCCTGCGTCGTCGTAGAATTCTATTCCGCGTTCCCGGCAGATTTTCTCGAAGACGGCCGCGCCGGCAGGGCGGGTCTCGCCATAGTCGAAATGGTAGGGCGTGAGGACAACGGTGAACCTCGCGCCTGCCGAGCGGCACATCGACGCAATGGATTCAAACGACGCAAGCTTTTCGGCGTTGGGCTTTGGCAGCGGATCTCCCTGCGCCAGTTCCGCAATCTTCGTGTATTCGGGTGGGGCGACGACCGGCTTTGCGACAAAGCCGCCGTCAGCAAGTTCGTTCTTGGACTTGAAATGGTAAAGGAGCAGTCGCCATCCGAAAGTATTGAATCGATACAGCGCAGATTTCAGAAAAAGCCGCTCCCAGGCGCCGCCATCCTCGAGAAAGCGGTCGATCAGCGGATAGCCGCACTTGTAGAAAATGCGGAGCATTCCGAAGCGCCCGCGCGACTTGTTGAGAATGTCATGTGGGCGCAACGCGAGAACGACCATCTTCGGTTTGTGGCGCTTTATGAACGCAGAGAGCATGACTTCATGGAATTCCATGCTCTGGTCGTTTGCTCCTGCGTTGAAACACGTGAGGCCGAATTTATTACTGAATTCCGAAGGTATCAGGCTGTTCATGCCGACAGACGAGCCAAGGATGAGGATGTCCTCGTTCCCAGAACGCAGCATGTGGGTGATCTTCATGTAGTCCCCGGGCAGGTTGCATGTGGAAACGTAGCGCGACATGGCCAGCCCCGAAAGCACGTCGGTCGCGGCGACCAAAGCCGCTACGCTTGCGAGATATAGGAAAAACCGTTTTGCTGTCATGGCTCAGAACTGGAAATAGATGAATTCGCCGCCATGCCAGACGGCGGTAAGGATGATGAACACGGCAAGCGCCGCGGCGGAAACCGCAGACACGAAGAACCTGTCGCTTGTCAGGAGCTTGAAGCGAGGGAAGAACTCCTCTTTCAGTTCCCGCATGATGAGTATGCCGATGCACAGGATTGCGAGGGCCTGGTTGGGGAAGCCGTCGCCGGGGAAGAGCGGCCCCGGCTCGGTGAATATCTTCCTGATTATTCCGAAGGCAGCGGTCACGTCGCTTGCGCGGAAAAATATCCAGGCGATGAGGACGACCGTAAACGTGACGGGCCATCCAAGCAGGCGCGAAACTAGTCCAGGGCTTGCCGCCTTGGCGGCGGATGTGCCGCGCCGCCATACGGCTGTGACGGCGAGCATCGCTCCATGGATGGCGCCCCAGGCGATGAAGGTCCAGTTTGCGCCGTGCCAGATGCCGCTGAGGAGAAACGTGACGAACAGGTTGTATGCATGGCGAAACCTCCCGCACCTGTTGCCGCCGAGCGGAATGTAGACGTAGTCCATGAACCACGTCGAAAGCGATATGTGCCAGCGCCGCCAGAACTCCTTCAGCGAAGTTGCGAGGTACGGACGCCTGAAGTTGTCCATTAGGCGGAAACCGAGCACGGCCGCAACGCCTCTCGCGATAAGTGAATATCCGCAGAAGTCGCAATATATCTGGAAGGCGAAGAAGAAGGTCGCGAGCAGGAGACTGGTGCCGTTGTGGCGTTCCCAGTTGTTGTAGGCCGCATTTACGTAAGGGGCCACTCTCTCGGCCACGCAAAGCTTCATGAAGTAGCCCCACAGCATCATCCTGACGCCGTCCGTCGCGAGCGCAGGATCGAATTTGCGCAGCGACGCGAACTGAGGCAGCAGGTTCCGCGCGCGCTCGATGGGCCCCGCAACGAGCTGGGGGAAGAAGGAAACGAAAAGCGCATATCTGCTGAAGCTCTTCTCTGCCTGGAGATTTCCCTTGTATACGTCTACAAGGTACCCGATCATCTGAAAAGAAAAGAACGATATGCCGACAGGCAGAATCAGTTCGAATGCGGGAATTTGCATCTTGAGGCCGGTCGTCCGTAGTAGTGCCTCTATCGATGTCGCGGCGAAAGTGAGGTACTTAAAGATGAAAAGCGGCGCAAGCACGCCGACAAGGCCTGTTATTAGAAGCGCCTTGCGGAGACGTGGCCTGCCTGCGGCCTTGGCGAACAGGTTGGAGAGCGCCCATGTTAGCACGGTTCCCCATAAGATCAGCAGCGCGTATTCTGCGCGCCAGTTCATGTAGAACCAGTAGCTCGCCGCAAGAAGGAACAGGTTTCTCGCCCGAAGACTGCGCAATGCATGGGAGATCAGGCATACCGCAGGGAAGAACAGCAGAAAATCAAGTGAATTGAATAGCATTTTTACTTCGGTAGATTGCCAGAATCACTGCTGACGTGCCGGCGCATTCACAGGCCGTGGTACTCCCTGTACCATTTTGCAAATACGGGGATGCCATCTTTGATTGTCGTTGTTGGCTCGTAGCCCACCGCCTTGTTGAGTTTCTCGATGCTCGCGTATGTCGCATAGACATCGCCCGGTTGCATCGGAAGCATCTCCATCTTCGGCTTGACGCCGAGCGATTCCGCGAGGACGGTGATGACGTCGAGCAGCTTTTCGCTCTTGTGGTTGCCGATGTTGAAAACGTCGTATAGGGGGAGATTCCCCGCTTCGACGACGCGGACGATTCCGTTCACGATGTCGTCTACAAATGTGAAGTCGCGCAGCATGTCGCCATTGTTGAACACCTTGATGGGGCGGTCATGCAGCATCGCGTCTGCGAATAGCGAGAGAGCCATGTCTGGACGATACCACGCGCCGTAGACGGTGAAGAACCTTAGCCCTATCGTCTGCATTTTGTAGAGGTGGGAGTAAGTGTGCGCCATCAGTTCGTTCGCCTTTTTCGTCGCGGCGTAGAGACTCACAGGGGTGTCCACCTGGTCTGACTCCTCGAACGGCATCTTTTTGTTCCCGCCGTATACGGAAGACGACGACGCGAAGACGAGTTTCGGCACTTTCGCCGCATGGCGGCAGCACTCGAGGATGTTGAGAAATCCCTCTAAGTTCGTCTTTTGGTAGACGAAGGGGTGGTCGATGGAATACCTGACGCCTGGCTGTGCGGCGAGGTTGAGAACGACGTCCGGCGATTCCTCCGCAAAGACATTTTGAAGGCCGGCGAGGTCGCAGATGTCGAGTTCGCGCGCGGAGAAGCCGCGCTGACCTTTGAGCATGGCCGCGCGATCCCTCTTGAGCTTCACGTTGTAGTAATCGCAGAAATTATCAATGCCGACGACTTTCCATCCGCGGCGGAGGAATTCGCGCGATGCATGGAAGCCTATAAAGCCAGCATAGCCAGTGATCAAAATTTCCATACGGCACATTATATCATTTTGGCCTGAGATTTGCTACAATAAGCACCCATCATGAAACTGCATTTTGGTTTCGACAATCATTCTTCCGGTGCCGCGGACGGTGGCAGCGCATTGCTCAGGATTATCGCCATCGCGGCGGTTGTAATGCTGCACGTTGGGTCGTATTTCCAGGTGCCTGCGGAGGCTTCGGATTGTGCCGCTCTTTTCTCTGTCGTGACAGGGTGCTGCTTCTGGGCTGTTCCGGCCTTTATTGTGCTAAGCGGATACCATACTCTGCCTCGGTTGGAGCAGAGCGGGGCGTTGGAGTATTGCAGGAGGAGGATCGGCGGCGTCATTATTCAGGCGTTGTTCTGGGGTGTCTTGTTCACCATCGTCGGATGCGTCCATGGTCATGTGGCGATTCTCGACCTGGTCGGCAGGTGGCTGCGCTGCATACCTTGTTTCCATCTCTGGTTTGTGTTTATGCTGCTGGGGCTGTATGTCGTGGCTCCGTTGTGCTGGCGTGCCGCCAAGAGCCCTGCAGGCGTCGTTGCGGTTCTATGTCTGCAGCTTGCCGTGTCGCTAAACCCCGGAATGTGGGATGCCGATCCGTGGCGCTATCCGATTCTGATCTCCATACCGTATGCCGCGATGTTCGCCATTGGCGGAATCATTGCGCGGAAAGGCATCTCGCCCTTTGTCGGCAGATGCTCGATCATGCTGTCGGCAGCGTATTTCTGCTTTATGGTTTGCATGTCTGCCTTTGGCGGCAGAGATATTGGATATCCGTTTTTCCACTATCTGGGGTTCGCCGGCGTCTGGGGCGGAGTGTCCGTCACGGTCGCGTTTCTCTATCTGGGGCGCGCCATTCCAGATGGAACTTCCTCCGTTTTGTTCCGCATAAGCAGACTTGTGTTCGGCGTCTATCTCGTGCATCCGCTTTTCATGACGTTTTTCTGCAAGGTCGTGCCGACTTCTCTCTGGGGCGTCGTGACGGTGCGCCTTGCAATATGGATGGCCGTGTGCGCCGCAAGTTTCGCTTTCGCGGCCTTGTGCAGGAGTCTGCCCTACCTCAGGCGAATCGTGTGAACCTCCATACCATTCCGCCCGGAATTGTGCTATAATCTACAAGCATGAAAGCGAAGTTTATGACGATGTGGCTCGTGGCCCTCGTATCCGCCCTGTCCCTTGCCGGACAGGATGCGGGCAACCCTGCCGCGTCTCAAGGCGGGCGCAAAAGCGGCGAGACGCGCACCGTCACGCTTCCGGGCGGTGCGAAGATGGAGATGATTTGGTGCGCACCAGGAACGTTCCAGATGGGAAGTCCGGCCGGCGAGCAGGGGCGCATATCTAACGAGACGCTTCATTCGGTTACGCTCACGCGGGGCTTCTGGCTCGGAAAGTACGAGGTAACGCAGCGCCAGTGGGAGAGCGTGATGAGGACCAACCACTCGCGGTTCAAGTACAAGGACAATCCGGTCGAGAACATCTCCTGGCACGACTGCGAGGCGTTTATGAAGCGTATCGGATCGGCGTTCGGCGGGAAGGCGCGTCTCCCCACCGAGGCGGAATGGGAGTACGCCTGCCGCGCGGGCAGCAATACGCCGTTTTCTGGCGGCGGCGACGTGTCGGAGGTGGCGTGGTACCTACGACATGCACGGAAACATCCTTGAGTGGTGCTCGGACTGGTACTCTGAGCCGAAAGGGGATTCGGTCGACCCCAAGGGGCCGCCGTCCGGGTCGTTCAAGGTGCTGCGCGGAGGTTGCTGGTTCTTCTTGGACAGCGACTGTCGCTGCGCATACAGGCTCAAGCGCGAGCCCAATCTCCGCAACTGCATATTCGGCTTCCGCGTCGCGAGCTTCGATTTCGACGACATGTCCTCAGCCACATCCATTCAGCAAAAATGAAGAATCTGATTCCGATCTTGCTTGTCGCCGCTGCCGTGTCAGGATGCCAGTCGCCTTACGACTATATGGAGAATTGGCTTATTCGAGAGGATGCCGTGCGTCCGTTCGCTGTTCCAGTTGATGTCTTGTACGTCCAAGATCGGCTGTACTTTAGTTTCGATGCGCTGCCCGAAATGCAGTCGCTGGCGCTGGACGCAGTGGGGAGGGGGAAGTTTACCGGCTTTGCCCGCGTGTTCTCCCCCCTTGTCGCCAGAGAGGAGGACGTTGAGAACGCCGTACAGTGGTATCTGAAGCACCATAATAGCTCCGGTAGGCCGTTCGCGCTGATCGGGGAGGGCGAGGGTGGCTCGCTGCTGAAGGCGTACGCAGAGAAGAACGCAGAATGGCTTGAGAAGAAGGGGCTCGTGGCGAGTTTCTTTACTGCGTTGCCAGACAAGAATTTTGTCTCGGAGGAGATGGTTCGCACGATAAGGAACCGCGCGGCGGGAGTGCGCTATCGCAGACAATGGGGCAGGGAGATGCCCGATGGGATGCGAGTGCAATGAGCGAAGCTCAAAAGGACTGGCCGCGCGTCAGCGTCCTCGTGAGGGCGTACAACGACGAGGCGCTTGTCGGAAAGACGCTTGAGGGAATATTTTCGCAGTGGCCGCGTCCGTTTGAGGTGATCGTATGCGACGACAACTCTAAGGACCGCACGCGCGAAGTCGCGGCGAAATTTCCGGTCAAGTTCTTCGAGCGTCCCGACGGACCGTACAAGCCCGGCCGCACGCTGAACGCGCTCGTGCGCGAGGCGAAGGGCGACATTGTCGTCTTCAACAACTCGGATGCGATTCCGTGCGATTCACACTGGCTTGAGGAGCTTGTGCGTCCGCTCCTCGCCGAGAAATTCGCGTTTACGTTCGCGAACCAGTTGCCGCGCCCCGATGCGACTATGCTCGTGAAGAAAGATTCCGAACGCGCTTTTGGCGACGGGAAGGTTCAGGCGACGTGGAAGTTCTTCTTCTCGCTTGCGAGCTCCGCGACTTGGAGGCAGAACCTAATAGACGTGCCGTTCGACGAGAAAATACAGTATTCCGAGGACGTCGAGTGGACGTGGCGCAATTCGCGGCGGAAGGACGATCCCATAAAGATCGTATACTGTCCGGCGTCGCGCGTCGAACATTCCCACAACTACACGCTTCGTGCGCTGGCGCGGCGTTTTCGCGGCGAAGGCACCGCGGATCGCGAGATATTCGGCGACTCGCCATCGCTGATGCGCGAGCTTATGGGTGCGGCGCGCGAGACCTTGCGTGATCTCGCGTATCTCCTGCCACGGCCCAGGGGATGGCTGGAAATCCCACTCGCTCCAGTCCGCCGCCTCGTCCAGCGAGTTTCGCATTGGAAGGGCATGCGCCAATGAAGATACTTGTCTATCTTGAGAAGTCGGCGGTGCGCGGCGGGATAGAGGTCTTTGCCGAGCGGCATGTCGCGCGACTCCGCGCAGAGGGGCACGAAGTGGATGTCGCAAGCGACAGCCATCGGGAGTTTGGTCGGTACGATGAAATTGTGGTGCACAAGTGCTCTGACATCGCGACGCTCGAGAAGTTTCCGCCGGAGAAGACTGTCTACTACGTGCACGACCACGAGCCGATATGCCCGCGCGGCTATGCGTACACTCCGTTCAAGCGCAATTGCACCCGCGCCGGCGGCGTGTGGCCGTGCCTTTTCTGCGCGCCCGCCTGCCGGTCGTGGAAAGCGGCGCTTGGCCGCGTCTTTTCGCAAAGCAGACGCATTGCCGCGATGTCGCGCTTCAAGAAGATTGTCGTCATATCCGAGTTCATGAAGTCGCGGCTTGTCGCAAACGAAATCCCTGCGGAAAAGATCGTCGTCGAACCGCCGGTGTTGGATATTCTTAACGCAGAGGCGCGTAACCGCCCCTTGAGGGTGGGCGCGACCCATGGGGAAGCGACCAAGCCGAGCGAAGCGAGAGCCGAGAGGCGCAGAGAAGTCGATCTTCTTTACGTTGGTCAGCTGATTCGCGGGAAAGGTGTTCATCTGCTTCTCGAGGCGATGGCCAAGATGAAATCCCCTCGCACTCTCGACATCGTGGGCACCGGCAACATGGAAGGGGAGCTTAAGCTTCTTGCGGAGCGCCTTGGGCTTAAGGGACGCGTCCGCTTCAACGGCTTTCAAGATAGCCCTCAAGAGTGGATGCGCCGCGCCGCATGCGTGGTCGTGCCGAGCTTCTGGCAGGAGCCCTACGGACTCGTCGCGGCCGAGGCAGTCGCGCTTGGGCGACCTGTCGTCGCGTTCGCTATCGGCGGGCTCCCGGAGGCGTGCCAGGGTAAGGCGACGCTCGTCCCGCCTGGCGACATTGACGCGCTGGCGGCGGCTTTGGAATTGCCTTAATACAGGATTTTAGCATGGAGGTTTTAAGCCACAAAGAACAGGAGAGACAGGAGTTTCAGGGGCGCCTTCGGCGCGGGATCTGGGGTGCAACCCCAGTCTTCCTCCTGCATCTCCTGTACTACCTGCTAAGAAAAACTTCCTGCATCTCCTGCACTACCTGCTAAAAACAATCTTGTAAATCCCGTCAAAAACAGAATAGAACAGAACTAAATGAATAGCAAGGTTAAAGTCTTCGTATTCGTTGATGCGCTTGGCTGGGAGCAAGTCGAGAAATACGACTTTCTCAAAGACCTCCTGCCGCACCGCCGCAAGATTGAGATGCAGTTCGGCTACAGCTGCACCGCGATTCCGACGATACTGACTGGAAAGCGTCCCGACGAGCACGGACATCTTGCGTTCTACGACTGGGCCCCCGGGAAAAGCCCGTTCAAGAAGATGCGCTTCCTCGCGCCGTTTTTGCGCCCTCGCTCGTTCTGGCGCCGCGGGCGTGTTCGCCACCAGCTCTCGAAGCTCATAAAGAAACTGTATGGCTTCACCGGCTACTTCCAGCTCTACGGTGTGCCTGTCGAGCGTCTTCCGAAGCTCGACTACTGTGAGAAGAAAGATCTCTTCGTTCCGGGCGGTCTTGCCCCCGTTAAGAACCTCGCCGACGTCTGGGGCGAGCAGGGGTTCAAGTACCATATCTCGAACTGGCGGCTCTCGGAAGACGAGAACTTTCGCCGCGCCTCGGAGCTTTTCCGCAAAGGCGAAGTGGATCGCGCGTTCGTGTATTCCGCCGCGTTTGACGCTTTGCAGCACGACAACGTCGGGCGCGACGAGGTGCTTCGTCCGAAGGTCGACAAGTACGCTGGCACCATCCGCTCTCTTTACGACGCGCTTGTTGCGGGCGGGCGGCCGTTCGAGCTCACCGTGTTTTCCGACCACGGAATGACACCGCTTCGCGGCACTGCCGATGCTCCTGCCGCCCTTGCGAAGACGGGGCTTGTCTGGGGCGAGGACTACGCGAGCGCGATTGACTCCACCATGGCGAGGTTCTGGTGGCTAAAGGACGGCGCGAAGGAAAAGGTGCGCGAGGCATTTGCCGCGTTCCCCGGGCATTGGCTCGGCGAAGACGAGAAGCGCCGCCACGGAATATGGCGTGAAGACTGCAAGTTTGGCGACGATATCTTCCTTGCCGACGCAGGCGTGCAGTTTTGCCCGAGCGATATGGGCGTAAAGCCCTTGAACGGAATGCATGGCTTCGACCCGTCCGACAAGGATTCCTGCGCCGCATGGCTATCGACCGTGCCAGTGCCCGATTCCGTCACGCGCGTGTGCGACTACTTCTCGGTAATGACGGCTTCTTGATGAGCATCTTGCGGCGAGTGCTTGATCTCCTTTGGCCGAGGAACTGCGAGATATGCGGCCGTCCTGTAGACCGCGACGCGCGGTACATCTGCGCCGACTGCCTGAACAGGATTCCCTTCGTCCGCCCAGAGGACGGCATGTACGAAATCGACGACGCGGCGAGCGCGGTGCGGTTTGAGTGCGAGACGAGGGAGATAATCAACGGCTACAAGTTCAGGGACCGCATTTGGCTCAGGGACGATTTTGTCGACTGGATCGAGGCCGCTGCGCGGTCGAGGTTCGACGTCTCGGCGATCGATGCCGTTATCGCCATCCCTACGACGCTCGGCCACAGGATCAACCGCGGCTACAACCAGAGCGCTCTTCTTGCCGAGTCGCTCGCGAAACGCTTGGACAGGCGCTTCCTTGGAAGGGCTGTCGCAAGGACAGGCCATCCGAAGCGCCAGAGTTCGCTTACGGAGGAAGAGCGAGTCGAAAATGTAAAGGGAACATTCGTGGTGCGCGAGCCGTCGCTTGTACGTGGCCGAACGATTCTTCTCGTCGACGACATTATGACGACGGGCTCTACGCTTTCGGAATGTTCCAAGACGCTCAAGGCCGCTGGTGCATGGCGCGTATGGAGCGTAACCCTCGCTCGCAGCGTAAGGACATAGGAGCATCGTAAGGATCGGTTGGCGACGGCCGAAGGCTCCTCCTCGTGGACCCTCGGCGAATACGCCGTATCCACTCGCTCGGACCTTCGCTCCGTCGCCAACTGAGCGCGTCAAGGTTCAGGCGTGCCGTACTCCTTGGCGTTCGCGTACTTGTCGTCGTCACCGAGCTTTTGCTTTAGCTCGGTGATGCGCTTCTTGAGGAAGTTGATTCTCTCCTGGTAGGCGGGATTTGAGTACTCGTTCTTTACTTCGTCGGGATCCTTCACGATGTCGAAGTACTCCCACTCGTTGCGCTTGTAGTAGTAGACAAGCGCGTCGGTCTTTGTGCGGATTCCATACCACGCGCTCGTCGAGTGCTCACCGCCTTCGACGTAGTAGCGCATGTAGCAGTCCTCGCGCCACGAACCGGGCGTCTGACCCTTGAGGTTCCCGAGGAAGCTCTCGCCCTGCATACGGCCGGGCCTTGGCTCGTTTGCGATGTCAAGGAACGTCGGTGAGAAGTCGATGTTCGTCACGATGTCGGAGTTGACGCTCCCCGGCGCGATGATCGCGGGGCAGCGCGCGATAAACGGCATGCGCGCGACCTCGTCCATGATGAAGCGCTTGTCGTAGAGTCCGTGGTCGCCGAGGAAGAACCCCTGGTCGGAAGTGTAGATCACGACGGTGCTGTCGAGGATCCCTTTTTTCGCGAGGTAGTCGCACATGTCGCCGACGGAATCGTCGACAGACTGGACGCAGGCGAGGTAGTCCTGCATGTAGCGGAGATAGGAAAGGGCGGTCTTTGCGCGGTCGTCCATTCCCTCGGGCCACGCGTCGATGAACTTGCCGGAGGCGTCCTTTGCGCCTTCGTAGCTGCGCCCCTCGAACTCGAACTTGCCGCCGCCGGCGAAGTATTCCGCGAGTTTCAGGTCTTCCTTGAGACGCATGTGGTGGAGCAACGTCATCGCCGTCGTCCTTATGGGCGAAGCGCGTCCTTTCCAGTCGTCGAAGAGGGTGTCCGGCGGCGGAATGTCCTTCAGCGTGAGACTGCGGAACGTGGCCCTGTACTTGTCGCTTGGCAGCCAGTTGCGGTGCGGCGCCTTGTGGTGCATCATTACGAAGAAGGGCTTGCCGGTCGCAAGCGCGCCGTCGATCACGTTCTCCGTCACCTTCGTGATGTTCTCCGTGGCGTATTCGCCGCGGTATTCCGTCTTGACGATCTTGCCGTCCTTCTTCTCCCAGAACCACGGGTCGAAGTAGACGCCCTGGTTCGCGTAGACCATCCAGCGGTCCCAGTCGGCGTCGCGCACCGTCTTGGGGCCGCCGAGGTGCCACTTGCCGATGAAGGCCGAGTAGTAGCCAGCGTCGCGCATGTAGCCGCCGACTGTCTTGATGTCCGTCGAGATGTCGTTGAAGACGGGGACGCCGTTTTTGTGGCTGTATTCGCCGGTGAGGATTCCGGCGCGGCTCGGCGTGCAGATCGGGTTTGTGCAGAAGCAGTTCTTGAGCAACATTCCCTCCCGCGCGAGTCGGTCGATGTGCGGTGTCTTGTTGATCCGCGACCCGTACGCGCCAATCGCGTGCGCGGCGTGGTCGTCGGTCATGATGTAGAGGATGTTGAGGCGCTTTTTCTCGGCGGCGGCGAAGAGCCCCGAGCCCCTGCAGGAAATAAGCGCCAGAGCGGCGCTCTTCGTAACAAAGTCGCGACGTGTCGTACTCATGGCATTATTATATCAAAAATAGGAGTGTTCGGCGCTCGCCCCCTCGTCCCTTGCCTCACCTTCCATAAGGCGCGTTTTTCTTCGCAGCATCTGCGCTCGCCGACGTTCCGTCGGCTCACTTAGCCGCGCCGCGTATCCCCCGGAGCGAAGCGGAGTCGCCGAAGGCGAGCTCAATGCGGGGTGCAAATCTGTCGCGCCGCCTCGGTAGGGGCGCATCTCCGAGGCGCCCGCTTCCCCGCGGCATATGTGTCGCACTGTCAGATGTATAGCGGCGCGGTGGCGACATCGATTTCGCGGTCTTTCACATTTTGCCAGTGCCGTCAAGCCTCTCGGCAAAATGACGACGCGTCGAAATCGGGTCGCTTCCGTCTTTTTCGTCGTCGCGTCGCATTGCGCCGAAACACCCCCTCCGCTCCCGCGCGGCAAATCCGTCGCGATTTCGTCCGCGCCATAATCTCATTTCGCCGTGCTTGATTTTCGCGCGGCTTTTTCGCTATAATACTCACATCCCGCGAGGCGAATGGTAGTTCCCCCAATGGTAGGGGCGGCACTCCGTGCCGACCGTGCGCGGCGCGGGGTCATAGTCCGGAAAACAGGTCTCGCCTCGCCGGGCGCTTAACAATGTAGCATCAACGCTACACGTCGTTCGAGAGAAATACTGGTCATATTTTAGAACTGAACGGCATGTAAGTGAAGATGCGCCTAGCTGGGCGCGTTCTTCCTTCATGTATTCAGTTCGGGCCTGACCAGGGCTTCTCTTGAGTGCACCGAAGGGAGAATGCGCCCCTTTTTATGCACAAATAGGGTGTTTGCGACGTCCGTGCGCAGGGTTGAGATTTCGTCCGCACCATAATCTCGCGAAGAGACTCGGAGTCGCGGAGGAGTTTCGGTAGGGCGCGATCACCGGTATCACCCAGCCGAAGGCTGTCCGCGAAGCGGATGCCCTAGCAGGTGTGCGCGCCGCAATCGGTAGGGCGGTCGCCCCGCGACCGCCGCGACGGAAAGGAACGAATATGACAAAAGCAGGAACGGGAATTATGCGCCGCATCGCGGCGGTGATCGCGGTTGTGCTTGGCATTGCTCTGACTGGCTTTGCCGAGACGGTGGAAAACGTGCGCGGCTCGCAACGTGAGAGCTCTAAACTCGTTGATATCTACTACGATCTCAACGACACGGGCGGTGGGACGTATTATGTTGAGGTAGAGGTTGTCGGCAAAACGAGCGAGGTCAGCGCCTCTTCCTTCTCAGGAGATGTTGGCGAGGGTGTTGTCCCTGGACAGAACCGCCGTATCGTCTGGGACGCAGGTGCTGACTGGCCAGGTAACAAAGGCGATGTGAAGGCTGTCGTGACAGCGATAAAAGGAGGAAAGCCAAACAAGGTTCAACTTTGGGAGGGTGGCCCGTATTGGGCTGACAGAAACATTGGGGCTGAAAATCCGTGGGACTATGGTCTCTATTTCTGGTGGGGCGACACGGTGGGACATCGTCCGTCGGGGATGACATTTGATTTTAGCTTCTCACGGAGCGTGCCAACCATCAACAAGAGCATCGCCAATTTACAAAGCGAGGGGTGGATTGTTTCACAGGATGGCACCTACGTTCTCACGCCTTCGCACGATGCGGTGCATGTGAAGTGGAGCGGCGGTTGGCGCATGCCGACGTATCAGGAGTTGTGCGACCTTTGCTACAGCAAGTGCGACTGGACTTGGACGACGATGAACGGTGTGAATGGCTACGTTGTCCAAGGCAGGGGTAACTATGCGTCCAATAGTATCTTTCTCCCCTGCGCCGGATATGGCGACGGGACTTCGCTCAACAGTTCCGGTTCAGAAGGCGTCTACTGGTCGTCCGTCCCGTACTCGGGCAACGACCGCTCGACGTACCTCTCCTTCTACTCGGGTAGTCGCATGACGTACAACTACTACTTCGGCGGAAATCTCCGCTACCTCGGATGCTCTGTTCGTCCCGTCCAATAACCCATTAACTAGCGAATGAAACGAGCGCATCCAATTCTTCAACACTCGAATTCTTCTGTACAAGCTATGAAAATCACAATGATGAAGTTGTTTGTCACCGCCTTTGCGATGGCTTTTGCTGTCTTGGCGCATGGTGAGACATGTAGTTCGGACTGGTTCTTTGTGGACACAACGGACAAGCCGAAGCCACCGACGCTTTCAGTGGAGTCGGCGGACTGGACGGATGGAACAATTACGCTGCGGTGCGAGGATGCAAACCTAAACGGTGCAGCCGTTCCGTTTTACAATCTTATGTACTATGACACGGCAGAAGCGAAGTGGCGTGTTATTGACAGCTATGACCTTACGATTCCGACGCCCGTTGAAGAAACCACCGGCAGCGGCGGGAAAACAACCGTAACAAGAATCATGGACAAGTATTTCTCAAAAAGGAATAATGGCGTCGGAACTGTGAAATATCGCGTTGTGGATGAAGCAGATGCAGAACGTATGGCGGGATGTGAGACTCGGAATCGTCACGGGCTGTTCGTGGCGATAAACGAATACCAAAATGGATGGGAAAGTTTAGAAGGTCATTATAACCATGCAGACGAGGCAAATGCATTTAGAAGTGCGTATCTTAGCTACGGTGGCGCAAACGGATATGTTCCCATGACATGGAGCGGTCCACTTGCGAATAGGGATTTAATCCTTGCGGAATTGGACAACATTGCTACGACCAAAGTAGCCCCAGGTGATATTGCCTTGTTTTATTATGTCGGACATGGTGCCGATGGATTGCTGACATGCTACGACCGCAACACGTACATATCGGCATCGGAACTATCCGAGTGCCTTCGTAAGTTTCCTGTAGGCGTTGGTGTCGTTGCGCTTATTGATTCTTGTCATTCGGCAGGTATGATAGACAGGACCGGCATTGACGACGGAATGGGAAATATAGCCTGGATTGTCGCTGCGCAAGCGGATCAAACAACAGGCTGCGGTGCGTTTCGAAATGTAATCGGCAGAGGATGGATCTATGGCGGTGCCGATTACTACGATCCTGCTGGTGCCGCCGGGGGCAATGGCGATGGCTATGTCACTTTCGGGGAGCTTGCGATATGGGCGCAGCAGTGGACGGCGAAGACTTATTATCGTTATAGGACATTGACGGATACTTGGAATTCTCTTGTGCTTCGTAACATTGTCGCTGGGGTTGTGCCGAATCATAAGCCCGTGACGCCTTTGACCGACGGCCCGTCCACTCTGACGGCACTTCCTGGCAATTCCGGAGAAATAAGATTGTCGTGGGCGGCGGTAAGTGGTGCAAGCGGATATGACATATATCGCAAGTTGAGGAGCGAAATGCCAAACACGTATGTTTATGTGGACACGGTGAAAGGTACGAGCACCAGAGACGGATCATCGTATGCGCTGACTCCAAACGTCGAATACGAATACTACGTGCGAGCGGTTAATGATGTGTATGTGAGCGATGCTTCGCCGACGGCCAGTTGTGCGCCTTCCGAGAATATGGAGATTCGTGCTTACGCTTCTCGCGTCATGTCGGCGTTGTCCTCAACGTCAATTGACTATTCGGAACATCCCCCAATGGTAAATGGAGAAGTGGACTACTCCAATCTGAACTATGACCATGATGGTGATGGAATGACAACATTTGAGGAATACGTCGCTGGCACAAATCCGGCTGACGATACCGACAGGTTTGTCGCGTCCATTACAATCAACGATAGTAAGCCGTCGATATCATGGTCGCCAAACCTCAACACAAACGGAAGTGAGCGCATCTACACAGTCTGGGGCAAGACAAACTTGTTCGACGAAGTCGGTTGGACTAGTCCGACGAATTCAGGGCATCGCTTCTTCAAGGTCGAAGTCGAAATGCCGTGACATCGTGTTGCCGTAAGCGAATCACCAGAATAAAATATGGTAAAATACCTGCAGATGAAATTTGCGGCGGCAGTGCTTTTTGTGCTTCTTGCTCACGCGCCCGCTCTTGCGGGGACGCGGATCGTCGTGCCGTCGCTGCCGGAGGCGGTGCGGCCGCGCGCCGAGGTTGAGACGAATGTCGTGTTCTCGACAGGAGCGGCTGCGGACAACAAATGGATGCTGACGATTGAGCGCGATGCGGCGGCGAGCAACAGTGTAGAGGTCGTGTTTGGCTGTGACGTGAACGAGGACGGCGTGCTTGGGGTCGAAGAAGGGGAGCTTTGCGTCGGCTGGGACTGCGGGGAGTGGTTCTGGCGCGACAAGCGCGCAAACACGGCATGCCGCGTCGAGGGAACGGCCCAGCGTCTTGATATGGTGCTATACCTAAACCGAGACCGAGAGGCGAAGTCGCTGGCATCATCGGTATTCCCGTCGGTCGTGTCGCCAACATGCTTCAACCCCGACTGGAACCTTGCCCGCGTCGTCTCGCGCGGCGCTGAATCCGTTCGTGTCGACAGCAAGGTCTCGATTGACGCATTGAAGTTGAGGATCAGGTGACGTGGCGGCGCTCTTCCAGTCTGTGCTGATGCGTCTTGCCTTGTGCGGGCTTGCGGTTTCGCTTGCCTTGCTTGCGCTCCAGTCGCGTCTGGCCCGCGACACCTTCGCGCGGATGCTTTCCATCTGGCGTTCGCTTGCCGCGCTTGGCCGCTTCGCCGTCTGCTCGTTCCTTCTAATCGGGATACTCATCGGCGGCGACAAGACGAACAATGTGCCGCCGAACATGAATTCGCCTTTGCCGCAGATGCAACAGGGTGGAGTCTTCTTGACAGGATTAACAGGG
>CACWJS010000073.1 GCA_902761275.1 uncultured bacterium | reverse complement strand
ACCCTTCGGCTTCGTCGCGTCGGGAATCCTGTTTACGCCGACGTCTATTACTACCGCGCCCGGTTTGAGCATGTCGCCGGTAAGCGTGTTCGGCCGCCCGCTCGCGCTTGAACCAGACGTTGAAGAGCTCCTTGAACGTCTTTATGAACTCGCTTACGTCGTTCATCCTTGCGCGAAGCCGATCCATTTGTAGTCCTTTCTGCCGGCGCTTTCCGCAGTCGACATGGCCCTCTGGGACATCAAGGGCAAGGCGCTCAATCTCCCCGTGTGGAAGCTCATCGGCGGCAAGTGCCGCGAAGGAGTTCCCTGCTACGCGAACTGCTGGTTCTCGATGCAATCGAGCTTCGCGCCATGGATTATCTCCAGCCCGACTCGTCGCACGCTGGCGGCATCACAGGAATGAAGCAGATTGCCGCCTTGTGCGACGCACACCACATCCCCTTCTGCGCGCACAACCCATCCGGCCCCGTCGCCAATGCTGTGACGCTTGCGCTTGGAGTCTCGACTCCTGGCTACTGCATACACGAAACACTTTTCGACGACGTGCCGTGGAGAAAGGACGTCATCGACGAGGACGTTCGCTTCTCGGGAGGACTCATGTACCCTTCCGACCGCCCTGGACTCGGCATCGAATTGAACGAAGACGCCGCAAAGTCTCACCCTAAGCAAGACCACTGGCTCAGGCACTACGTCGGAACGCTCACCAACATTCGCCCGCCGGACAGTGCCCGCTATTACCACGCATAAGGCGCGCACCATAACGCCCATGGCAGGGCAAGGGAAAACGCAAAGGGACGCGGCAGATTTGCCGCGCCCCTTCTGTCGTCGTGGCGCATGGCCACGAGGTCCGCGCTATTAGATGCGGCCCTTCGACTTGAGGAATTCGAACGACGGAACAACCGCCTTGGTGATGTCGTCGAAGTGACGTTCGCACTCGACCACGTACCACTCGACGCCGTCGGCGTCGGTCACTGGGAAAAGGCCGTCCCAGTCGACGGGCGTCGCGCCGGGCTTGCCGGGCTGGCCGAGAATGGCGTCGAACTCCTTGACGTCCTTGCCCATTCCGTTCTCCTTCGCGTGGAGCGTGGGCGAGCGGTGCGGATACTTCTTGTACTGCTCGTGCGGCGTGAGGCCGGGGAACATGTCGCCAGCGCAGGTCGTCCAGCCGACGTCCTGCTCCATGCAGACCGCCTTGTCGGTGTTGGAGAAGAAGAAGTCCCAGAAGGACATGCCGTTCTGCATCTTGACGCCGTGCTCCCACGTGTGGTTGTGGAGACCGATCTTGCAGCCCATCTTCGCGGCTTCGACGGCGGCCTTGTTGTAGAGGTCGCAGAGCTTCTTCGTGAAGTCGTCGATCTCCTGCGAAGGCTTGCCGACGGTGCCGCCGCGGCCTGTGCCCCAGTCGCACCCGGGCGGGATGTTGCCGCCGCCAGGGCAGATCACGAGCGTGTTGCCGTAGGCAGTCTCGAAGTCGAGGGTCTTCTTGAGGACTTCGGCGTCAAACTTGTTCTCCTTGACGTTGAAGCCGTACCTGTCGTTGCCGACGTGAGTGCCGACCGCAACGAGCCCGGCGTCGGTGAGCATCGCCTTGAGCTCGGCCGGGGTCGCGCCGTAGTAGCCCGCGAACTCGACGCCCTCAAAGCCGATCTCTGCGATCTTCTTGAGAGCCTTTGCAAGGGCGACCTTGCCCACCTTGTCCTGCGCTGGAATCCACTTGTTGAGCGAATAGAGCTGCAGGGCAATCTTGCCTGGACGGCAGGACTTGCAGAGCGAGCAGCAGCCGGGAGCAACTGCAAACGCGGAGGCGGCGGTCATTCCGCCGAGGAAATTTCTGCGTGAGATGTTCATTATGTGAGGTCCTTGATTGTGACTTGTTTGATGTTGGTGTTGCCAAGCGTCATTGGCTTGAGCGCTGACTTGTCGAACGCGTATCCGTTAGGGCCGAGCGGCCACACGACGGGAGCCGTGTTGAGGATAGTCGCACGGAAGCCCTGGCGCGTCGCGCCCATGTTGCCGGTATGCGAGCTGTTGCAGCCCTCGTTCTCGATGACGAACGGACGGTTGTATCCCTTCGCCATGAGCGTCTCGAGGAACTTCGCCCAGTCGCAGCTGTCGCTGCCGCCGAAACCGGGAAGGCGCGGCTCGTAGTTCATGCGGTCCCAGTTGCCGCCCTCGGAATCCGGAGGAAGCGCAGGGAGACCAGCCTTCGCCGCAAGAGCGTCGTTGACGCGCTGGCGTGGGAAGAGACGACCCCAGTTGACGGCCTCGGCGTCGTTCGGGAAGTTCCTGGTGCCCTTGATGTGAACACGCCTGAGCTTCGAGAAGTCCATCGCATTGATGACGTCGGACGGGTCGATGTGCTGCCAGATGTCGTGCGAGGGGTCGTACGTCTCCTGGAGGTTCGAGCTGTCGTCGAGAATCGCGTACATGAGCTTGCGGGCCGCGAGGCAGCCGGGCAAGTTGCAGTAGCAGACGGGCGACGACGCGGGAACCCAGCCCTCCATCGGGCAGTTCTCGACGCACACGGTCACACCGAGATCCTTGGCGTACTTCAAGATGGGCGTAAAGACCTTCTTGAACTTCTCGAGGTTCTTCTCGAACCCGCCGTCCTCCGCCCCAAGCTTCTGGTCGTAACCGACGAAGGTTCCGCAAACGACATCGTTGGCGTCGCCGCCAAGCATCGCCGCTATGCGGATGAGGTTCAGGATATGGTTCTGGTTGACTTCCTGGAAGTCGCCGCCGATGAGGTTGTCGTAGGCGCCAACAGAAACGCGAACACCCTTCTCGTTGCACACGTCGACGACATGCTTCGCCTTTTCGGGCGTGAAGTTCTTGTAGTCGAGGTGCGTCGCGATGTGGTCTGCGCGGTCGGTGTCCTTGCGGAAGACGCAAAGCTCAAGCCCCTGTGCGCCGAGCTTTACGGCCTCGTCAACGACTCCGTCGAAGGTGGAAATGCCGGCGAAAGCCGAGGTCATAAGCCAAATCGGGTTGTTGCCCGGCTTTGGCTTCGCGGCATGCGCGAACGCCTCTTTCGCGGCTACAGGGGCGACCGCGGCAAGCGCCGCGGCACCCTTGAAGAATTCGCGCCTGTTCATTAGAACTCGAATCCCTTGCGGATGTAGGGCTTGACGAACGCATTAGCGGCCGCGACGTCGAACTTCTGCTCCTTGGAGCACCAGTTGATCTTCTGGTTCGGGAGGCGCTGGGCAATGCAGCCGACGAGGATGCCTTCCATCTGCGGAATGCAGTACTCAATGTCGGCGAAGCAGCGCGAGTGGGTCTGTTCGTAGTATGGACCCCTGCCAAAAATCGCGTCGACAAACTCGCCGTAGTGTCCCTCGGCAAAGCCCTTCATCTCGACCGTCGACTTGCCGTCGCCTGCCGAAGACGCCTGGCCGCAGAACGGGATCGAGCGAGCAACTGCCTTGGCGGCCTCGTGCTGGAACACGTCCTTGAACTCCTTGTCGGCATCGAGCGCGATAGCGCACTTTGCGCCGTAGTCGTCCTGCATAAGGACCTGTCCCTTGGTGCCGATCATGAGGCAGCCGGTGTTCGGAACCTTGCCGCCGTTCTTGGCCGCCCACTTGGGCATAAGCTCGGCATTCGGCTTCTCGTCGCCGTCGTACCAATAGAGGGTGACGGCAGGGAGCTTGACGCCGGGACGAACCTTCGACTCGCGCTCCTTGTAGGTGAGCTTGACGATGGACTTAAGAGGATACGCAACGTCGTTTTCGGAGACGACCTTCGTGCAGATCGCGTCGGAAACGCCGCCGAGCTCGAGACCGCGGAACGCAAGATTCATCGTGTGGCATGCCATGTCGCCGAACGCGCCGGCGCCAAAGTCGAAGAAGCCGCGCCACGTGAACGTGTGGTAGACATTCTTGCCGAGCTTCCACGGATCGTAGACGTCGGCATTGTCCGGGTACTTGTCGAGGAACGGACGGTTGGCGGCAGTCGCGAGCCACGCATCCCAGTTGAGCCCCTTGCGGACGGGGTCGCCGTTCGGATGGCTCTTGACCCAGTCTGCGACTCCCTTGCCCTGAGGCCACACGGGACGGTTCGTCCAGACGTGGACTTCCTTGACATCGCCGAGGATGCCGCTCTGGAGAACTTCCGTGCAACGACGCATCGAGTCGAGCGACGAGCCCTGGTTGCCCATCTGGACGATGACGCCGTTCTCGCGGGCGGTCTTCTCGAAATACTCGAGTTCCCAGAGGGTGCGGACGAGGGGCTTCTGGACATAGACGTGGATGCCCTTCTTCATTGCCTGGATCGCGACAGGCGCATGGACGTGGTCAGGCGTCGAGATCGTCATCGCATCGATGCCGAGCTTGTCGGCTTCGTCGAGGAGCTTGCGGTAGTCGGTGTAGAAAGGAACCTTCGAGAGGTCGAGGTCGGGGAAGTCCTTCTTTGCATTTTCAAGCGCCTGAGTCAGCATGGTGGCGTCTGCGTCGCAGAACGCGACCATTTCGACAAGGCCGGTCTTGAGCATCGGCGTCCAGTCGCTGTAGCCCTTGCCCATGATACCGACGGCCGCGAGACGGACCTTCTGGCCTGGTTTGCGGGGATGCGGCGTGAAGCACCCACCTGCGCTAAGCAGCGAAACGCCCGCGAGACCGCGGAGAAACCCTCTTCTGCTGGAACTGATCATCTTGATTTTCCTTATTTGGTTTTGTTGGTTTAAGTTTTACTTTTGTGATGAAACTTGCGATATGCCTTTTGCATTGTTTGAATATTATATCACAACCTACACCCGCCTGCAATGATCCAAAGGGGGCATCAGCGAGACTGGACAGCCGTCGCCGCGACGGTCGAAACGATGTCGTCGACCGAACATCCGCGCGACAAGTCGTTACAGGGCTTCGCGAGCCCCTGCAAAACGGCGAAGCACGACGCCTTGCCGATTCGCTGCGTGATCTTGTAGCCGATGTTGCCCGCCTGGAGGTCCGGGAAGACGAAGACATTCGCTCGTCCCGCGACGGGACTCCCCTTCGCCTTGGACGCCCCGACTTCGGGAACGATTGCCGCGTCAAACTGCATCTCGCCGTCAAGCGCGAGGTCGGGCGCGAGCGAATGGGCGATCTCCGTTGCCTCGCGCACCTTGTCAACAAGCGCATGACTGGCGCTCCCCTTCGTCGAAAAGGAAAGAAGCGCGACCCGCGGCTCGGCAATGCCGCAGAGAGTCCGCGCCGTGTCGGCCGAGGCGATCGCGATGTGCGCGAGTTCCTCCGCCGTCGGGCAGGGATTGACGACACAGTCGGCATAAACGAGGAGCCCGTCCTCGCCAAGAGTGCGGTCGGGGCACTCCATCAGGAAGCTCGACGAGACGAGCTTCATGCCGGGAGCGGTCTTGATTATCTGCAGCGCGGGACGCAGCATGTCGCCAGTTGAATGGACGGCGCCTGAAACAAGCCCGTCGGCATCGCCCATCTTCACCATCATCATGCCGTAGTACATCGGGTCCGCAACGAGCTTTGCGGCCGCCTCCTCGGTAAGCCCCTTTGCCTTGCGAAGTTCGTAGAGCGCTGCGGCGTAAGCGTCAAGCTTCGTCTTGTTGGATGGAGCTTCGATCTGCTCTTTCGTGAGCAAAATCGGGTCCGCAATACCCTCGTCCTTGATAATCTTCGCCGCCGCGACGGTGCGCGGCTCATCACCCTCGGGCAGCGCGATATGCTTGACGCTCTTGCGCGCCTTTTCCTTGATCCTTTCAACAAGATTCATCGAGTTTCTCCTTTAAAATATATAACAAAACTGCCTTCAATTCCTCAGCGCATGCGGTATTCGGCGCGCGGCGACTCCTCTTCGATCAGCACCGCCTTCGTCTTCTTGATAAGACTGTCAGACGACTCAAAAAGGAGGGAATTTTCCAAGATGGACATAAAGCCGTTCTTCTTGCGGTAGCCGTAAATGCGGACATCTCCGTCGGCGAGCTTCTTGATCTGCTCTATGGCCTCGTCTTCGTGCCCAATGCTGTCCACCAGTTTGTGCTTCAAAGCATCGTCTGCGGTGAAGACGCGTCCGTCGGCAAGTTGGCGGACGACTTCGATAGGCAAGTCCCTGCCTTCGGCCACTATTCCAACGAAACGTTCGTAGAGCTGCTTAATCGGCTCTTCGAGTATCTTGACGTGCTCGGGCTTTACGGGCTTGAGGGGGTTCAGCAGGTCCTTGTTCTCCCCAGATGCGATGGTCACGTCTGTAACGCCGATCTTGTGCGCCAGTTCCGCTATGTTGAAGGTGCTCATTATTACGCCGATGGAACCGGTGAGCGTGGTTGGGCGCGCCATGATCCAGTCAGCGCCCACCGCGGTGTAGTATCCGCCGGAGCAGCATAGGTCGCCCATGTGCACGAACACAAAGCGTCCCTCGGAAGACTTACGGAAGCGGAGAATGGCATCGTGCAGTTCGTCCGCCAGCGTAACGCCGCCGCCGGGGGTATCGATCTCCAAGTAGAGTCCGTCGATCGACTCGTCGTCTATCGCCGCCTTGATCTTGCGCAGCGCCGTAGGCGCGCTTGTGTCGTCGATCGTGCCGAATACTGGACGGTCAATTCTTGAGGTCATGACTCCGCTTATGCGAATCTTCAGCACATGTGCCGCATCTTCGTCGCCATCGCCCGAAAGCCAGACCTTCTTGAACTGATTCGAGTCCTGCGGCACGATGGCGATTGCATCTTGCGTGTCCGCCTGCATCTCCGCGCACCCTTTTAAGACAAACGACATTATTATCACGAACAAAAAAGCGCCAATCGTGAGAATGCCGATAGAAGCAAGGCATCCGGCCATGCAGCCAATCTTCGTATTTGTTTCCATGGAGAAAATTATACCATAAACCAGACTAGCCTGCACCGAGTGAGGCGGTGGAGCGAAGGAAACTTTTTTGACACATCCCGCAGGGATGTCGGCGCGCCGAGCCGATGGTCGCGGGTGAGGTAGGCGGAAGGCCGCAGGCGTAAGAGTGACTTGCGTACGCAACCAGTGATAGACGCCGAGGCATGGCAGACTAAATACGGCATATTGTCTGATGTGCAAAAGCCGTCGCGGACCTGGAGCCGAACGAGAGCCCCGCGAACCGTCGGGCGGCACGCCGGAAGTCAAAAAACTTCCACGTTAGAGGATATGGCCCATCTTCTCGCGCTTGGTGTCAAGATAGCGCTTGTCGTGGGCGTTTGCAGGAATCACAATCGGCACTCTCTCAACAATCTCGATACCATACCCGTCCAACCCCTTCACCTTGCAAGGATTGTTCGTCATGAGTCGAACCTTGCTTATGCCGAGATCCTCGAGAATCTGCGCACCTTCGCCATAGTCGCGGAGATCAGGCGCAAAGCCAAGCGCGACATTCGCCTCGACGGTATCGAGCCCCTCTTCCTGCTTGCGATAGGCATGAAGCTTGTTCTCAAGCCCGATTCCGCGCCCTTCCTGGCGCATGTAGAGAACGGCTCCGCGACCCTCGCGCTCAACCATCTCCATCGCGGTGTGGAGCTGCGGCCCGCAGTCGCAGCGCTCTGAACCGAGGACGTCGCCGGTGAAGCACTCTGAGTGGACGCGTACGAGAACAGGTGCGCCGTCGTCAACTTTCCCCTTCACGAGCGCAAGATGCTCAAGCCCCGTGATGCGGCTCTTGTACATGCTTAGGCGGAAATGGCCGTGGTCGGTCGGAAGATCAACTTCCTCGACCTTCTCGACGAGCTTGTCGACCTTGCGGCGATAGGCGATTAGGTCGGCTATCGTCATCATCTTGAGGCCGTGGCGTTTCGCAAACGCGGCAACGTCGTCGAGACGAGCCATCGTTCCGTCGTCCTTCATTATCTCGCAGCAAAGCCCGACTTCCTTGAGCCCCGCGAGACGGCAGAGGTCTACCGTCGCCTCGGTGTGGCCGGCCCTCTTTAAGACACCGCCCTCGCGCGCCTCAAGCGGAAACATATGGCCAGGACGCCTGAAGTCAGACGGTTTCACGCCGTCGCTGACGCAGGCAAGCGCAGTCATCGAGCGCTCCGCAGCGGAAATGCCAGTCGTCGTCGAAGTTGCGTCGATCGAAACGGTGAACGCGGTCTGGTGGTTGTCGGTGTTCTGAACCACCATCTGCGGAAGGTCGAGCTTGCGGCACCACGCCCTGCTCATCGGCATGCAGATGAGCCCACGCGCGAAAGTTGCCATAAAGTTGACGTTCTCGCACGTCGCGAACTCCGCCGCGCAGATGCAGTCGCCCTCGTTCTCGCGGTCTGCATCGTCCGTCACGAGGACGATTTCGCCGCGCTTAAGCGCCTCAAGGCAGTCTTCAACCGAATCGAACATACATCTCAACTTTAAACTTCAAACTTTAAACTTTAAACTTCTTACGACCCCGGGTGGACGGGCTTCGTCCCCGCCTTGCACATCGGGCACTCAGCGGCCGTCCAAGTCTCGGGAGTCATCTGCATAAGCGAGAACATCGGGATGCGGCCGAACTTCACCTTGCCGCCGGAACGATCGACGAGCAGTACGACGCCAGCAACCTTGCCGCCCGCCGCCTTCACGAGATCGATCGTCTCCTGGACGCGCCCGCCCTTCGTCACGACATCCTCTGCCACGACATAGCGCTCGCCCTTCTTGATAGAAAAGCGGCGGAGAGCGAGAACTGTATTTGGCTTGCCTGTCGCGTCAACGCCCTTGCCCTGCACCTTCTCGGCAAAGATGCACTTCACGTTGAGTTCGCGCGCGACTTCGTGGCCGACGAGAATTCCGCCGACCGCGGGCGAGATCACGCCGTCGATCTTCTTGCCGAGCTTCCCGGACTTGACCGCTTCGCGCGTCACTGCGCGGCAAAGCTTCTCCGCGATGCGCGGGAACCTGAGAACGTTCGCGCACTGGAAGTAGCGGTTGGAATGCAGCTTGGATCTGAGCTCAAAGTGCCCTTCGAGAAGCGCGCCTGTATCCTTGAACGCCTGTAGAACCTGTTTCTGTGTCATGTCTTTCCCTTTCGTCTTATATTTTACCATAAATTCCCAATGGACTCCGCATGCATTTGACCGAAGCGGAAGTCCGATGTCAGCATATCTTTCCTATCAGAATCTGCGGATGCGCCTCGGTTATCGCAACGCGAACCATGTCTCCCGCCTTCGCGGAGACTCCACTCGGATCGTCCCATACCACAATCCTGTTGCCGCTGTCTCGCCCGGACCAGCGAGACTTGTTGCGCTTCGACGGACCTTCGACAAGAACTACGCGCACAGTGCCGACAAGCGCATCGTTTCGCAACTGTCCGCGCCTTTCCTGATCCGCGAGAAGAACCTGGTCGCGTCGCTCCTTCTCGGCCGTCGGCACGTCGTCGGGAAGCGCGGCCGAGCGCGTGCCAGGGCGCGGCGAATACTTGAATACGAAGGAGTTGTCAAAGCCAGCCTCTTCCATGAGCGAACGCGTCTCCTCGAAATCCGCCTCGCTTTCGCCTGGGTACCCTACGATGACGTCCGTCGTGATTGCGAACTCCGGGTCGAAGTCGCGCAGCTTCCTGACGGCGGCCAGATACTCCTCGCGCGTGTAGTGGCGCCCCATCTCCGCGAGGACGCGGTCGGAACCAGACTGAACAGGAAGATGCAGATGGCGGCAGACCTGCGGGAACTCGCGATAGGCGCGCAGCAGTTCGTCGGTGCAGCCCTTTGGATGCGCCGAGGTGAAGCGGATGCGCGCAATCCCCGGAATTGCGGAGATCGCCTCGAGAAGCCGGGGAAACGCCTCTGTGTAGCCGCCTGGGCTCGGCGCATCGCGCTCGTCCCACGCCGTGTTCCTCTTGCCATAGCGCAGGACGCTCTGCCCCAAAAGGCAAACTTCGCGCACGCCATGCGAGGCAAGCGCGCGCACTTCAGCGACGATTTCCCGCGCAGGGCGCGAATACTCGTGGCCTCTCACGTCTGGAACGATGCAGTAGCTGCAACGGTTGTCGCACCCGACGAGCACCGTGACGAACGCCTGGAAGCCGCCATTCACATGCGCGGCAAGCGCCTCGGACATCATATCCTCGCCAAGTTCAAGCCGCGGGAAACGCCCGTCTGCGACAATCTTCGGAATGAGTCCGATTGCGCGCGGTCCAACGGCGAAGTCGAGTTTCGGGAGTTTCTTGAACACGTCTTCGCCAAGGCGCTTCACGGCACAGCCCATAAGTCCAGTGATCTTCTTCGCGGCAATCAGGTTGCCCGCCTTACCGACGGCCTTTTCCTCGGCCTTCTGCCTGACCGTGCAGCTGTTGACGATGACGAGCTCCGCGTCTTCCTCGCCTGCGGCCTTCTCGTGCCCCGCCGCCACGAGCATCGACTCGACGGCCTCCGAGTCGCGCACGTTCATTTGACAGCCGTATGTATGGATGTGAAACTTCATTCGCGTTTATATGTCGTAGGTGAATATTATACCATATCGTGTTTTCCCGGCTCGCGTCACAGCCTCGTAAGCCACCAAAAATATGGTATAATTTCCACCATGAAAGTTTGCTTTGATACGTTCGGCTGCAGGCTGAACCGCGCGGAGGCGCTTGAGCAGGAGGCCGAGTATCTCGCTGGCGGATGGAAACTTACAAACAGCCATTCTGACGCCGACGTCATAGTAGTCCGCGGCTGCTCGGTGACGCAACGCGCCCAGCGCGACTGCGAACAGCTCATAACGCACATAAGAAAGAAGTATCCAAACACACGGCTTTTGATCGAGGGTTGCATCGCTGCCGCTCGCACGTCGAGAATCACCGCGCCCCAGCCGCATATCTCCCTTAGAAACGCGCAAGGCGGCACACCCATCCCCACGCGGACGGCCCGCGCCTATCTCAAGGTGCAGGACGGCTGCGCCGGAAAATGCACGTTCTGCATAGTTCCAAAGTTCAGGGGCAAGTCGTCTTCCGTGGATTTCAATGCCGTTCTCGACAAGGCAAAACGCTTCATCGACGTCGGCTACCACGAAATCGTCGTCACTGGCTGCAACCTTTCGCTTTACGCCTCGAATGGGAAGCGCCTTCCAGAGCTCATGGACGCGCTCGCCGCCCTCTCGCCAGAATGCCGCATCCGACTTGGCTCCCTTGAACCGTCCGACGTCGCAGCTGAGGTTGTCGCAGTCATGTCCGGCAAGGCAAACGTCTGCCGCTTCCTCCACATCCCCGTACAGTCTGCGTCAAACAGAATTCTCGTCGCGATGAAGAGGCCCTACACTGCAAATGACGTCGACGAGCTTGTCCGCGCAATACGCCGACAGATTCCAAACGCCGGAATTGGATGCGACCTAATGACCGGGTTCCCAAGCGAAAGCGATCTCGACTTCATGGCGACGTTCGGCATGCTCGATCGCAACCCCTTCTCGCGCGTCCATGTATTTTCCTTCTCCGAAAGGCCCGGCACCCCTGCGGCGTCAATGGCTGGCTCGGTTCCGCCTGAAATCCGCAAGTCCCGCGCAAAGAAGTTGTCTGCGCTGGCCGATGCAAAGCGTAGCGCGTTCGCACGGCGCTTCATAGGCAAGACAACGGAAATAGTCGTGGAAGACGAGGGCACTTGTTCCGGATGGACTTCCGAATATCTCTGGTGCACATGCCCCCACGCGCACCCTCCGCGCAAGTCGCTCGTCACCGTTCGCATAACGGGCGCCAAAGGCCACACGCTCACAGGAACGCCGATCTGAGATGGCCGGAGAAACTACGAAGACAGAGGCCATCTGCCTCGACATACGGCCGTGGTCCAGGACGAGCCACGTCGTACGCTGGATGACTCCAGACGGCCCCGTTACGACAGTCGTCAAAGGCGCTGTTCGGCCGAAGAGCGCGTTCCTCGGGCAATACGACCTCAACTACACGTGCGAAATAGTCTACTACTCACGGGCAAAGGGCGAGCTCCACGCCCTGCGCGAATGCTCCCCTCTCTCGACGAGAGAAAATCTGCGCTCAAACTACCGAGCCCTCGTTCTCGCAGAACACATGCGCGCGCAGGTCGCGGCGCTCGCGCCGCACGGAAGCGAATCGGAGTCGTGGCACACTACCCTCGCGGATGCGCTCGACTCGCTTTGCGCTGGCGCGGCGGATTCGCCGCGCCGCCTCGTCGCCGCCCTCCTCGGCTTTGAGCTCGAAATCCTATCGCTTTCGGGGCTTTCGCCCGAGGTCGAAGCAGAAGCTGGCTCTTTTTCCCTGCGCGGAGAGCGCCAAATGCCGATTTCACAAGAGGTTGCCCACTGCATAGACGACCCGAAAGCCGAAAAAAATATGCAGATTCTACTGGACGCGGCAAGGGCAATTGGTGTATTCTATGCATTCCACCTGGATTCTGCCCCGGAAGCGAGGCGGACGGTCCTGAGGATGATTTCCAACAACGAAGAAGGAACAGGAAAACAAGATGGCAAAGATTAAGATAGCAGGCACGGCGCTTATCGCCGCGGCGCTTGTCGCCGGATGCTCAAAGAACGAAACGACCGACGTTGCCCCTGACGTGGCGGCCGCACCCGCCGAAGACCCGAACGAAGTGATGGTGTCCGTCGGGGAGAAGAACCTCACCCGCGGCGAAATCGACAAAATTGTCAATGCCGCTCTTGCGAAGGACGGCGACAAGATCCCCGCCGAGCAACTCGCATACCATAAGCGCATGATTGCCGCACAGGTGGCACAGGGCTTCATCATGGACAACGCACTCGCGGTGAAAGCGGCAGAACTCGGCTACAAGGTCGGCGACGACGATTTCAAGGCCTTCACCGAAAAGCTCCTAAAGCAGTTCGAGGGTCGCCCCGACGCGCCAAAGACCATTGAGGAATTCGCAGAGAAGTTCCCGTTCGGCAAGGACTACGTCTTGACGCAGCTCAGGGGCCAGGCGCTTATCGAAAAGATGATCGAGGGCGAAATCACCTCGAAGAACACGACCGACTACTCCGCCGAAGCAAAGAAGATCATCGACGGCATCAAGGAAAAGAACTCCCATACCCAGGAATGCGTCACGGCTAGCCACATACTCGTCAAGACTGGCGTAGGCGAGGCAAGCGACGAGGAGGCCGAGAAGAAGATCAAAGAGCTCAAGGCAACACTCGATGCTGTGAGTGACGAGGAGAAGTCGGCAAAATTCGCCGAACTCGCCAAGGAGCACTCTGGCTGTCCCTCAGGCGCAAAGGGAGGGAATCTCGGTTCGTTCGTGCATGGACAGATGGTCAAGGAGTTCGAGGAGGCCGCGTTCTCGTTGCCGCTCAAGACTGTTTCCAACCCCATCAAGACAAAGTTTGGATACCACCTCATATATGTCACCGAGCGCAAGGCCCAAGACCCTGATCCAGTCCCCGACGAGGCAGATGTAATTGCCTTTCTCAAGAGCCGCGACAGCCGTTCGCAGATCGGCGAATTCCTGCAGGACATTCTTCGCAAGGCCAACATAAAGGCAACAGGCGAATACAAGTCTCTGCTCCCGCCCCCGGAAACGCCCAAGGCCGCGCCGGCCCCGGCAGCTGAGTCTGAAAAGAAGGCTGAGCCCGAAAAAGCCGCAGCCCTTCCCGCAATCGAAAGGAATAGCAGAAAATGAGCCAGCATGCATCTCTTAAGGGTTCCGGCAAGATCGTCTCGAAGCGCAACGTCCTGAAGCGTTTCGAGCGCGTAAACCTCCTCCAGAAGCGCGGGGAATGGAAGGAAGGAAGCCGCGGCCTTGGTCTCAAGAAGACCAAACCCGAGGCCTAAGAATTTTCAAGGTCAAGACAAGAAGAGAGGCGCCCGTATCACGGACGCCTCTTTTCTTTTCAACTCTTCAACTTTTCAACTCTCCAACCTTTCAACTTTTCAACCTTTCAACTTTTCAACCTTACTCATGATACACGCCCTGCGCGTCGAGAGCCTTTGCAATGTCTGAATACGCGAGAGCTCGCGGCGTGACACCTTTCTGCACCGCAAGCCCAGCCACTACGCCAGCGGCCTGGCCAGTCATAAAGCACGGCGCGATGAGGCGGAAGGTGTCAATCGAGTCGCCCTTTCCAAGGCAGCGCCCTGCACAGAGCATATTCTCGACCTTCTTCGGCAGTATCTGCCTGTACGAGACGCGGAACGCCTTGTGAGGGCCGTCTGAACCGCACCAGCCGATGCAATCTGAGAACTTGTCGTTCTCCTCTACAATCTCCTTGCGTCCCATGACGTACTCTGCCGCGATAAGCCGTGACTGACGCGGCCCGATCTGCGAGGCGGAATTCGACGTGTAGACATTCTCCCAGCCAGGGGTTCTGCGCATTTCAAGGACATCGTTCCAGTTCTTGCGGCGAAACGCGACCTCGAGTCGCGAGAGGTCGCGAACTGAAAGGCCGTTGCCAGTTTCCATGCCGCAATGCCCCCATCGAGCGTCGGGATTTCCCTCGTTGCCATGGGATGGGAACCTTGACTTGGCTCCCTTACGTGGCTTGATTGTATCCATGTTGGCCCAGCGGAACACGGTCGAAATGGGGCACGTTACCTGGCTGTAGTCGCCACCAGCAAGGAAGAGCATGTCTGCATCGCCAGTGCAGTCGACAACCTGCTTCGCGAGAATCGCCTGGCGGCCCTGCTTTGACTCAAAGACAACGCCCTTCACGGCGTCTCCGTCCTGAATCACGTCGACACCCCAGGAATGGAAGAACATCTCCACCTTGTTCTCGGCAATCATTTCGTCCATAATCACCTTGGCGGCCTCGGGATCTATCGTCGGCAGCCACTGCTGTTTAGGACAAGCGGGTTCAGGTGGGTTGCAGAATATCTTCCCGAGCTTACCCGCGCGAAGCATGAACTCCTCACACACACCGCGCGTTACAAGGTTCCAGTTGCCGTCGTTATTGGCACAGGTCGCAAGGACAATAAGCACCATACCGTTAGTGAAAAGGCCTCCAAGCGACCCATAGCGCTCCACGAGGGCGACTTTCGCGCCTGTCCTTGCGGCCGACACGGCGGCGGCGAATCCCGCAGGACCTCCGCCGACGACAACGACGTCAGTCTCGTGGAAAATCGGCAGCTCGCGTGCCGGCTGGAAGACTTTGCCGTCCTTCAGAAAGGCGCTAGGCAAATCTGTCATCGTATGATCGAGCGGAAAGATATGCTGACCAAACCAGACGTTCTCGGGATCGCCGCAGCTGCCCTCGGGGAGACGGCTTTTGTCGGGAACGTATTCGTCGCCAAACGCCGCACCGGTGGCAAACGCCACGCCGCCAAGCCCGAGCTTCTTCAGAAAATCGCGTTTTGTGATTTGCATGTCTATGTATTCCTTTTTAAGGAGCGAACTTCGCTTACGATCTCCCCGCTTGCAAGACGCGTATGCAGCGCATCACCGCAAGAAACCTGATCTGCGGACTTCACGACTGCGCCATCCTTGTCCGTCGTGAGCGAATAGCCGCGGTCAAGTACTGAATACGGCGAAAGCAATGCAAGTTTTTCCCTGGCCCTGTCAAAAGCGGCCTCTCGCCTCGTAAAGCCGAGGACAACGGAAGATCCTAGCGCGCTCGACAGCGAGTCTATGCGATGCGCGACATCGGCGGCCCTCGCCTGGAGAGCTGGAACGAGCGCGGAGGAAAGGTGGTCCGTCCTCTGCGCAAACCATTCGTATTTCGCGCGAAGCGCCTTTGCAAGTTGCGAGTCAAACGACGCAATCTGCGCACGAAGGTCGGCAAGAACGGGAACTGCAATCTCAGCGGCGATCGACGGAGTCCCGGCGCGGACGTCTGCCGCGAAGTCGCAGAGCGTGTAGTCCGTCTGGTGGCCTACTGCGGAAATAGTCGGCACCTTCGACGCCGCGACAGCGCGAACGAGCGCTTCGTCGTTGAAGCAAAAGAGGTCCTCGAAGCTGCCGCCGCCGCGCGCGACGATGAGCACGTCGGACTTGAAGTCGCAGTCCTCGCGGTTGAAGTACTCAATGCCGGCGATGATCGTCTTCGGCGCGTCAGCGCCCTGCACCTGGGCGGGGAAGAGCCGTATCTCGAGATTCGGAAACCTTCGAGTAAGCACAGTGCACATGTCGTGTATCACGGCACCGGCCTCGCTCGTGACGATTCCGATTCGCCGAGGCATCGAGGGAAGCGCGCGCTTTCGCGCGGGGTCGAACAGCCCTTCGCCCTCGAGCTTCGCCTTGAGCTCGAGATACTTCTGCATCAGGTCGCCAAGCCCCGCGAGCATCGCGGAAAGGACGACAATCTGGTAGTTGCCGCGTGGCGGATAGACGGTCACGTTGCCGAAGACCTTGATTTTGGCACCATCCTTGAGCCCGGCAGCAAGTTCAGAGTGTCGCTTGCAGCTCGATTCGTACTGTCCCGCAAACATCACCGCGGAAATCTGCGCGCCCTCGTCCTTGAGAGTAAAGTAGCAGTGGCCCGACGGATAGCGCTTCCAACCGCTCACCTCGCCCTCGACGACGACCTTAGAAAAGCCACCTTCTATCGTGCGCTTCAAGGCGGACGTCAGCGACGAGACGGTGAACTCTGGATGCGCGGACGGCATGGCGTCACCTCATGAGGACGCTTCGCGCGAGGACGCGCTTCTTGTCGCGATAGGAATGGATGCCGACGGAAAGAATTGTGCCAACGGCGAAGAATGCGCTAAGGAGGTTAGTGCCGCCGTAGCTGAAGAACGGCAACGCCATGCCCTTGGTAGGCAGCGCCTCGCACACGACGCCAAGGTTGAACACGGCCTGGAAGAATATGATGAACGCCATGCCGATCACGAGAAAGCGCCCGAACCTGTCGGAGGCGTTGCGCGCAATATAAACCGCGATGCAGAAGAACGCAAGGAAGAGGACGATCACCGCTATGGAGAAGAAAAGCCCGAGCTCCTCGGCGCCGACGGCGAAGATGAAATCGGTATGACATTCCGGAAGATAGGCCTGCTTCTGCATAGACTCGCCCAAGCCCACGCCCCAAAGCCCGCCGTTCTTTATCGCAACAAGCGCCATATGGGCCTGATAGGCGGCAGGATCCATATTCGCAGTAGTGACCTTCTCCACCACCTCCTGTCCGCCACCAAAGACGGAATGGACAAACGCCATAATCCGCCTCATGCGGTTTTCGTTGAAGCACATGATGACACCGGCCGCAGCGGCGCCAATGAGCCCCGCGGGGATTATGTGCCTAAGCCGCACACCCGCAACAAGCATCACGAGCCCGCCTGCCGCGCCGATCACCATGACAGACCCGAAGTCCGGCTCCTTGATGACTAACCCAGAGTAGACAGCGATAAGCAGACACGGTATGACAAGCCCTTTCACGAAAAGCTCGACGCGCCATGCCGCGCGATCAAGCCACACGGCAAGTATGATGACGGTCATGAGCTTTGCAAACTCGCTCGGTTGCAAGTTGACAGGCCCGAGCTTTATCCAACGGTACGACCCGTTGATCGCTCGCCCGCCAAGCTGAGGGAACACGAACAGCAGGAGAATTGCAACTGCAATGTAAGCGAACCAAGCGAGCCCCGGGACATCGCGCCACCTGTGGTAATCGACAACAGCCGCTACCGCCGCTACGACAATCCCGACAGCAAGATAGATAAACTGCCTCTTCAGGAAGAAGTAGGCGTCTTTGTGGAGCCGTACGCCGTTCGCCTCGCTTGCGCTGGAGAGAACAATTAGCCCCAGCGCCACGAGAGCCGCGACAACCAGGGCAAATGCAAATAGTGCGGACTTGCGCACTTCGCGTTACTGCTGCTGCGCGTCGGCAGGGAGTTTGAGTATCTGCCCGGCGACGAGCTTGTCGCTCTCGCCGAGGTTGTTGAGCTCGCGCACCGCAGCGGCGCTAACGCCAAAGCGGATCGAAACATCGGTGAGATCGTCACCCTCCTGCACCGTGTAGGTCTGCGTCGGTGCGACCTCCTCGACAGGAGCCGCAGTAGGCGCTTCTGCAGGCGCCTCGACGGGAGCCACGGCAGGAGCTTCGGCAGGTGGCTCTGCGGGCGCCTTCACCTCTGGCTCGACAACCTTCTTCTCAGCTGGCTTGGTCTCGACCTTCTTGGGGGTGACGACCTTCTCGGCGGGGATCTTCAGCTTCTGGCCGATCTTGAGCGAGTCGGACGTGAGACCATTGAGCTCCTTGAGCTGGCGGATGTTGATGCCGTTGCCATATGCAATCGCCCCGAGCGTATCGCCGGACTTGACGACATATTCCTTCGTCGCGCCAGTATAGGCAGCGTAGGGCTTCTTGGCCGAGGACTTCGTGTCCTTTGCAAACGCCCCTTCGGGAACCTTCTGCTCGCCGATCTCAAGTTTGCCGGGGAGCTTGAGCTTCTGCCCGATGCGAATGTTGTCGTCCTTGAGGTTGTTGAGACGCTTGATCGAGTTGATCGTCACGTTGTACTTCTTCGAGATCTTCGCGAGATAGTCGCCGCGCTGCACAATGTATACAGTGTACTCGGGCTCCGGCGGAGGAAGCGGCTTGACTTCCTTCTTGACGACGACGCACTGGCAGTCGGGCGCGCCACACTGGCAGGGCTCGGTGTGCTTCGTGCCGGGCGGGCAAGTGCAGTGCTTCTCCTCGACCACGATGGGCGTGTCAGGCACAGGCTGCTGTTCGACCTGCGTCCCGATGTCCTTCACCTCGTCTTTCGACGCCTTGCGCTGATAGTTGGGATCCTTGCAGCCTGCGATAACAGTGACCGCGGCGATTCCGAGAACGATGCCGAGCTTGTTCATGTTGTTTTTTGTCCTTCTTTTTTTACGAGTGACGCGAAGACGTCTCCGCGCTCCCCGAAACTTTGAAACTGATCGAAACTCGCGGTTCCAGGCGAAAGGAGCACCGTATCGCCCTTCTCCGCTTCGCGCCTCGCCGTCTCCACGGCCCTGTCAAGTGTTTCGCAGACCTCGCAGTCCACGGCGTCCTTCCAGGCCGAACAGAACAACTCCGCGCTTTGTCCAATAAGATACACTTTTTTGACCCGCTCTGTCAAGATGGGCAAGGCGATTTTCGGGTCGTCACCCTTGGGTAGCCCGCCTGCGATGAGGCGGACGTTCCGCCCGGAACTAAAGACCCACGGCTTCGGAACCATCTTCACGCCGGCGACAAGCGCCGCGATCGACGTCGCCTTGGAGTCGTCGACATACCGGACGCCGTCGATCTCTGCGACGGTCTGCATGCGGTGCGGCAGCGGCTCGAAGGCGAGGAACGCGCGGCGAATCGTCTTCTCGTCCACGCCCGCGGCGAAAAGCAGGAAGCACGCCGCGAGTGCATTGCGAGAGAGCACCGGATTGTCGAAATACGATCCATCGTAGAGCTCGTCCGGACCGTCCTTGCATACGCTTTCCAGAAAACGGTGCCCGTCGTAGATCGTCATGTCGTGCGCCTCGCCGGGGCGCGTCATCGCCAGAAGCCGCCGCTTCAGCGCGTGATAGACCTCAACTGAACCGTGACGATCAAGATGGTCTTCCTGAAGGTTGAGTATCGCCGCCGCCTCGAACGTCCCGGGCGGGAGGTTCGTCGTCTCCATCATGAACGACGATACTTCTACGACTGCCCATTGTTGGGTGCTTGGTGCTGCGTGCTGGAGAGATAGCGCGAGCTCCGAGACCGGGAGCCCGTAGTTGCCGCACGGCGTCGCGTGAAACCCCGCGAGGTTAAGCGCGTCCGCGACAAGCTTCACTACGCTCGACTTTCCCTTAGAGCCGGTGACCGCGAGCATCTTCACTCCGAGGCGCTTAAGCTCGCGGCAACCATACTCAAGCTCGCTCATTACGCGCACGCCAGGGCTCGCTACGACAAGCCCGACACCGTCTGCAAACTCGACCTGCCGACCTTGAGACTCGGCAAGCGCCGCCGCGGCCTTTCCGCTCGACCCATTGCCAAGAACAAGGACGCGGTTAGAAGTCGAGGTTGCGGACATTGAGCGCGTTGTCCTCGATGAACTTGCGGCGGGGCTCGACCTCGTCGCCCATGAGAAGCGAGAACATCTGGTCTGCGGCAACGGCGTCGTTCAGCTTCACGCGGAGCATGTGCCGCGTCGCCGGATTCATCGTCGTCTCGTAGAGCTCGGTGTCGTCCATTTCGCCAAGGCCCTTAAAGCGGTAGATCGAAAGCCCCTGCTTGCCGTGTGCGCGCACATCGTCGAGAAGCTTCTTAAGCTTTCCGCTCGCAGGTGCCGCGCCAGTAAGCGACGGCGGGCCGAAGTAGTCGTCAGGCCCGTAGCCGTATGCTGAGAGCGACGAAAACTCCTTCTTGAGCATCGACGCGCCAGAGCCCGTCGCCGTCTCGTCACGCACGAGTTCTTCAGGCCTGAAGCCGCGCTCTTCGACCATCTTGCAAGTCGCCTCGATCTCGGCGAGAAGCATCATCAGCTCCTTCGCCTTCTCGGCGTCGAGCACCGAGCCATCCTTGCCCTTCACCTCGAAATCGTCGAGGCCGAGCGTGAGAAGCTTTTGGGTAAGCTCGCCGTCGGTGAGGACGTATTCGATCTTCTTCTTGCGCTCAACCTTGTAAAGCGGCGGCTGCGCGAGATAGACATATCCCTTCTCGATGAGCTCGGGCATCTTGCGGTAGAAGAACGTGAGAAGAAGCGTCCTGATGTGCGCGCCGTCGACATCGGCATCGGTCATGATGACGATCTTGTGGTAGCGCGCCTTGGAGACATCCCACTCCTCGCCGAAGCCACAGCCAATCGCGGTAATGAGAGTCCTTATCTCGGCGTTCGCGAGCATGCGGTCGATGCGCGCCTTCTCGACGTTGAGCACCTTGCCGCGCAAGGGGAGAATCGCCTGCGTCGCGCGGTCGCGCCCGGTCTGCGCAGAACCGCCTGCTGAATCACCCTCGACGAGAAAGAGCTCTGTCTTCGCGGGATCGCGCTCAGAGCAGTCGCGGAGCTTGCCAGGAAGCGAGAGGCCGTCCATCACGCCCTTGCGCCTCGTCGACTCGCGGGCGGCACGTGCGGCCTCGCGGGCACGTGCAGCAAGAAGCGTCTTTTCGATGACGATCTTGGCGATCGAGGGATTCTCCTCGAAGAAAGTCATCAGCTTGTCGGACACAATCGAGCCGACGATGCCATCTACTTCGCCGTTGCCGAGCTTCGTCTTCGTCTGGCCTTCGAACTGCGGCTGCGGAACCTTGACGCTGACGACGACGGTGAGACCCTCGCGCATGTCGTCGCCCGTAAGCGAATCGAACTCCTTCTCCTTGAGGAGCTTGTTGTCGAGCCCGTACTTCTTGATCGTCGCTGTGAGCGCGCGGCGGAAGCCGGAAAGATGAGTGCCGCCCTCGATGGTGTGGATGTTGTTGCAGTAGGTCTGCTCGAGCGTAGAGTAGCTGTCGGTGTACTGGAGGGAGATTTCTGCCTGCACCATGCCGGTCGTACCCTCCTTCGCGCCTTCGAAGTGGATGACGGGCGAGAGCGGCTTCTTGTTCTGGTTGAGGTATTCGACGAACTCGTCTATGCCGCCGTCGTAGTGGAAAGTCTCTTCATGATGCGCCTCGCCTTCGTCGTCGCGGAAGTGTATCGTCACCCCCTTGTTGAGGAAGGCGAGCTCGCGGAGTCGCGCGCAGAGGATCTCCCACTTGAAAGCGCGGCAGGAGAATATCGTATGGTCGGGGAAGAAGGTAACTTTTGTGCCCGTCTCGTCGCCGCACTCGCCCACGACCTCGAGCGGCTTCGTGACATGGCCGCGCGAGAACTCAATATGGTGGATCTTGCCGTCGCGCTTGACGTCGACCTTCATCCAGTCGGAAAGCGCGTTCACGCAGCTCACGCCGACGCCGTGAAGGCCGCCGGAGACTTTGTAGTTGGAGCCGTCGAACTTGCCGCCGGCGTGGAGAATCGTGAGCACGACTTCGATTGCGGGCTTGTGCTGGGTCGGGTGCATGTCGACCGGGATGCCGCGGCCGTTGTCCTGGACAGTGAGAGAGCCGTCCGGGTTGATGATGACGTCGATCATCGAGCAGTAGCCCGCGAGAGCTTCGTCGATCGAGTTGTCGACCACTTCGTAGACCAGGTGGTGGTAGCCGCGTTCGCCCGTGTCTCCGATGTACATCGCGGGGCGTTTGCGGACGGCCTCCATGCCCTCGAGAACCTGTATGTTTTCGGCGTTGTAATTGCCCTGTTCTTCAGCCATTTTTCGCATCCTTTTTGGATGTGAATATTATACCATTTTTCAGCCCTCTTCGGTGACTAAAAATTCGCCTATTTTCGTATATTTTTAGCCGTCTTTTCGGGGTGTTTCTTGTAGTGGCTATTCCGTGCTGATCCGTGCTGGTTTGCCTTCCAGTGTGCGGCTTTGTTTCGGGCAACCGTGACCGCACGATGTCAGGCAAACCCGCACAGGACAGCCAACTCGCCCCACCACGGACGCGCTGTGACAAAGACAACCACCTTCCTCATGGAGTACAAATATTTAAGATATGACTTCGGTGCCTGGCAGGCGACGGAAAGATTTCTCGCAAGAGAGAGTAATCTGACCATTCTCCCCATAACCGGAAACCAACATCCTATCTACAAAACCCGGGCTGGCCTTATGGATATTGGGCGTATTAATGGCTGCCTCAAAATTCTGGGAAAACGATATGCCATCCCCAGACGAGAAGCTTCTAAGCGCATCAAGTGCTTCTTCCTTGGACTTTCCATAATGATGCTGAATGGCATAATATGATTCGGCGGCTACAAGATCGCTGACCGAGAAATCATCGCCGGCGGCAATGCCGTCTTGATATCGCTCAAGCGCCTTTGCAGCCAAATCCTGCGGCTGCCCCGTCAAGAGCCGAAGCACAACTGACGTGTCGAGTCCAAAGGTCATATGTCACTCTCCGTGATGGCAAGCTATGCTTTTGCGAATAGACTCCATGTCATGCGGAAGGCTTTCGTCGACCTTGACGCTGCCGAACCACGATGGGGCTCTTCTCTTTCGCGCGGCACTGCGGCGCAAAGTCTGAACCTTCGGCTCATCACCAAGCCACTGCGAATACAAAACAAGCGTAATGGCGCGCACGGTGCTGCCTTCTTGCGCCGTCCGTGTCTTTATCCTGCGATACATTGTATCGGGTATGTCCAATGTCGTTCTCATGGCAATGATTATACCAAACGCCTTATCAAAACGCAATATGGATTTATGGATTTATGCATACCATGCATTAGCCAAATGAAAATGAATCGCCGCCGCGATGGCGCCGGGGTGGCGCACTTCGCAGCGGCGACTTGGGCGAGATTCGCCCCTGGAGTTAGGCGGTCGCGCCTTCGTCCAGGATCGTGATCTTGCACTTGGCGAAGACGCCGTGGTCGAGATCGATCTTGGCCTCGTACTCGCCGACCTCGCGCAGCGACTCCTCGAGGGAGAACTGACCGCGCTCGATCTTGACTCCACGCTGGGCCTCGATGGCCGCGAGGAGGTCGGTCACGCTGACGGCGCCGTAGAGCTTCTTGCCGTCCGTCGTGCTGGCGGAAACGGTGAGGGCGAGACCCTCGAGCTTCTTGGCGATCGCGAGAGCTGCCTTCTTCTCCTCGGCGGCACGGGCGGCGCGCTCGGCCTCAAGCTTCTTGAGACGGCGCTTCGCGGCCTCGGTCGCGACGGAGGCGAGCCCCTTGGGGGCGAGATAGTTGCGGAAGTAGCCCGGGGCGACCTTGACGATCTCGCCGGCCTTGCCGAGCTTCTTCACGTTGTCCATAAGCATCACTTCGATATGCATGGCATGTCTCCTTCCGCTTAGGCCATGAGGCCCATGTTACGGGCGCGCTTGACGCCCTGGCGGATCTGGCGCTGCTGCGCGGCGGTGACGCCGGTGATGCGCGCAGGCAGGATCTTGCCGTAGTCGGTGATGTAGTACTTGAGCGTCTCGATGTCGTTCACGTCGATCTGGTCGTTCGGGCCGAGCGCGGGACGCTTGCGGGCGGCGAATTCCTCGCCTGCCGAGCTGTTGGATTTCTTGAAAGCCATTTTAGTGGTTCCTTTTTAGATTGTCGTATCAGAACGGGATGTCGTCGGGATCGGACTCCAGCGCATTGGGCTGGGGCATCGGGGGTTCCGGCCGCTGGGCGCCCGCGGGCTGCTGCACGCGCGTCTCGCCCCTCGGCGCAAGAAACTTGACCGCTATGGCCCTGACCTTGAGCTTCTGGTGCCTGACTCCGTCCTTCTCCCAGGTGTCCATCTGAAGGCGGCCCTCGACGAGGACCGGGCTTCCCTTGACGAGAAACTGGCCGCAGAGCTCTGCAAGCTTGTCCCATGCGTCTACGTCGACGAACACGGG